>VXPH01000169.1 GCA_009839615.1 Nitrospinota bacterium
GCGAAGGTCTGGCGTTGCTGTTCCCGGCGCCCTGAATGCCCGGCGCTGGGCGTCGTGCTCACCGTTCGCTTCTCGCTCCGCCAGGCTGACGCCGGCGCATTGCAGGAGCAATTGAGGCGAAGCGCCGTTCAAAGGCGGGAGCGTCAGCCCTGGGGGGTGCCCTGCGCGGGCTCGATATTCAAGAATCCGCCCGGCGAGCGCGCAGGCGTGCTCATCGAATCGGCGGGCCTCAAGGGGATGCGCGTCGGCGGCGCGCAGGTAAGCGAGGTGCACGGGAATTTCATGGTGAATCTCGGCGGGGCCGCGGCGGCGGATGTTCTGGCGCTCATCGACGAGGTGAAAAGAGCGATTCTGGAACAGAGGGGTATCGAGTTGGTCCTGGAGTTGAACGTCATCGGGGAGGACCCGGCGTGAGGCGTTTGTCGTTCACATGGAGCGGGAAAGCCGAAGGCAAAGAAGTGTTCCTGAACCTCGCCCAGACGGCTGAACATCCCCGGATCGTCAGGAAAACCGTCAAACGAGCCGGCAGGAAAAGAGTCGAGCGGGGCGGGAAGGAAAGAGCGGGCGCGAACTGGATATGGTCTGCAATCGGTTTTTTGGTTTTCGTGGAAGTGCTTCTCCTGGGCGGGCACGCGGTCCAGTGGGCGAAGAGCACGCCTCATTTCGAGTTGAGCAAGGTGGTGGTGACGGGGTACCGGACGCTTCGGGCCGAGGATATCAGAAAACTCGTGGGGCTCGAGCCGGGGGCGAACATATTCGACGCCGATTTGGCGGGTGTGCGCTCTCGCGTGGCCTCCCACCCGTGGATAAAGCGGGCGAGCGTGCGCATGCGCCCACCCCATTTTCTCCAGATCGATATCCTCGAGCGCAAACCCGCTGCACTCATCGTGGGCGATCAAGCTCTCGTCGTGGATGAAGATGGGGTCGTACTCGGTAAATCCGCGATGCCAAGCGCGGTATGTCTGCCCATGGTCGAGGGGTTCGACTCGCAGCGTTGGCGCCCGGGCGACGTGGTTCGCGACCCGCGTCTGGCGAGCTCCATAAAGGCTGTCTTTTTATTCCAGGATTCGCCGGTGATTGGCGCCAGCTGCATTTCCGTCCGAAACACCGGGCCGGGCCAGCTCCGGCTTCGCGCCTTGGAGGGGAAAGTGGAACTTATGGTCAATGAAGCGATGATGGAGAGTCAGGCCGGTCGGCTCCGGGCCGTTGCGGACGACGTTCTCCGTCAGGAGAAATTCGGGGCGGACGGTCTCCGGTTCGATCTGAGATTTCCCGGCAGGGTTATCGTTCGGCCGCTCACAAAGGATGGAGGGACATTGGGATGAGCAAACAAGGCGATGTGCTGGTGGGTCTGGACATCGGCACTTCGAAAATCTGTGTGGTCGTGGCCGAAGTAGGCGAGGACGGTTCTCTCGAAATCGTGGGTTTGGGAAAAACCCCCTCGAAAGGGCTCAACCGGGGTTCGGTGGTGAATATCGACCAGACGGTGGAGTCGGTTCAAACGGCGGTGGGAGAGGCGGAGTTCATCAGCGGTTCGCCCATTCGCTCCGCATTCGTCGGCGTGGCGGGGGGGCACATCCGCAGTTTCAACACCAACGGTATCGTGGCCATCAAGAACAAGATCGTTACGCAATACGATATCGATCGCGTTGTTGAGCAGGCGCGGGCGGTCACGATGCCGACGGATCACGAAATCATCCATGTGCTGCCGCAGGAATATATCGTCGACGATCAGGAGGGCGTCACCGAACCCGCGGGAATGGCGGGCGTTCGCCTGGAGTGCAAGGTCCACGTCGTGACGGGCGCGATTCCTGCAATTCAGAACATCACCCGCAGCGTCGAGAGGGCGGGCCTGAACGTCGAGCGTCTGGTGCTTCAGCCTTTCGCCTCCTCGCTGGCCGCGCTGAGCGATGATGAGCGCGACCTCGGCGTGGCCATCGTGGACATCGGGAGCGGCACGGCGGACGTCGCCGTCATCAGCGGGGGCGCGCTGCGTTATTCGGCCGTCATTCCCGTGGGCGGCAGCCACATCACGAGGGATATGGCGATAGGATTGCGGACGCCGGACTACCAGGCGGAAAGAATCAAGCAGGAGCACGGCTGCGCCCTGGCCGCGCGGGTGTCGAGCGATGAGGAGATCGAAGTGCCCAGCGTCGGGGGCCGCCCGCCGCGCGTGCTGAGCCGGCAGATGCTCGCCGAGATCATCGAACCCCGAATGGAGGAGATACTGACGCTCATCCGCCGCGAGATTCAGAAAAGCGGCATGGAGGATCTCCTGCCCGCCGGCGTCGTCCTCACGGGCGGGGCGAGCATCATCGAGGGCGTCGATGAATTGGCCGAAAACGTGCTTCAGCTTCCTGTGAGGCTGGGCATTCCCGGTGGCATCGGCGGGCTGGTGGACATGGTCAATGGGCCCATGTACTCCACCGCCGTGGGTCTGGTGATTTACGCCATGAAGACGGGCGTCCCCAGGCGCCGCAGTCTCGTGAACGGGGCGTCGCATGGCTCCATCCGTCAAACAACACAAAAAATCCGCCATGTTTTGGCCAGTGTATTCAAATGATCGCAAGGGGGAGCGGCGAGCGCTTCCCGGGATCGAAGGGGGGGAAGAATGAGTAATACGACGTTTTTCACATTGGAGCAGGAAACGCCGTGCAGCGCGAGAATCGCGGTCGTCGGCGTAGGAGGCGGTGGAGGCAACGCCGTCAACACCATGATTTCAGCGGGCATGGAGGGTGTTCAATTCGTGGCCGCGAACACGGATTCCCAGGTTTTGGAGCGTTCGCTCGCGTCCGAGAAAATCCAGCTCGGCCAGGAGTTGACGAATGGACTGGGAGCCGGTGGAAACCCCGAGGTCGGCAGGAAAGCCGCCCTGGAGGACACCGAGCGTCTCTCGGAATTCATGCAAGACCTCGAGATGGTGTTCGTCACCGCAGGAATGGGTGGTGGTACGGGCACGGGCGCCGCTCCCGTCCTCGCGCGCATCGCGAAAGAGGCGGGGGTGCTGACGGTGGGCGTCGTGACCAAGCCGTTCGAGTTCGAGGGCCCGCGCCGGATGAGTCAGGCCGACGAGGGCATCGAGGAGTTGCGCGACGCCGTGAACACGCTCATCACCATCCCCAACCAGCGTCTCCTGGGCATGGTCGAGCGTTCCACGCCGATGACGGAGGCTTTCCAGAAGGCGAACAACGTCTTGTTGCAGGCGTGCAAGGGAATCGCCGACCTCATCACCACGCCCGGCCTGATCAACCTCGATTTCGCCGACGTGCGCACCATCATGCGCGACATGGGCGGCAAGGCCCTGATGGGCAGCGGCACGGGCCAGGGCGAGAATCGCGCCGTCATCGCCGCGCAAAACGCCATCAACTCTCCGCTGCTCGAGGAAGGGACCATCGAGGGTTCCCGGGGCGTACTCATCAACATCACCGGTGGCAAGGACCTTTCGCTCTACGAGGTAAACGAGGCCTGCCGGCTCGTCCATGAAAAAGCGCACCAGGAGGCCAACATCATTTTCGGCTCGGTGATTGACCCGCACATGGACAACCAGATTCGCGTGACCGTCATCGCAACGGGCTTCGGACGGGAATCGATCCGCGAGGTTCCCCCGCTGGAGTCGGAAGCCACGGGCACCGAGGGCGGCAAAATTTCGGTTCCCGCGTATATCCGCCTGAAAAACACCAAGACGCCATCCGGCGTCGCGGATAACCTGGAGGACGACGATCTGGACGTGCCCACTTTCCTGCGCAAGCAGGTTGACTAACCCCCCCACGTCGTTCGGCAGAGGGGGCCTCCCTCGCGCCTGACGACGCATTCCCCATGGACGCGACTGGGGGAGAGCATTCTCCCCCAGCCCCGCCTTTCTCGGGCAATGGGCCCGTTTCTTGTGGCGTCACGGACCTCTCTTTATAATGAGAGCCGGACAAGGGGTTTATGGAAGGTGTTCGGCAGTTTCTCGTCGTCCGGGATGGGTTGCGGATGAAGTCTTTGGAGCGCCACGAATCCGGCGGCGTTGAATTTTTCGGTTCACCTTTGCTGGATGAACTCGGTTTCTTGCGTCACGGGTTCAGCACCCGATGGGGAGGGGTAAGCGAAGGCCGGTTCCGTTCCCTGAACCTCGGGCGCGCCAGGGGTGAGGCTCCCGAAAACGTAGCGGAGAACAGAAAACGCTTTTTTGGAGCCGCCGATTTTCCGGCGGGACGCCTGGTGGAAGCGAAACAGGTGCACGGGTGCGACGTTATCGTGGCGGAGCGCGTATCCCCTGGTGAAAGGACGTGCGGCGACGCGCTGATCACGAACGCTTCGGGCTTGGGCGTAGCGGTTCAGACGGCGGATTGTATTCCCGTGCTCATTGCGGATGCCCGGAAAATGGCCGTCGCCGCCGTGCATGCGGGGCGCAAGGGGGTGGCCGGCGGCGTTTTGCCCGCGGCCATCGAGAGGATGAAAGAGGAATACGGCTGTGATCCCCGGGACATGCGGGCCGCCCTCGGCCCCGCCATTTCCGGGGCCCGCTACGAGGTGGGCGAGGAGTGCCTGCCGCCTTTTCGCGAACGGCACCGGAACTGGAGAGATTTCGCCACGCCCCTGGGAGGGGGCAAGTGGCTGCTGGACCTCCCCCTGGCGGCGAGGCTGCAGTTGGCCTCGGCGGGGATTCCCGAAAGCCGGATCGGCGCGCCGGGGCCCTGCACGTTCTGTGAATCATCGAGGTTTTTCTCCTACCGCCGGGACGGGCGGCCCACGGGGAGGCTGCTCTCGGCGATATGGATAGGAGCGTGAGCAGACGGTGAGCGAAGTCGGGCAGCGATACGAGGTGGTGAAGGAGCGCGTGGCGGACGCCGCTCGCGCCTGTGGCCGTGATCCGGGTGAAATCCGCCTTCTGGCCGTGAGCAAGACCCAGCCCGCCGAGCGCGTCGTCGAAGCCATCGAGGCGGGCGTCGACATCATCGGCGAGAACCGGGTGCAGGAAGCCCAACGCAAAAGGGGCGAGATCGACCCTGAAGTCGCGGGCGGAGCAAAATGGCACCTCATCGGCAGCTTACAACGCAACAAGGCCCGCGCCGTGCCCGGACTGTTCGACGTGGTGGAATCCGTCGATTCCCTCGTCCTGGCGCGTGAACTGAACAAGCGCGTGAATGCCGCGGGGGGAGACCCCCTGGAAGTGTTCCTCCAGGTGAATACCGGGGAAGAAGCCCAGAAGGGAGGCGTCACCCCTGCGGATGCGATGACGCTCGTGCGGGAGGTTTCCGCGCTGGAAGCCTTGCGGGTGGTCGGCTTGATGTGTATCCCTCCCCTGGGCCGGGAGGCGGAGGAGAGCCGCCCTCATTTCGAGTTGTTGAGAAAATTGAGGGATGAGGCCCTGGACGCCGGGTTCTCCCACACCCGGGAATTGTCGATGGGCATGTCGAACGACTTCGAAGTCGCGATAGCCGAGGGAGCGACGCTCGTCCGCATCGGCACAGCGATTTTCGGGCCGAGGGAAACGAACTGAGGCGAATTTGAATTAGGCTAATTATTTCAGTAGGATGAATCGGCTCCGGCGTTCGGAGCGATTTCGGGAGCATGTGCGAAAGGTGCTTGGATCATGGCGGAAATCCTTGTAATCGGTGGCGGAAACATGGGCGAAGCGCTCGCCATGGGTATGGTGAATTCCGCCTATGCGGAAGTCGATGACATCGTCATCGCGGAACCCCTGGCGGAGCGCGCCGAATATCTTCGGCAAACTTCGGGTTTTCATGTGGTGTCCGACGGGGCGGAGGCGGCTCCCGAGGCGGGTAAGGTGGTGATTGCCGTGAAGCCGCAGGTGCTCGACGCCGTTCTGGGTGGGCTGAAAGACGCTCTCGCGCACCGACCGCTCCTGATTTCCGTCGTCGCCGGCGCGCCCACGAACCGGTTTACGGGGATTTTGGGCGATGAGGCGCGCATCGTCCGTGTCATGCCGAACACGCCCGCTCTCGTAGGAGAAGGCGCTGCGGGGCTGTGCGCGGGCGGAGGGGCTTCGGAATCGGACCTGTCGCAAGCGAAGCAGCTGCTGGAGTCCGTCGGCAAGGCGGTGGTCCTGCCGGAATCGCTGATGGACGCCGTGACCGGCTTGTCGGGCAGCGGCCCCGCGTATGTTTTCCAGTTCATCGAGGCCCTGGCGGACGGCGGGGTGAGGGCAGGCCTGCCGCGTGAGGAGGCGATGCTGCTGGCGGTCCAGACCGTTTTGGGCTCCGCCCGGATGCTCCTCGAGACGGGAGAGCACCCGGGCCGCTTGAAGGACATGGTAGCCTCGCCCGGGGGGACGACCATCGCCGGCTTGCACGCGCTGGAAAACGGGGGTCTGCGCTCCGCCGTCATGAACGCCGTGAGCGCCGCCGCGCGCAGGAGCGAAGAGCTCGGCCGTGGCTAGCCCGCTTTTCGAGATGAGGGTTCGGCCGTGTTTCTGATATCGAATTTCATGCACGGAATCGGCGTCATTCTCAGCTACGTGCTCACCATCTACATCTGGATCATCATCATTCGCGCATTGTTGTCGTGGGTGAATCCCGACCCCTACAACCCGATAGTCCAGATATTGTATCGCCTGACGGAGCCGGTGCTGGCTCCCGTGCGATACCGGATGCCGGACATCGGAGGCATCGATGCGAGTCCGATCGTGGTGTTGTTGATCATATTCTTTTTGCAAAGTTTCGTGGTTCAGAGTATTTTTGATCTGGCCAATATGCTGCGTTGATTTTCTCCTGGGGAGCCTGCGATGAAGTTCAGCGGCAACGACGTTCGGAGCCACAGCTTTTCGAGCAAGATGCGGGGCTACGATCGTCTCGAAGTCGATGCGTTCCTGTTCAAAGTGGCCGACTGGCTGGATCAGTCGCTGCGGAAGAACGAACAACTCAGCCTGCAATGCAAGGACCTGTTCGATCAATACAATGGTTTGAGAGAAGAGCACGCCAATCTGCAGAAAATCCTCATCTCCGTGAACGAACTCAGGGACCAGGCCACGGCCAAATCCGGCGAATTGGTGGAAAAAGCGGAAACCGACGCCGAAGAACTCATCAAAGGGGCCGAAGTCGAGGCGGAGAGGATTCGCGCGAAAGCTGAAAAGGACATCGAAACGCTGCGCGAGGAGATAGGACAGTTAACGGCGCAGCGGGATAATATCCTCACCGATCTGTACGAGACCTTTCTCTCCCAGATCCGAACACTCGAAACCGAGGGTGTCCGCATGGGGATCGACCTCGCCCGCCTCCTGGAAGGGGAGAGCGAAGACGCCCCGGATGCGGAAAGCGAAAACGTCATCAAGCTGAACCAGAAAGCGGAGGGCGATGCGTCGTGATCGGCCTCCGCGAGGAGGCGGACGGCGTCAGCTTTGAGGTTCGGGTTCAACCACGCTCATCCAAAGCAGAAATCAGCGGAGTTCAGGACGGCGTCTTGCGGGTGCGGCTGACGGCGCCGCCCGTCGACGGGGCCGCCAACAGGCAGTGCATCGAGTTGCTTTCCCGGAAAATGAAGATACCGAAGCGCGCCATACGAATCGCCTCGGGCGCGGGCGCGCGCAGGAAGCGCCTGAAAGTCCTGGGATTGAGCATAGCGGAGGTGAAAGATATCCTGAGCGCGGTGGCGTAGGATGCCGCGCGCTCGTGCGAAACCATGAATGAGAGAATCCGGATGGACGGGAAAAAAGAGATTGAGGGTAATTTTCACCACATCGCGTTTCGAGACGGCGTCCTCGTTCTGCTGGATCAGCGCAAGCTCCCCCTTGAAGAGACGTATATCGAATGCCGCACGGAGGACGAGACGGCCGAGGCCATTAAGACCATGGTGGTGCGCGGCGCGCCCGCCATCGGAATCGCGGCGAGCTACGGCATCGCCCTCGCTGCCGCCCGCCACGCGGGTTCAGGCGCCGGTGTGCAGCGCGAGGCGCTTGAGGGAGCGGCCCGGGTTCTGAGCGCCACGCGCCCCACGGCGGTGAATCTTTTCTGGGCGATAGAAAAAATGATGGCGCACGTCGATAAAAGCGGCTCCGCACCCGAAACGCTGGCCGGGGAACTCCTCCGCCTCGCCGAGGCGATGCACGAGGAAGACGCAGCGGTTTGCCGGAAGATAGGAGACCTGGGTGCTGAGTTGTTGCCGGAGGAGAGCAGCGTTCTCACGCATTGCAACGCGGGCGCGCTGGCGACTGCGGGCTATGGCACGGCGGGCGGCGTGATTCGCAGCGGCTTCCGGGACGGTCGGGTGCGGGAGGTTTACGTGGACGAGACGAGGCCCTTCCTGCAAGGAGCGCGCCTCACCGCCTGGGAGTTGAGCCGCGACGGGGTGCCCGTCGTTCTCATCACCGACAACATGGCCGCGCACTGCATGCGGCTGGGCAAAATCGACGCGGTCGTGGTGGGTGCGGACCGCGTGGCCGCGAACGGGGACGTCGCCAATAAAATCGGCACGTATGGCCTCGCGGTGCTCGCCAGGGAGCACAAGATCCCTTTTTACGTGGCAGCGCCGACGAGCACCATCGACATGGAGGCGAAAAGCGGCGTGGACATTCCCATCGAGGAGCGCCCCGAGGAGGAGGTCCGCTCCTTCGGCGGCGAACCCGTTGCGCCGGAGGATGTGCGCGTCTACAACCCCGCGTTCGACGTTACGCCCGCGCGTTTCGTGGATGCCCTGGTGACGGAAAAGGGGATGGTGCGCCTCTCGGAGGGGGAGTCTCTCGGTTCGATCCTGGGTTGAGCGGCGTCTCCTCATGCGGAAGCATTGTGTTTGTCGATTCGGAGAGAAATGAAATCAATTCGTGTTGACTTCCAGCCCGAGAGCGGGCTATAAACCGACATTCTTCGGGCGGTTTTGAAGATCTTTTTTTCATGGGGGCTGTAGCGAAGTTTGGTTATCGCGCTGGCCTGTCAAGCCAGAGATCGCGGGTTCGAGTCCCGTCAGCCCCGCCACTTCTAACGAAACCCCGTATGTCCATCCTGGCGTCATCGTCTCGGAGGGTTTTGGGTTTCGGCGGTAATTTGTTGTATAGTGAATTTTTATGCAAAGAATTTATTTTTATTCATATAAGAAATTTCGCTTTCCTACATACTAAGCG
>VXPH01000134.1 GCA_009839615.1 Nitrospinota bacterium
GGTTTGGTTTTTATTACTTTTTTTGGTTTTTCGGCAATTGCGGCTTCGGCTGGAGAAGTCGCGAATCCTACGAAGACAATTCCTCGCGCGATATTTCTTTCCATGATGATCGTGACGATTCTTTATACATTGGTGGTCTTTGTAATCATTGCCGCCAACCTCACGGAATATACGGAAGCGGCGATGGGTAATGCGGCGCGTCTTTTCTTAGGCCCCGTCGGCGGCATGGTGATTGTCGTAGGTGCGCTTTTTTCAATGATTTCCGCATCTAATGCATCGATTTTAGCGGGCTCGCGAGTCGTTTTGTCCATGGCGCAGCTAGGACATTTGCCGTCTGGAATCGCCACGATCAACTCACAGACACGCACTCCCATTATTTCGCTTATGTTGGTGGGAGGGGCCATTGTTCTCTTTGCGCAAAGTTTTCGACTAGAGAAGCTGGCGCATTTTGCGGACACCATTCTTTTGTTGGCGCTGATTTTGGTGAATGCAGCGCTCATCTATCACCGGAAGAAATTTCCAACCTTGCCGAGGCCTTTCCGTGTTCCCTTCGTGCCGCTGTTGCCACTGATAGGAATTGCCGCAAATATTTATTTGCTTTCGTTGATACTGCAGCACCCTGAGCCAGTTATCATGGCCGTCCTGTGGCTGATCGTGGGGATGCTTGGCTTTCTGGCCTGGAAGGGTTCTCAAGCCGAAGAGGAATTCTTGCCGGGTGAGCCGTCCCGCGTAGCGCAGATGAGCATGGAGGGGCAGGAGAGCGATTTCCGCGTCTTGGTTCCTATCGCAAATCCGACAAACGTTGCTCCCCTGATAGATCTGGCCTCGGCGATTGCCAGCGAAAATGATGGTGAAATCGTCGTCATGCGGGTTGTATCTTTGCCTGAGCAATCACCGACGAGCCGGGAGGCTTCGTACGTTGAACGAGAAAGAAGAATTTTGGAGCAGGCCCATCTTCGAGCCAAGTCGAATGGTGTGAAAGTAAGTTCTCTGGTAATGATCGGGCGTAATCCGGCACGCGCCATCCTGGAGACGGCGAGAGAGCGCCATTGTGATCTGATCGTACTTGGTTGGAAAGGCTACACTTCTACCGCGAATCGTATTTTGGGGGAGATCGTCGATGACGTTGTGAATCTTGCGCGGGCGGATATTATGTTGGTTAAACTTGTAGGTGAGGCGAAGATAAAAAATATTCTCTTGCCTACAACTGGGGGTATACATGCACGTTTGGCAGAGCGATACACAGCTTTGATAGCCAAGGCGCACAATGCCAGGCTTGTTGTATCGACGGTCGTTTCTCCTGATGGTGGGGCAACTCAAAAATTTTCCATTCAACAAAGTCTTAGTGAGACAGTAGGCCGAATCAATGATGAGAGCAGTGTTCATGTGGAGAGCCAAATTATCACGCATAAGTCCGTTCCCGTGGGAATTATTCAAGCGTCTGAAGAATATGATGTCATTGCCATGGGAGCAGCCGGCGAGAGTTTCTACAAGCAGATTCTTTTTGGCTCCATTCCCGAAAACGTTGCGAAACACACGGACAAAACCGTTATCGTGTATAAACAGTATTCACCGGTGAAAGCATTGGTGGGGCGGGTTATGGAAAGCTGATCAAATCACCCTTGGCTGCCAGCATGTAAATGCGTGAGCAATTTAAGATTTTTTTGTCGAGGTAATTCGTTTGTCTAAAATCGTATTGAGTTCCAGGGAAGCTGTTTCAGATATTCCCAGCGACGCATCAATTCTTATCGGCGGGTTCGGCATATGCGGAATGGCGCATAATTTATGTAAAGCCTTGAGCGAACGAAGGGATGTCGGCGATTTCCGTTTGGTGTCGAATGCAGGAGGAATGGACGGTTGGGGTGTTGGCTTGATGTTTGAAAATCGACAGGTCCGATCCATTATCGCCAGTCGCGTAGGTCCGGCTTGTAAAGCTTACGAAGAACAAGCCTTGAAAAGAGAAATTGAAGTCGAACTCTCGCCTCAAGGAACATTCACGGAGCGAATTCGAGCGGGCGGGGCCGGCATCGGTGGTTTCTTTACGCCAACGGGAGCAGGCACTGTAGTGGCTGACGGAAAAGAGACGAGAATCATTGAGGGGCTGGAATACATTTTTGAAGAACCCATTCGGGCGGATTATGCTTTCGTCAAAGCTTGGAAGGGAGATGAGCGTGGGAATCTGATATACAGGATGAGCGCGCAGAATTTTAATCCCATCATGGCCACTGCCGCCGAGGTGACGGTCGCAGAAGTAGAGGAAATTGTTCCCGTAGGTAAAATCGCCCCGGAAAATGTGCATACGCCCGGGATTTTTGTGCAGCGTGTAGTTTTGGGTGAAGATGTTGAGAAACCCATCGAGATTATGACGAATCGGCCCCGAAATGGTCTTGGGGGGAGTTGAATTGCCTTTAAGCAGACATGATATTGCCAGACGCGCAGCCATGGAAGTGCCTCGAGGGGGTTATGTCAATCTTGGGCTTGGAATACCTACCTTGGTGAGCAATTACATACCTGAGGAATATGACGTCACCATACATTCGGAAAATGGTGTGTTGGGTGTTGGACCATTTCCATACGAAGGGGATGAAGATCCTGACCTGCTGAATGCCAGCAAAGAAACTGTGACGCTACTGCAGGGTGGTTCATATTTCGATAGCGCCATGTCGTTTTCCATGGTCAGGGGCGGGCATATAGACGTCACCATATTAGGTGCAATGGAAGTCGCCGGGAACGGCGATCTGGCGAACTGGGCGATACCCGGCAGGATGATATCCGGCATGGGAGGTGCGATGGATCTCGTCGTGGGCGCTCAAAAAGTTATCCTCACCATGGAGCATGTTTCAAAGCGAGGTGCACCCAAGATTGTAAAAGCATGCACATTGCCTTTGACTGGCAAAGGGGTGGTGGATGTCATCATTACCGACATCGCGTTTATTACAGTGGAACCGGAAGGCCTTATGCTTCGCGAGATTGCTCCTGGCGTGAGCAAAAATGAAGTAATGGAAAAAACCGAGGCGCCGTTGCAGGTGGCTTCGGATTTACGTGAGATGTTTGTGACCGCTTGAACCTCATCATGATCGATCTTGAAAAATATACCCAAGAATATTGGGGGTTGATGCGGCAACACGCCTATCGGCTCACCGGCAGTATTTTGGACGCTGATGATATCGTGCAAGATACGATGTTGCGAGCCATTGAAATGGGCCCGGCTCTGGAGAATATCGAAGATCATTCTGAATGGCTCTATACGGCATGCACGGAAGCAGCCCTTTCTAGATTGCGAGAGAAAAAACCGTTAGAGGTGAATGAATTCGACCTTCCCGATTTGATACAAACGAGGGATTCGAGCGCCAATGGCGAGATCAAATCGATAGAAGCGGATGCTGTATGGCCAAGCGTTGCGCTTGAGTTTTTGTTTCCTCTCCAATACATGACGCCCGAACAACGCGCTGTCGTCGTACTCAGGGACGGGGTGGAGGATGGTGACCGGATTGCGGCATCCGTAATGGGAGTAACGATTCAGGAGGTTTTCAAAATTGCTGATAATGCAGATAAAAAACGAGCGCAAATTCATAAGTACTGGGGAAAGAATCTCTTCTCTGAATCCACCGATGAACAAGAAAAAGCAGTGCGCGTATTCGGGCGGTTTGTGGAGGCGCTCGGCTTTCGCGACAAAGTATTGTTGCAAGGACTCATGTCGCCGGGTGTAGAGTTTATCGTCCGAGACGAGCGAAGAACAGGTGATGATTTTGTGGCCGTAGCTTGTACGGAGCTTCTTGGTCAAATGGGAGAAAAGCTGACATTCAGTCCTGTTTGGTTCAACGGTTACCGGGGTGTGCTTATCTGGACATGGCGAACAAGAAGAAACGAATGGTTGCGGTGTGGCGCCATAATAGTTCTAAATGATGATTTCAATGTAAAAGCTATGAAGTGGTATTTGGATGGTCACCTTCTGCGTGTAATTCAGGCCGAAGTTCCTCAAACTTCTTCAAACTGAACGTCGGAACAATCGAAGACTTCGATTCCACAGACAACAAAAATGTCTGAGCACCCGAAGATGTTCATCTATGTTGTGTCTGCAAGAAGTATATCCCGTTTTCTATGTTCCGCTCTCCTTTCTGATCGCTTCGCAAATGTGATGCGGGCCTACAGGGATTTCGAAAAATCGAGTCCCCACCGCATCGGCGATGGCGTTCATGATGGCCGCAGGGGCAGCGAGAATGGGTGGTTCACCGACGCCTCGCATGCCGTAAGGCGTATCATCCGCTTTGTTCTCAACCATTACGGCTTTCAGCTCGGGAACATCCAGACTGGTGGGCAGAAGGTATTCATGAAAGGTTCCTCCATAGATATTGCCGGCCTCGTCTCGAGGCTGTTCTTCCATAAGTGCTAAACCGATTCCCTGCAGCATCCCGCCTTCCATTTGACCGACGACGGAGATCGGATTCATGGCAAAGCCCACATCCTGTGAACAAACCAGCCTCAAAACTTTCACCTCACCCGAATCTGGATTTACGGCCACCTCCGCGATTTGCGCCGTATAGATGGGGCAAAAAGCCGGCGCCTGTGTTTCCCCTTGGCCCATAATATAGCCTGTAATCCCTGGCGCCGCTTTTGCTACTTCACTTAATGACATGGAGCGCTCGGGCGTGGATATCGAAGAAACGCGCCCTCTATCGATTTTCAGATCGTCTGGGGCGGCTTCTAGTTTTTCGGCGGCAACAACTCGAATTTTTTCTTTTAGATCATCCACGGCAACGATTACAGCGGCGCCCATCGAACGGGTCAGCATGCTGCCCGCTGCATGGATGGACTCGGGGGCAGTGTCGGTATCTCCGCTGTCAAAAGATACTTGCTCAAAGTCGATATCCATCATTTCCGCCGCAATCTGGCACATCGAGGTTGTTGCGCCCGTAAGGTTCACAGAGCCACTAAGGAGTTGGACGCTGCCGTCCGCGTTTAAGCGCGCCGTGCACGCGGATGCTCCGCCACTTCCGCGCCAAAAGCTAACGGCAAGGCCTCGACCTAGCTTCCAGCTAGTGCCTTCCAAGTCCACATTCGTTTCGATGGTCTCGCCCCAGTTTCCTTCTTTAGCGATGCTTTCCAAAACTTTAAGCATGCCGTCGTCTTTTTGCGTGCCGAATAATCCGGTGTCGCCTTTTCGAATGGCATTTTTTTGCCTGATTTCAAGGGGGTCGATGCCCAGTTCGCGCGCGATGATGTCAAGGTGCACCTCTGTTGCGAAGAAGCACTGAGGCCCACATGGTCCTCTAACCGATCCGCAGATGGGCCCGTTGGTGTAGACGCTCGCCATTGTCACCGAACAATCAGGGATGTTGTAGCAACTAGTGAACATTGGAATGCGTGAACTCGCCTGTGTCGGAGCACCGGGACCATATGCGCCATGGTCGACGATGACATCTGATTCACGGGCTAGAATTTTGCCATCAGAACTTACCCCGGTTTTTAAATGTATTCGTAACCCTTGCCTGGGGCTGACGCCGTTATGATCGTCTTCCCGAGTCATCTCATGGCGCACGACGCGACTGCTTTTGAGAGCTAGCAAGGCGATGATGTGTTCAAAAAACGAATGAATCTTGCCTCCGAATCCACCGCCGATTTCTGTAGGGATGACTTTCACTTTCGCCAGCGGAATCCCCAAAGCTTCAGCAACTTGCTCGCGAATGACGAAGGGTGCTTGCGTCGTTGTCCATATGGTGATTTTTCCGTCGGCCCCCGGTTCCGCCGTGCAAGCATGGGGCTCTATATATCCAGAGTGCGCGTATGGAGTTTGGAATGTGTGCTCGAATATGTGATCTGCCTTTTCCATAGCGGCACCCACATCGCCCATGGCCATTTCATATCGACCGATTATGTTCCCTTCTCCATAGGGCCCGAGGCCTACTTTTTTCCAATCTTTATGAACGAGTGGACCTTTGCCGTCGCGCGCTTTCAATGGGTCCACCACTGGTTCGAGAGCCTCGTAGCGAACTTTTATGGAATCTAGCGCCGCCTGAGCTGCATCCAGTGATTCTGCCGCAACTGCCGCAATAGGGTCTCCGATGTATCGGACATAACCATCGCGAGCCAGCCAGCACATGTCTTTGATCTCGAGACCAAAACGGTGTGGGGGGCAATCGTTGCTCGTCAATACGCTTCGTACGCCCGGTATTTTCGTTGCTTCTTCCGTGTTGATAGAAACGATACGCGCATATGGGAGTGGGCTTCTGAGGATTAAGCCAACAAGGGGCTGCGCAGCAGTGACGTCTGCTGCGAATTTAGCCGTGCCAACAGCTTTATCCGGCAGATCGTATCTGGGGATATTTTTCCCAGCTACCTTGAGTTTATTCATAAGGCCCTCAAATATGTGTTGTATCTGGATGCATGGCCCTTGGTATGATGTTGAGCTTTATAGGCTTTTCAAACCTCTGATGAAACGTGAGGTTCTCTCGATTGCGAATGGGCATCGAAAACTCCAGTCTTTGATATATTGTAATAGTAACAAGTTCTTTACAAATGCTGCACTGACCCGTTGAAACGAAGTGAAGGAGAACATCCATGCCAAATCCAATCCCACTGGGAGTTCTTGGGTATCCGGCAGGCCATATTTTATCACCTGTACTGCATAACAAAGCGGCTGAAGTGTTGGGTTTGGATTATCACTATCTTGCTTATGAAGTGCACCCGGATAACTTGGAAGAAGCCGTTCGGGGAGCCCAGGTGATGGGATTTCGCGGACTTACAATCACGATTCCGCATAAGGTGACTGCAGCCAAACTCATGGATGAGTTGAGTGAGGATGCACGGTTGATGGGTGCTGTCAACACGATAATTTTTGAAGAAGACGGACGCCTTATCGGCCATAATACGGACGGTATCGGTTGGCTCCGATTTTTAGAGGAAACGACGGGAGAGCATCCCAAGGGAAAGAAATGTCTTGTTTTGGGTGCAGGAGGGGCCGCGAGAGCCATTGCCGTCAAAATAGCCCAGTGCGGAGCGGCTCGCCTTGAAATTAGAAACCGAACACATGAAAAAGCTTTGGAGTTGGCATATTTTGTGGAAAAGAGCGTTCCATCTTCGAGTGCAAAAGGGGGTGGCTTGGACGATCTGTATACGGCGGCTGATGGTTGTGAGATTATCGTGAATACTACAAGCCTTGGGATGTGGGGAGATGCTGAACGTATGGCGACCCCCCCGATTCCCGAAGACGCTATACCTAACGGCTGTATCTGTTCAGATGCGGTCTATATTCCTCCTGATACGGAATTTCTAAAATCAGCCAGACGGGCTGGCGCTCAAATTGTTCGCGGAACGGGTTGGTTGGTATATCAGGCAGCGGCTGCTTGGAAAATGTGGACAGGAGTGGATATGCCTACGGATATAGTGATGGAAGTTTTGCACGAAGCATTAGAATTGCGTCTCGGTGTCGAGAGTTAACTATCGAATGTTTTCCGTTTTTTTACACGCTCCTCACATGGGGTTGTCGCATCATTGCCCAGCCATAAATCCCATGCGCCGTGATGACCGATGTCCACTCCTTCTTTTTGAGCTTTTTTTTGTAGCGCGATTTGTAATTCGTCCATAAACTCACTATCCATAAGCTCAAGGTGCTCTCCGATGTGGCGATGCAGTATCCTGTAAACCAGTTTCATGTCATCTATGGATGTCTTGAATGAAAATGAATCGCCTTGCTGTGAGAAAGCCATTTTACTTTCCAGTTGAAATAAAGGATTTGGAAAAACCGTGGACAAATATCTTACAATTCTACCGGATTATTTTTGACAGTGAAATCTCCGTACTGTCATTTTATTAAGAAGGGGCCGGGAGCCCGGTATTGCGCATGGGGCCGGGCCCCCGGCAGGGGGGTGGTGCTCGTGAAGATCAGTTCAGACAGACTTGCTTGAAATCTTTTAAGTGGTCCAGAACGTGTCCAGTTCCACGAACGACGGTGGTTAGTGGGTCTTTGACTCTATATATAGGGAGACCTGTCTCATCATGAAGCCTGGTCCCGAGTCCTTTCAAGAGCGATCCGCCACCTGCTAAAACGATTCCTCGTCGGTAAATGTCTGAAGCAAGCTCAGGGCTTGTTTTGGACAGCGCTTTTCGAATGGATTCAACGATGGCTTTCACGGGACCGTCGAGAGCCTCACGCACCGACTCATCGGACAGTTTGATGGTCCGGGGTATGCCGGTGGAAACATCTGAGCCTGAAATTTCCATTTCAAGCGGCTCTGAAAGTGGAGCTGCTGCTCCAATCTCCATCTTAACGCGTTCTGCCTCGAATGAGCCGATCGATAAACCGTGGTGTCTTTTGATGTGGCGTTGTATACATTCGTCCATCGCATCTCCCGCCATACGTAAAGATTCTGAATATGCAACGGCGTATTGGGAGATGACGGCCATTTCGGTTGTTCCTCCCCCAATATCAACGATCATAGAGCCAGCGATTTCGTGAATTGGCAGTTTGCTTCCAATGGCCGCCGCCATCGGTTCTTCTATTAGGTGGACTTTGCCGGCCCCACATTGGGTGGCGGAATCAATCACGGCTTTCATTTCCACACTGGTGATCCCTGAGGGAACGCAGACCATCATTGTAGGTCGGCTGAATGACCGTTTGGGTACTATTGCTCTAACAAAATGACGTATCATGGCTTTGGTTACGTCAAAATCGGCGATTACCCCATCTTTCATGGGGCGAATTGTCCGAATTGAATCTGGAGGGGTTCGACCGTACATCTCCTTGGCTTTTTTGCCTACCGCGAGAACGGCTCCTCCATTTTTCGAGTTCAAGGCGACAACAGAGGGTTCATCAAGAACAATTCCGGCATTTTTTGTGTAAACCAGGGTGTTCGCTGTCCCGAGGTCCATCGCAATATTGGGCCCCATCCAAGATCTGAGACCCTTTAAAAAGTTTAATTTCATGATCCCTCCCCCCGGTATCTGATCCACAGCTCCGCGCCCCCGGGAGGT
>VXPH01000062.1 GCA_009839615.1 Nitrospinota bacterium
GGGCATCCCGATCATTGAATTGTTCACCGTAGGGACAGGCCTCCGTGCCTGTCCGGACGAAGGACAACCACGGAGGGCAGGACAGGCACGGAGGCCTGTCCCTACAGAACCATCGCGCCCTGCGCAGGGCCATCCGTTGAACCCGTTTTTCCTCTCCGAGGGGTTTTTCCCGTCGTCATTTCGGCCCATGCCAGAATGACGATCAAAACCCCGCTGCGGAGGGCGAAAACCCTCCCCGCGCGCGCCGCTAGATCTCCAGCGGCTCTTTCGGGAAGGCGGTGAAGGAAACGCCGCCCTCCTTCGTGACGTGCACCATGTCCTCGTTGCCGAACAGATAGGTGTTCTCGACGGCGATGCGCGGCTCGACGGCGAGTACCATGTTCTCCTCGAGCGTCATTTTCTCGATTCCCATGTCGGGGCGCTCGTGGATGTCCCACCCCAGGCCGTGGCCCAGGAACCTGTCCCACAAATCGAACCCGGCGTCGCGGGCCATCGCCTCGGCCGTGTCGACGAGCCGGCTCGCAATGACGCCCGGCTTCGCCTCCTCGATGACCGTCCGCTGAATCTCGAGTATCGTCTCATAAGCGCGCCGGTGGGCCTCCGTCACCGGCCCCATGGCGCGCGTGCGCGAGGAGTCGACCGGATAGCCCTCGAACCGCATGCAGATGTCCCAGTGCACGACGTTGCCGCGCTCGATGGCCTTGGCCGGGCTCGGCATGTGTAAAAGCGCGCCCGCCACCGGATAGCCGCTGCAGATGAGGCTCGGCGAGGAGCTGCACGAATCCTCATAGATCGGGTCGGCGGAGCGCATCGCGTGCTCGGCGGCGCGGATGAGTTCGAGCTCCGTCGTGCCGACGCCCTCCTCGCTCAGGATGGCGGCGACGGTCTCATGCCCCAGATCCGCCACGCGGCCCGCCTTTCGCATCATCTCGAGATCAAAATCGCTCTTCACCATCCGGAGTTCCTCGACGATGGTCGAGCGTACGATCTCGACCTCCGGGAATATCTCCCGCATCCCCGCGTAGAGGGGAGCCGGAAACTTGTCGAACGTCTCGATTCCCACGCGTTTCACGTCGCCCGTGTCGCGGATGAGTTTTTCGAGGTTCTCGACGGAGAGGCCGTCGCCCTTTTTCGCCGAAAACCCCTCCCCCGCCACGATGCGCGGGACGCACACCTCGCGCGTCGGCATGAGGCCCGGATCGACCATGAGCGCGGGGTCGTCGTCTTGCGTGATAAAGGCCGCGCCGCCGTCGACGATGGAAGTCTCCGTGGACGTCAGGCTGATCCACCCCGCCCGGTCGGGAAAGTAGTCGGTGAGATAGCGCAGGCTGCCGGAGAGCTTGTTGTTCCCGTAGACGATGAGGGCGTCGTATTCGCGCTCCGCCATCAGCCGCCGGGTGTTCGCGAGCCGCCTGTCGATTTCGGCCTGGAGCACGTCGCGTGGAATGGGCATGTCCGTCCCCTCAGGCGCGGACGCGCGGGGAGACGGGGCGTCGAAACCCCCGCCTCCGCCGCGCGGCGCCGCGTTTGAACTCCTACTTGATGCCGGCTTTGAGGTTCTTTCCGACCGCCTGAAGCAGTCTCGTGTCGAGAGGAATCGTTCCGGTGTCGATCGTGTACTTGGACTTGTCGTCGCGGTCCATCGCCACGTCGACGCCCGTGCGCACGAGCTGCTTGCCGACGGAATCGCAGAAAGTCAGCACGGTCGCCAGCATGTTGCCGCGATAGACTTCCTGCATCGCCTCCTCGACGCCGTTGAAACCCGTGACGATGATCTTGCCGAGCTTGCCGCGCGCCTTGACGGCCTGCAGCGCGCCCAGGGCCATGTCGTCGTTCACGGCGACGATGGCCGAGATGTCGGGATGCGCCGTCAGGATGTCCTCGGCCTTCTTGAGCCCCTGCGCGCGGTCCCAGTTGGCCGCCCAGACGCCGACCACCTTGATGCCCTTGTACTTGGCCAGCGTGTCCCTGGCGCCCCTTTTCCGCAGGATGCTGGACATGTTGCCCGGCACGCCTTCCATGAGCGCGACCTTGCCCTTGCCGCCCAACTCCTCGGCGACGGCCTTGGCGACCGCGGACTGCCCGTAATACTGATCCGGCCCGACGAAGTGCCGCGCCACCTGCTTGGCCAGGTCGTCGGAATGGATGAGCACGCGGATGCCGCTCTTCTGCACCTTCTTCACCGTCTGCACCATGGCGTTCGGGTCGATGGCGCTGAAGGCGAGGACGTGCACGCGCTTCTGGATCAGGTCGTCGATCATCTTCGTCACGCCGATCAGGTCGGTGCCCAGGGCGCCGCTCAGAACCGTGAGCTTGACGTTGGGATGATTCTTGGCTTCCGCCTCGGCGGAGCGCTTGAGGCACGCGAAATAGGGGTTCCCCAGCGTCTCCACGACGATGCCGATCTTGATGTCCTTCGCGAACGCGGGCGACGTGAACCCGGCGAACGCGATTGCCACGATGACGATTCCTATCATGCGCTTCATAGACTTCCCTCCCCGGTTGGATCTATGGCCCAGTGTGCAATCGCATCTTCAATATACATCTTCGAATTTCGTGTGATGGAAAAATCATCACACACAGGCCCCGGCGCGTCAAGAAAGGAGAGCAGCGGCGGGTCGTCCGCACGGGCAATAAAAAAGTCCTGCTGATACAGGGCCGGATTTTTCAATCGACATACGATTGTGGAATGCACCCTTGAGTCTCATTGACAACTGATGAAAGAGGAAGAATCACTCCCCCCTTGAGGGGGAGTCGAAGAGGCCGAGCCCTTGGGCGAAGGCCGATTCGGTGGGGGGACATACCACTGAAAAAGCTCCCCCCACCGGCTCGCTTGCGGGCTTACGCCCTTACCTCACCGACTCCCCCTCAAGGGGGGAGTGAACTTCAAAAGCGTGCGCGCAATCCAAAATCGCTTCCCAGACTTTTTCAACATTCCCACACCCACCGCTGGTGAGCGTTATCTACTCCGGTGGGATGATCGGCAAGAGCACGTGGGAGGGATGCCCGGGGCCGGTGTGGATAGTCACCTCGCCGCCGAACACCTCGGGCGGCCTGTCGGCCGGATCGTTGTGCCGGAAAGGCCCCACGCCCGAGAACACGGCGGGCATGTTGGGAAGCCCCTGGGTCACGCCGCCGGGATAGACGTAGTCGCACCCCCGGATGCTCAATGCGAGGCGGTAGCCTTTGGGAATCACGATGCAGGTCGGCCAGATTTCCACATCCAACTCATAAATCTCGCCCGGCGTCAGCGGCTGCGCCTCGTCGTGCGCGTGGTAGGGCCGGTAGGGCAGCGTAAGCGCATCATCCAACTTTCTATGCGAGGCCCGGAGCCAGCCCTGGGCCACCGGGGTGTGGGGGTCGAGCGCGCCCTGGAAGGTGACTTCCCTGAAATCCGGCGTGAAGACTCTCAAGACCAGGAACAGGTCGGCGTCCTCGGTCGCAGAGGATACCCACAGCTTCGACGCCAGGGGGCCGGTGATATCGGTTTCGCGCGTCACGGGCGGGGCGCCCAACGTGACGCCTTCGCTCACCCCGGGGTAGGGGGCGGAACCGGCCGCGTCCGGCGCGGCCGCGCCGAGCAGGTGGCCTTCCGTATGGAGATAGAGCTTCGTCCAGTTCGTGCGCGCGAGGGGCCACTCGTTCTCCGCACGCTCCACGAACTTCTCGCCGGGGTGGCGAATTTGAAGCAGGACCCTCGGCTGATCCTTCCAGCCCGTGTCCTCGCCCTTCAAGTAATGGCCGAAGAATTTCTTCTGGAGCGCGACGCCGTAGTCGGTGTAAAACTCCGTCCAGTGCTCGATGCCGTGGCTCTCCAGCCATTTTTCTTCTGAAGCCGCTCGCATGAAGGCCTCGCAGTTCCCTCTCGGGTGAAGCCCCTGCCCGCCCCAGTTGTTGGAAGAGAGAAAGGGCACCTCGACTTTCGACCAGTCCGGCGTTTTCGCCCGCCAGTATTCATCATCGAGCGGGTGCGCGCGCATCTCGGCCCCCAGATTGCAGCGGTTCGCGCCCAGTTCTTCATCGCTCAGCGTATCCGGCCCCGAGACCCAGTCGCCCGTCACCCGGCTCTTGTAGCCGCGCTCGCCCAGGCCGTGCTGTTTGGAGCGCCCCCTGTTCTGATACCAGTTCTCCGTGAACGTGCAGTAGATGCCGCCGTGGTAGTTCATGTCGCGGTAGAAGTCCGCCGCCCCCTCCCAGGCACACATGGCGACCAGGTGTGGGGGCTTCAGGCAAGCGACCTGCCACTGGTTGATGGCGTAATAGGAGATGCCGTTCGCCCCCACCTTCCCGTTGCTCCAAGGCTGGGCGCCCGCCCACTCGATGCACTCGTAGAAATCGCGCGTCTCGCGCTCCGAGAAGGGGTCCATATACCCCGGTGAGCGGCCGGCGCCCCTCGAATCCACCCGCACGCAGGCGTAGCCGTCGGGCACCCATTTCTCGGGGTCCACGACCTCCCAGTTCTGGTACTTGTTCGAAGAACCCGCGGCGACGTCGGGGTGCTGTTCCACCATGCGGCGCCATTGTTCGGGATAGCCGTCCTCGAAGTGGAGCCACTTCCCGTAAATCCCGTAGGTGATGATGACGGGATAGCGGCCCTCCTTGACGGGCCGGAAGACGTCGCAGCGCAGCACCAGGCCGTCGTCCATCTCGACCGGCACCTCCCAGTCGATCCGCATGCCGTCGGCAATTTCCGATTTACGCCCTCTCATCGCTCACCTCTCATCTGAATCGGGAATCATCCTTTCGGCGGAATCACCGGCAGCAAAACGTGGGACGGATGTTCGGGGCCGGTGTGGAGCGTCACTTTTCCGCCGAACAGATCCGTCGGCCTGTCCTCTTTCAGGTCGTGCTTGAAGGGCCCCACACCGTAGTAGACGCGGCCCGATATTTTAGGCGCGCTCGGTTCATAGCCGGGCCAGACGTAATCGCGCCCCCGGACGCTCAAGGCCAGGCGGTACTCTTTGGGGATCACGATGGAGGTCGGCCATATCTCGACATCGAGTTCGTATATCTCGCCCGGCGTCAAGGGCTGAATCTCATCGTGCGTGTGGTAGGGCCGGTAGGGCAGCGTGAGGGATTCATCCAGCTTCCGGTGCGAAGCTCTCAGCCAGCCGATGGCCACCGGCGTGTGCGGGTCGTTCGCGCCCCGGTAGACGATCTCCGTCATGTCCGGCGTGAAGACGCGCAGGGTCAGGAACAGGTCCGCGTCCTCGGTGTCCGATGAGACGAACAGCTTGGCCGCCACGGGGCCGGTGATCTCGGTTTCCTCGGCGAAGGGGTGCGAGATGTAGACCAAGCCGTCGCCCAGGGCGTCATAGGTCTTCGTCCGCTCGTTCGTCTGGGGTTCCGCTCTGAAGGTGCCCGAGCCCGAATGCAGGTAATACTTCGTCCACTGCGTGCGCGCGATGGGCCACTCGTTCTCCGCGCGCGGCACGAACTTCTCGCCGGGATGCCGCACCAGGAGCTGAACCCTGGGCTGTTCCTGCCATCCCGTGTCCTCGCCCTTCAGGAAATGGCCGAAGAATTTCTTCTGAAGCGCGACGCCGTAATCGGTGTAAAACTCCGTGAAATGCTCCAGGCCGTGCATCTCCAGCCATTTCTGGTCGATGGCCGATTGCACGAAGCCCTCCGTGTTGCCCCTGGGGTGAAGGCCCACCCCGCCCCAGTTGCCGGCTGACAAGAGCGGCACGTTGATCTTCGAGTAATCGGGCATGCGCGCGCGCCAGTAATCATCGATTAGGGGGTGATCCAGAATATCCTTCCCGAAATCGCTCCTGTTCGAAGCGAGTTCCTCTTCGCTCAGGTTGGCAGGCCCGGAAATCCAGTCGCCGTTGATGCGGCTCTTGATGCCGCGCTCTCCCTTGCCGTGCTGGCGGGGCACGACGGCCTGGCCGTACCAGGTGTCCGAGAAGCGGCAGGCGATGCCGCCGTGGTGGGCGAGGTCGCGGTAGAAATCGGCCGCCCCCTCCCAGACGCACATGGCGGCCAGGTGCGGCGGCTGGAGGGAGGCCACCTGCCACTGGTTCATCCCGTAGTAGGAGATGCCGTTCAGCCCGACCTTCCCGTTGCTCCAGGACTGCGCGCCCGCCCACTCGATGCAGTCGTAAAAATCCCTGGTCTCGCGCGGCGACCACACCTCCAGATAGCCCGGCGAGCGGCCCGCACCCCGCGAGTCCACGCGTACGCAGGCGTAGCCGTCCGGCACCCATTTCTCGGGGTCCACGAGCTCCCAGTTCTGGTATTTGTTGGTGGTGCCCATGACGGTCTCGGGGTAGTCGTTCACCATCAGGCTCCACTGGTGGGGGTAGCCGTCCTGTAAGTGAAGCCACTTGCAATAGGGGCCGTAGCTCATGATGACGGGGTATTGGCCATCCTCAATGGGCCGGTAGACGTCGCAGCGCAGCACGACGCCGTCGTCCATCTCGATGGGCACGTCCCAGTCGATCCGCATCCCGTCTCTTACTTCGCTCTTGTACTCGCTCATGTTTCGCCTTTCCATGAAAAAGGTGGATCACCGTCGGTGATGTATTTGGGGATGCGGGGAATATAACCGAGGGGATGGGGCTAGTCCAGGGTTGGGGGGTGATTCAGCGAAGATGTGGGGTTATTTTAAGGAAGCTCCATTCACAATCGCTTCGGACCAGACGAGAAAGGCTAAACCCTTACGAATTTTTGCGGATTCACCTGAGGCAAGGGAAGGTCGCAAGAGAAAATGTCTGGGAGGCTTTGCGGGGGCTTAGATTTCAGGGGACGCTTCACGCTATCGCGCTTCACCGACTCATAGAGCGCATGATAGGAAGGCTCGGCGGGGACGAAAATATCATCCAGGGTGTCGTGCTGCACGGCGAACGACAACTGGGCCTCGACCGCCTCGGTGAGACTTTCCACTGCCTGATCTTGCGTTTCGCCGTAGCCCCTGAGACTCATATCCAGCGCAATCGCGCACCACATCCCGTCTTCACGGACCACCAGAACACGGAGCGTGTGGTTAAAATCCATGGGCTTGTGGACTCCTTTTTTGCTCGTCAGTCTGTGGAGACAGCTAAAACGATCACGTTGAATCCAGATAAATAGCCTACATGGTTTCGCAGGCTTTTGCACCACGCGCTATTTTAACAACTCACTCACCTGCTATCTCCCCTCCCCATCACTCCACCTGCTCCTCGAGCTTGCGTGTCGCCTCCTCGACGATCTCGCACACCTTGTCCATAATCTCCGGATGCTCGTGGAACGACTCGCGCACTTCGGTGACGATCGCCAGCTTCGCGGCGGCGAAACCGTCTGCGTACTCGAGCTTGAGCTTCTCCGCCGATATGCGGCTGCGCTCCAGACCGTTCACCATCTGGGCGAGTTTCTCGGGTGTGAGGCTTTCGAACGCGTCTTTCCCCATCCGCGAGACGGCCTCGACCGCCCGGGTCATCAGCATCCGCCGCGCGGCGACGGCCACCTTCTCGCCGGGGTCCGCGCCCGCGCCGTCGTAGGCCATGACTTCCTCGATCAGTTCGTCCACCATGGCTTCGATACGTTTCGTTTTACGGATGCCCTCGAGCAGGCGGTTGTTGCGCGCGCCGATGGAGCCGAGCGTTATCTTCTCCCCGGTGGCCTCCTCAAAGGCCTCGGCCACTTCCTGGTAAGTCTTCCCCTCGGCGAGCAAAGGGTCGACGATTTTCCCGGCGCCGTAAATCTCGATTTTCGACTTCCGCCCCCGACGCCTCTCCATCACAACTCTCCCACGAGGATATCCGGCGAGGCGGATACGGCCCCTTCGAGCAGGCCGCGTCCCTTGCGGGTCAGGTGCGCCTCGTAGTCCGTCAGCAGGCGGCCGAACCCGCCCGGGGTGCGCTTCACCAGAAGACCCCGCCCGGCCAGATCGTCCACGAAGGCTTCCAGCGTCTCGCGGCCCAGGGGCGCGCCGTCCTCATGGTGGCCCGCCTCGCGCAGTGCGCTCCAAAGCAGAAGGCTGCCCACGCTCGATTCCGGGCGCAAGGCATCCTGGTAATACAGCGTCTTCAAAATGTCGCCGCGCAGGACGCGGGCCGCCAGTTCGTTCACGATACGACACCTCCCCGATGACTTTCATGCCGACGCGTATGACGCCATTCGATGCGCGCTGAGCCTATCTTATGCACTGAAATCCTCCTCAATGACTTTCACAGCGGCGCGCCGGACGACGCTCGCCGTAATCCAGGCCCCTTCCACCCATTGAAAAACCTCCTCGATGACTCTCACCCCGAAACGCCGAACATCCCCCCGCGCGCGGGGACACTTGGCAATATAGAGGGCGGCGCGGGTTCGGGCGGCCTGGCAAATGCGGGCAACTGCGGGCTCGCGCGCGTTGAGAAAATAAATTCCGGGTTGCACAATGCCGTCCGAGGAGGATGTACGATGCGCCTGATCGCGCCGAGGGCCGCTACGCTCGCCGGCTTCGCGCTATGGTTCCTGGGGCTGCCCGACCCGCCGGCCCTGGGCCACGGTGAAGAAGAGATCCTCCTGTTCGCCTATCTGGCGGAAGAGCGCAATTTGCTCAGAATCTCGACCGCCATCGTGGGCGGCATCATCCTGGCGATGGGCGCCTTCATCATCCAGCAGTCGCGCGCCGAGGCGAGGGAAAGCGCCCGGGCCGAATTCACGGGCTTCCGGGTGGTATTGCCGGGGCTGATCGTCACGTGCCTGGGCGTCGGCGTGCTGTTCACGGCCGCCTTCATCCTGCCCGAGCAGATCAAGATCGTGCACGACCATCCCCTGGAGCATATCGAGACGAAAACCACGAAAAGCAGAAGCGGCCCGTGAGGGGTTGTTGGAATGGCCCTCCTCGCTCGGAATTACACACTGCCGTGGATAAAGGGGAAAGAGCGCTGAACTACGCCGAAACCCCAGAAGAAGAAACCGCCCCCCAACCCGCCGAGTGGCGGG
>VXPH01000186.1 GCA_009839615.1 Nitrospinota bacterium
GAATCTCCTAATGGCTCGCGGCCGCCGGTATGCTCACGTGAGAAACCGATCGCTTGCTCTTGTGGTCCTCATGCTGGCGTGTGCGAGCTTATCCGCCTGCGGGGAGCAGGACACAGCCAAAGGCGACGCCATCGTCGTCGGCATCGGAACCAACCCCACGCAGTTCGACCCGAGGCTGTCGCAGGACGCCATTTCCTCCAAAGTGCAGCGCTTCATCTTCAGCCGTCTGATATCGAAAGACCACGAGGGCCGCACCGTACTGGAACTGGCCGAGCGCTGGGAGCGGCCCACGCCCCTCGTTCACCGCTTCGAGCTCAGGCGCGGGGTGCGGTTCCACAACGGCGAGGCCCTCACCGCATCCGACGTGAAATTCACCTTCGACTCCATACGCGACCCCTCGCTCGCCTCGCCCAAGGCGGCGGGACTCAAGGAACTCGCGCGCATTGAAACGCCCACGCCGCACAGCGTCGTCTTTCACTTAAAAGAACCCTCCGCCTCGTTCGCGGAATCCCTGATGGTCGGCATCCTCCCCAAAAGCGCGCGCGCGGCGGGGAACCGCTTCGCCGAAAAACCCGTCGGGTCCGGCCCGTTCGAGTTCGTGGCGTTCAAGCCGGACGAGCGAATCACCCTCAAGGCGTTTCCCGGCCATTTCGCCGGCAAGCCCGCTTATGAGCGCCTCGTCTTCCGGATCCTGCCCGAGGAGACCATCCGCGTCCTGGAACTCGAAAGCGGCGGCGTCGATTTCCTCCAGAACGCCTTTTCGCCCGACATTTTGCCGCGCTTCATCAACAACAAGCGGCTCAAGATACGAAAGCGCCTGGGCACGAACTTCACCTACATCGGCTTCAACCTGAGCGACCCGATTCTCTCCAGACTCGAGGTGCGGCGCGCGATCGCCCACGCCATCGACAGAAAACCCATCGTGCGCTTCATCCACAAGGGCCTCGTCCGGGAGGCGGACAGCCTGCTGCCGCCGGATCACTGGGCGCACCAGGAAGGTCTCCCGCGCTATGCGCACCGCCCGGAACTGGCGATGAGGCTCCTCGACGCGGCGGGCTTTCCCGACCCCGACGGGCCAGGGCCTGCGCCGCGCTTCACGCTCGTCTATAAAACCTCGCAAAACGAACTGGGCCGCCGCATCGCCACCGTGTTCGGCCATCAACTCGCCCGCGTGGGAATCCGGATGAAAATCCGCTCCTACGAGTGGGGCACGTTTTTCGGCGACATCAGAAACGGGAACTTCCAGCTCTACAGCCTGACGTGGGTCGGCATATCGGACCCCGACATCTACCGCTACATCTTTCACAGCCGCTTCACCCCGCCGGCCGGCCTCAACCGGGGCCTCTATAAAAACGCGCGCGTGGACGCGCTCCTGGAAGAGGCCCACCAGTCCGCCGATACCGGGATTCGCGCCCGCGCTTACGGCGAAGCGCAGCGCATCCTGGGCCGCGAGCTTCCCTACATCAATCTTTGGCACAGCGTGAACGTGGCCGTCTTCGACAGGCGCATATCGGGGTACCGGGTATACCCGGATGCGGATTTCATCTCGCTCGCGAGAGCCACCCTCTCTCCGGCGGCGGGCGATAGATGAGAAAGTTTCTCTTAAGACGCATCCTGCTGCTCATCCCCGTCCTGTGGGGGGTGACGACGCTCGTCTTCATCGTCACCCAGGTGCTGCCGGGCGACCCGGTGGACCTCATGCTGGGCGAAACGGCCCGGCCCGCCCAGCGCGAGCAACTGCGAAAAACACTGGGGCTGGACAGGCCGATCGGCGTTCAATACGCCGACTACATGGGGGGGCTCCTGCGGGGGGACCTCGGCACCTCGCTCCACCAGAAAAGAGCGGTCTCGGCCATCATCTTCGAGCGCACCTACGCTTCGGCGGAGCTCACGCTCGCCTCGATGGTTGTCGCGCTGCTCATCTCGCTCCCGCTGGGAATCGCCGCCGCGCGAAGACAGGGGACGGCGCTCGACCTGGGGGCCGGCTTTCTCGCCGTGGCGGGCGCGAGCATGCCCGTCTTCTGGCTCGGGCCGCTGCTCATCATCGTCTTCTCCATCGGGCTGGGCTGGTTCCCCGTCTCGGGCCGGGAGGGGGTTCTGAGCCTCATCCTCCCCGCCGTGACGCTCGGCGCCGCGCTCTCTCCGATACTGATGCGCATGGCGCGCTCGAGCCTGCTGGAAGTGCTGCCGCAAGACTACATCAGCACGGCGCGCGCGAAGGGCATCACGGAGAGGCGCGTGCTCTGGCTCCATGCCCTCAAGAACGCGTGCCTGCCGCTCATCACGATCCTGAGCCTCCAGCTCGGCGCCCTCCTCTCGGGCGCCATCATCACCGAGACCGTCTTCGCCTGGCCCGGCGTGGGCCGCCTGGTGATCCAGGCCATCGCCTCGCGCGACTACCCGCTCGTGCAGGGCTGCGTGCTGTTCATCGCCGCCGTGTACGTGAGCGCGAACTTTCTGGCCGACATCGCCTACGCCTGGCTCGACCCGCGCGTGAGGCTCACATGAGGCGCGACCTGTCCATCTATCTGGGCGGGGGCATCATCGCCCTCTTGCTCATCGTTACCCTGGCCGCCCCCCTCCTCTCGCCCCAGGACCCCTACGAGATGGAGCTGGCGCAAGGGCTGGCGGCTCCCGAGGCGGCGCACCCCTTCGGGCGGGACAAACTGGGCCGCGACATCCTGAGCCGCGTCCTGCACGGCGGGAGAACGTCGCTCACGGTGGGCTTCGCCGCCGTCTCGGTATCCGTGCTGCTGGGCGTCATCATCGGAGGCATCGCGGGTTATCTCGGCGGGGTGTGGGACGAGGCGATCATGCGCGTCACCGACGTGTTTCTGGCCTTCCCGGGCATCCTGCTCGCCATCGCCCTCATGTCGGTGCTCGCGCCGAGCCTGTGGAACATCGTCATAGCGCTCTCGGTGTTCGGATGGGTGGGCTACGCGCGCCTCGTCCGCGCGCAGGTGCTGGCGCTGCGCGAGCGCGAATTCGTGACCGCCGCCCTAGCCGCGGGCGCCACGCCCGGACGCATCCTCACCCGCCACCTGTTCACGAACACCATCTCGCCGGTCATCGTGGAGGCGAGCATCGGCATGGCGGGGGCGATTCTCGCCGAATCGGGGCTGTCGTTCCTGGGACTGGGCATACAGCCGCCCGAGCCGAGCTGGGGGGCGATGCTGGCCGAGGGGCGGGACTTTCTGCTCGTCGCCCCGCACCTGACGATTTATCCGGGAATCGCCATCGCCCTGACCGTCATGGGCCTGAACGTCCTGGGCGACGGGCTGAGAGACTTACTCGATCCGACTCAGAAGAGATAGAGGAAATACCAGCGCTTTTTCTTCTTCTCTTTTTTCACGGCGGGGGGAGGAGCCTCCTGCTTGGGCGCGGACCCCTCTCCTTTTTCTCTCTTCATGCGGGGCGTGGGCTTCGGCTTGGGTATCCTAGCGATGTCGACCAATACGCCGTGCGGAAACCTGGTGCTGCGCAGTTCTTCTTTGAAAAACGTCTCGGGGCGGACGACGTGGCACGCGAGACACCGGGTGGCGGCGCGCAGCGGGCTTTTCTCGTCATAGCGAAGCTGCTGCTTCTCGACGTGCGGGGCCTCCTCGAAGCTCGCGTGCAGATGGCAGCTCTGGCAGTAGGAGGTGACGACCACGTTCTCCTCCGCCAGGGGAAGAGAACCGCGCACCGCTCTCTCGATAGGCTTTTGCTGACAGGCGGCGACGAGCAGCAAGCAGACCGCCAGCGCCATAAGCCATGAATTCTTCATCCCGCCGCTCCGAGTAATTTACGTCCCCAAAACACCCCGTTCCGCTCGGGAGCGCGCAGTATACGAACTGCGCCTTCGCGCCGCAACGAAGCCGCGCCCTCAGGCGCTTTGCCTGCGCTCGGCCACCGATTCACGCACATAGGCGACGATGTCCTCCATCGTCGCGCCCGGGGTAAAAATCTCGTCCACCCCGTTTTCCTTGAGAAAAGGAATGTCATCGTCCGGCACGATGCCGCCGCCGAAGAGCAGGACTTCCTCCATGCCGTGTTCATTGAGCAGTTCCCGAATCCTGGGAAACAGGTGGTTGTGCGCACCCGAAAGTATCGAGAGGCCCACGCAGTCGACGTCCTCCTGCATGGCGGTCGAGGCGATTTGCTCGGGCGTCTGCCGGATGCCCGTGTAAATCACCTCCATGCCGGCGTCCCGGAGCGCGCGCGCGACCACCTTCGCCCCCCTGTCGTGGCCGTCGAGGCCGGGCTTGCCCACCAGCACCCGTATTTTTCTCTCGCTCATCCGCCGCCTCCGCGCTTATCTGCTCCAGAAGGTCCAACCCCGATTATCCTGTAATGAAAGCCGCGTTTCAAATGAGCTCCGGGGACGTGTCGACTTTTCGCGCCAGTTTGCGTACCCTCGCACAATCAGACAAGCGCATTTCCGATATAGAACGCCCGACAGGATTTTCACATGACGCCCACGCGGGAAATTTACTGGAACATCGTCCTGGGCCCCCTGATCTACCTGTTCGCCGCGGCGGCGATCGGCGTGATGTCCTACGGCATCTACCAGCGCGTGCGCCTTTGGCGCCTGGGCGGCGGCGAGCTGAGAACCGATAATCCAGGAAAACGTCTCTGGGGCGTCGTGGACGAGCTGGTGCTCCACCGCCGGATGCTGCGGGACACCTACCCCGGCCTCATGCACCTGTTCATCTTCTACGGCTTCTTCGCCGAACTCATCGCCACCTCCATGATCGCCGTTCAGGAATGGACGGGAATCCACTACCTCGAGGGAAACCTCTACCTGGGCTATTCGCTGCTGAGCGACAGTTTCGGGATCCTGGGAATCGTCGGCATCGTGATGGCCCTCTGGCGGCGCCTGGTGGTGAAGCCCGAACGCATGAATTCGGTGCTCGATGACTACCTCGCGCTGTGGCTGCTCCTGCTCGTCTTCGTCCAGGGCTTCGTCGTGGAGGGGCTGCGCATCGCGGCGACGGAGCTAAGAGACAACCCCTCCCTCGCCCCCTGGTCGCCCGGGGGCTACGCGGTCGCCCTGATCCTCCAGGGCCTGAGCGTCGAGACGCTCCGGTTCCTCCACCGCATCAACTGGTGGTTCCACGCGATTACCGCGTTCGTCCTGCTCGGCTACATGGGCTTCGGGAAGTTCAACCACATCTGGTACGGCCTGCTGAACATGTTCTGCCGGAACCTCGAGCCAAGCGGCAAGCTGAGCTTCATCGACATCGAGGCGACGATGGAATCAGACCCCGAGGCCATCGAAACCCTGGGTGTGGAGAAAATAGAGGGATACACTTGGAAGAACCTGCTCGATCTCGACGCCTGCACCAACTGCGGCCGCTGTCAGGACGTCTGCCCCGCCTACATGAGCGGCGTACCGCTCAGCCCCAAGAAGCTGATCCAGGACATGAAGGCGCACCTGAGCGAGGCGGGCACGGCCGCGCCCGCGGAAAACGGGGAGGCGAGCGAGCGGCCGCCCCTGTTCGGCGAGCCCGGGGACGAACCCGCCGTTCTGGAGGAAGAGCTCTGGGGCTGCCGCACCTGCGGGGCCTGCCAGCAGGAGTGCCCCGTGTTCATCGAGCACATTCCCAAGATGGTGGACATGCGCCGCTACCTGGTGATGATGGAATCGAAGACGAGCGAGGACGCGCGCCAGTTCTTGAAGTCGATGGACGAGCGGCAACACCCCTGGGTGGGCGCGCAGCATAACCGGGAGGAATGGTACGAGGGCCTCGACGTGAAGGTCCTCGCAAGCGGCGAGAAGGCGGAATATCTCTACTGGGTGGGCTGTACGGGTTCGATGATCGACCGCAACATCGAGGTATCGAGGGCGATGGTGAAGATTCTCGCCGCCGCGGGCGTGGACTTCGCCATCTTGGGCGCGGAGGAGGTCTGCACGGGCGACCCGGCCCGGCGGGTCGGGGGCGAATTCACCTTCCAGATGTGCGCGAAGCAGAACATCGAGACCCTGAACGGCTATGCGGTGAAGAAAATCATCACCACCTGCCCGCATTGCTTCAACACGTACAGGAACGAATACCCCGACTTCGGGGGAAACTACGAGGTGGTGCACCACACGCAGCTCATCGCGGAACTGATAAAATCCGGAAAGCTCAAGCTCAAGAAATCGCTCGGCTCCCTCACCTACCACGACCCCTGCTACCTGGGCCGCCACAACGGCGTCTACGACGCCCCGCGCGAGGTCTTGCACCAGATATCGGACGGCGGCTTCACCGAACTGGCGCGCAACCGCTCGCGCTCGCTGTGCTGCGGCGCGGGGGGCGGCTACGCCTGGATGGACGATGAGCCCCAGAAGCGCATCAACCACGAGCGGCTCGAGGACGTGAAGGCCTGCGGGGCCAAAACCGCCGCCGTATCGTGTCCCTTCTGCATGCAGATGTTCGATGACGCTCTTAAGGCGCTCGACCCGGAGAAGAACATCCGCGCCGCCGACATCGCCGAACTCGTCGCCGAGGCGCTCGAGGAGTAGAAACCGCGCAAGCGGCTCTCCCTGCCGAACGCGGCGTCGACCCCCGAATTTTCGCTCTGATTTCGTATTCCCACGCCATTTTCACGTCGAATATCCATAAATCCATCTTTTTGAGTACTTTATTTTTTTGCAAAACAAAGTAATTGCGAAGATAATGATTGATAGGCGACACAATCTTGAATCCTCTGTGAACGCTGGCTTTGTATGAAGACGTATTCTCCCGTGCGGGGTATGGGAGGAGTCGGATGAGAAGCATATTTCGGAGTTTCATGCGATTACTGGGGGCTTCGCGCGAAGCCGAGGAAACGGCTCCGGCTTCATTCTTGCCGGAAAGCGCCGAAATCCGGGAGGAGACGCCCGATGGGCGCGAACTGACCCCTGAAGACCAAAACACCCGGTTCCTGAGCGAAGTCACCAACCACTCCATTCATTTGAGTGAACTCGCCGGCTCACAGGCGCAGGCGGGGGACATCGAGGGCGCCATCGAGACCGCACGCGGCATCGGAAGCGCTCTTTTCTACGCCTCCGCCTTGCGGGATATCGCCATCGCACAGGCGAGGGCGGGGCATATCAGCGAAGCCATCGAAACGATACGCCGCATCGACGACCCCGACGATCAAATGGAGGCGCTCAAGCACTTCTCCGCCGTTCAGAGCGGTCCCGGCGCTATCATCGCCTCCCACACGTTGAATGCCGCTCTGGAGGCGATCGAGGAAATCCGCGACGAAAAAAGCCTTTCCGAACAAGCGTGGCGAAGCGTCATGGAAATGGCCGAGGCGGGGGATTTCACCGCTGCCGTTCAGAGCGCCCGCGAAATCGGCGACCCCGCCTGGCGCTCCTGGGCCCTGCAGGAAATCGCCACGGGCCAGGCGAAAACGAGAGATTTTCCCGCCGCCCTCAACTCCGCAAGCGGCATCAGCAAGGCGCTTTACCGCTCCTGGGCTTACCGGGATATCGCCGTGGCGCAGGCGGAAGACGGGCAAATCGAAGCCGCCACCGACACCGCACGCCGCGTCGAAGACCCCGAAGACCGCGAGCAGGCGCTGGCGGCGGTCGAAAAACACAAAGCGCAAAAAAACACGTAGCGCCCAGACTCGCTGACCGACATCGCCGAACGCGTCGCCGAGGCGATTGAGGAGTAGAAACCGCGCAAATTTCCCGCCCTGCGGATGCGGCGTCAGCCGCCGGTTCCCGGTTTTTTCCATTCTGCTGGGCCATTTTCGTTCCTTAATTTATTGCAATACAGACGAAACGCGAAGATAATGATCCGTATCAAGAGGGATTCGCGCGACACCCACGATATCAATCCCGTGGAAAGAAGGCGTGGTTTTTTGACAAACGCTCCCGCACGGGGTTTGGGAGGTGCCGGATGAGAAACATATTCCGGAGTTTCATGCGATTACTGGGGACTCAGCGCGAAGCCGAGGAGACGGCGCCGGCTTCTTTCTTGCCGGAAAGCGCCGAAATCCGGGAGGAGACGCCCGAGGTCGAAAACGCCCGGTTCTTCGGCGAGATCGTCAACCGCTCCATTCATCTGAGTCAGCTCGCCTCCGAACAGGCGAAGGCGGGGGATATCGACGCCGCCATCGAGACCGCGCGCGGCATCGGAAGCGCACTTTTCTACGCCTCCGCCCTGCGGGAAATCGCCATCGCGCAGACAAGGACGGGACAAATCAGCGAAGCCATCGAGACGATACGCCGCATCGACGATCCCGACGATCAAATGGAGGCGCTCAAGCACTTCTCCGCCGTTCAGAGCGGTCCCGGCGCTATCATCGCCTCCCACACGATGAACATCGCTCTGGAGGCGATCGAGGAGATCCGCGACGAAAAACGCCTTTCCGAAAATGCGTGGCTGAGCGTCATGGAAATGGCCGGGGCGGGGGATTTCACCGCCGCCGTTCAGAGCGCCCGTGAAATCGGCGACCCGGCCTGGCGCTCCTGGGCCTTGCAGGAAATCGCCACGGGCCAGGCGAATGCGGGAGATTTCCCCGCCGCACTCAATTCCGCAAGCGGCATCAGCAAGGCGCTCTACCGCTCCTGGGCCTACCGGGATATCGCCGTCGCGCAGGCCGAAGCCGGGCAAATCGAAGCCGCTCTCGACACCGCGCGCCGCGTGGAAGACCCCGAAGACCGCGAGCAGGCGATGGCGGCGGTCGAAAAACACAAGGAACAACCCGGCGGGTAGAGATCGGCTCCGCGCCGACCAAAAACGCACTCCGACGCCAAACGCCCCAAGAACAACCATCGCCGCAGGAGTCGTTCGCCCCCGGATGCGTCACGACGGGTTCGGAAGGGCGCTCATAAGGGATCGTTGAAAAAGCCCCTGAGAGGGTAAAGGCAACCCCCCCTACCCCCCCTTGTCAGG
>VXPH01000185.1:0-49437 GCA_009839615.1 Nitrospinota bacterium
CATCAGCCTTCGCACAAACCGCTCGGCTTCTGCGACTCCCCCTCAAGGGGGGAGTTGATTCTTTGATTTCAGCAAAAAGTGACAAAACCCTCAAGCGGGGGAGCAAATTTCCCCTCTCATTGGGAAGTAATGTCCCTCTACAGGGGAATGTACCTTGTTCTTTCATCTATCGCGCCGAACCCTCGTTCATCGGGATGACGCAACAGCCACCATGCGCGCGGCATGAAACGTAACGCTTCTAGTCCCACCCCCCCATTCCGTCCGGCCTGGTTCTGCCTGGGGCGTCATCTCCAGAGCGTGTGGGGATATTTTTTGCGGAAAAACCCGCGTATCCCCTGGCGTCGCGAGCGTTGGGATACGCCAGACGGCGATTTTCTGGACGTCGACTTTTTAGACGCAGACGATCCCGACGCCCCGACGCTCCTCGTCCTGCACGGTCTGGAAGGCTCGGCCGATTCCCATTACGCGCGCGGCGCGGCGTCCAGGGCGCGCGCCCTCGGCTGGCGGACACTGGCGATGAACTACCGCTCGTGCAGCGGCGAGCCGAACCGAAAGCCCAGGTTCTACCACTGCGGGGAAACGGGGGATTTGGGCTTCGTGGCGGGGCGGATTCTGGAGAGGTTCAGCGGGCCGCTCGTGCTGGCGGGCTTCTCCCTGGGAGGGAACGTCCTGCTCAAGTGGCTGGGAGAGTGCGGCGATGACGCCTCCGCGCGCGTACGCGGGGCCGCCTGTATATCCGCGAGCCTCAGGCCCGCCGCGTGCGCAAAGGTGCTCGATTCCGTTCCGGGCTATTTCTACAGGTGGCACCTGCTGAGCAGCGTCAAGGAAAAGGCCGAGCGTTTCGAGCAGCTGCACCCCGGCCTCATCGACATCGAGGGGGTGCGGCGCGCGCGGACTTTCCACCACTTCGACCGCCTCGTCATCGCGCCGCTCTATGGGTTCCGGGACGAACTCGATTACTACGAACAAGCGGACGCTTCGCCTTGGCTGCCCCGAATCCGCGTGAAAACGCTCATTCTCTCCGCAGCGGACGACCCCATCGTGCCGGCCCATGTTTTTCCTCACGCACAGGTGGAGGAAAACAAGTGGCTGAGGGGCGTATTGGTGAAAAAGGGCGGGCACGTGGGCTTCGTGTCGGGCGGCGACCCCCGCGCGCCCCTCTTCTGGGCCGAGGAGCGCGCGTTCGGGTTTCTGGACGATTGCCTGCGAGCGTGACGTGGAGACCCGGTGCGGGAATTGGCGGTGAGGAGATGGATTTCAGTAGGGGCGGTTCGCGAACCGCCCCTACAATCCCAGGACAACCGTCATTCCGGCATGCGCCGAAATGACGATCAAAAACAAAATCGGGCGGACACGGGGGTCCGCCCCTACGGCTTCATCCCGATTTACGGCCCCATAGGACAGGCGGTATCACGCGCATCGACGTTGCAAAGGGGGTGAAGCGATCAGGCGTTTCTGTCGTATTCGCGGGCTTGCAATTTCTCGTGGCGCGCCAGTGCGCAGGCGATCAGGCGGTCCAGCATTTCGGGGTAGGAGACGCCCGCCGCCCGGATCATGCGGGGGTACCCGCTCAACTGCGTGAAGCCGGGCAGGGTGTTCACCTCGTTGATGTAGGTCTCGCCCGTCCGCTCGCGGTAGAAGAAGTCCACGCGCGCGAGCCCCGAACAGCCCAGCGCGCTGAACGCGCCCCGCGCGTAGAGGCGGGCGTGGTCGGCGAGAGGTTCCTCCACCGGCGCGGGGATGATCAGTTCGGCGCGGCCTTCCTCGTATTTCGCCTCGTAGTCGTACCAGCCCGAATGCGTCCTGATCTCCATGAGGGGGCTGGCGAGGAATTCACCCAAAGCGGGGCCTTCCAGCACGGAGCATTCGAGTTCGCGGCCCTGGGCGTGCTCCTCGATTAAAACTTTACTGTCGAAGCGGAAGGCGTCCGCCACGGCGTCGCCTAATTCACCTGTCTTCTCCACCAGGTGGACGCCGACGCTGCTGCCCGAAGACGAAGGCTTGACGAACAGGGGATATCCGATCTTGGAGGCCGCCTCCTCCGAGACGGCGTCGCGGTCTGCATCCCAGGTTTCGGGAAACACCGTGAGCGATGGCAGGACGGGCAGCCCCGCCGCGCGCAGCACCGCCTTGGCCACGGCCTTGTCCATCGTGACGGCTGAAGACGCGCACCCCGAACCCACGAAGGGGACCTCCGCCAGCTCGAAGAGTCCCTGGAGCGTGCCGTCTTCCCCGAAGGTGCCGTGAATGATGGGGAAGAATACGTCGATCGCGAGAGGCTCACCGCTTTTGGCGTAGCGCAGCGGCGCTTCGTTCGGCGTGCCCGAGAAGAGCACTTCTTCGCCTTCTTCTTCCGGCGCGGCGGGGGCGGGGAGGGCGATCCACGCGCCCGATTTCGTGATGAGGATGGGATGGACGTCGTATTTCCCGGCGTCGAGTTCGGCCATGATGGCCCGGCCCGAGTTGCAGCTCACCTCGTGCTCGGTCGATCTGCCGCCGAACACGACGCCGACGCTCGTCTTGCGGGATGCTGACGCCATTTGCGGCGAATCCTTCCTCGGGGCGTGCGAAGCGTTTCAGGTGGGCGTGGAGTTTAACGTATCAGTTTCGAGAGGATTTTGAAATCCTCGGTGCCCGCCACGCGGAGAAGCTCGAAGAGCACCTGCTCGGTCGTGGCGGGAATCGCGCCTGCGCGCTCGAGCGCCGATAGCCCCGTCCGCCAGTTCAGCTTCGATCGCGAACAGGTGGCGTCAGCCACGGCGTGGACGATGAAGCCGTTATCCAGCAGGTCGAGCGCCGTCTGGTAGCAGCACACGTGCGTCTCCGCACCCGTGAGCAGTATCTTCGTCCGGCCCGTCTCGTGCAGGCGCGGCAGGAACGTCTCCTCCGCGCAGCAGCTGAACGCGATTTTCTCGATGGGGGCGAACCCCGGCACCTTCTCCGCCACCGCTTCGACGGTGGGCCCGAGTCCTTTGGGGTATTGCTCGGTGACGAGGACGGGAAAATCGAGGCGAGAGGCCGCCTCCGCCAGCGTCAGGATGCGTTCGACGACCTGCGCGCGCACGTCCTCACTCATGGCGGACATGAGCCGCTCCTGCGCGTCGACGATGAGCAGGAGGCAGTCTTCGGGGCTGAGCCGGAACGAGGCGATGTCGGCCATGCGCTCTCCGCCTTTCTGGATAAGGGAAACCAGGGAAAAGGCTATTACAGCGTCTTGCGCGGGTCAAGGAATGCGCCCCAAAGCCTTGATTCCCTTATGCCCGTGGGATAGCATCGCCCCATCAATTTTCAGGCCATCATGGAAACCAACAGAAGGGGAACAACATGCCGGACAAGGCGAAAGTCGTCCTGACCGATTACGTCTGGGAGTCCCTGGACGTGGAGAACGAGATTCTGGGGGAACTGGCCGATATCGTCGCCATGCAGACGAAGACGCCCGCGGAATTCCTGGCGGAAGCCGCCGACTGCGACGCCGTGCTCAACACCTACGCCGGCCCCATCACGCGAGATGACATGGCGGGGATGCCGAACTGCAAGATCATCGCGCGCTACGGCATCGGCGTGGACACCATCGACCTGGACGCCGCCACGGAGGCGGGCATCATCGTCACGAACAACCCCACCTACTGCATCGAGGAGGTCGCCGAGCACACGATGGCGCTCCTGCTCGCATCGGCGAGGAAGGTGGCCTTCTACGACCGCCGGGTGCGCGCGGGCGAATGGGCGGTGCCGCCGGGCAAGCCCATGTTCCGCCTCGTGGGCGCGACGCTGGGGCTCGTGGGCTTCGGGAACATCGCCCGCATGGTGGCTGTGCGCGCTGCCTCGTTCGGGATGCGTGTGCTCTTCAACGACCCCTTCGTGGAGCAGGGCCAGTTCGATGCGCCGGGCGAGAAGACGGCGGAGTTGGCCGACATGTTCGCGGAGTCTGATTTCGTCTCCATCCACCCGCCGCTCATCCCCCAGACGCGCGGGATGATGAACGACGAGGTTTTCGCGCAGATGAAGAGCACCGCCGTCGTCATCAACTGCTCGCGCGGCCCCATCATCGACACCGACGCCCTCGTGCGCGCGCTTGATGCGGGCGAAATCGCGGGCTGCGCGCTGGACACGACCGACCCCGAGCCCCTGCCCGACCCGCACCCCGTAAGGGGGCGCGAGAACGTCATCATCAACCCCCACGCGGCATGGTACAGCGAGGAGTCCATGGTGGGCTTGCAACAGGGCGCGCCGGGCGAGGTGCGGCGCGTATTATCGGGCGAATGGCCTGTGAACGTCGTGAACAGGGGCGTCAAGGAGAACAACCGCGCGGGGTTGTAGGGAAAAGGGCCGTCGTCCTAGGTGCCCTTTGATACGAGCGTTGGTATACCGCTGACGTCAATCGACCGTTCAGCGCGCGCCAGATCGTAGTTGCGCTGCAGGTTGATCCAGAAGCCCGGGCCGTTGCCGAAGAGCTTGCCGAAGCGAACCGCCATTTCGGCGGTCACCGGCTGCTTCTCGTTGATGATGTCGTAGAGCGTCTGCCTGGATATGCCGAGGGCCATGGCCACCGCCGACTTGCTCATGTCAAGAGCGGGCAGGATGTCTTCGCGCAGGAGTTCTCCCGGATGTATCGGGTCTATGGAATCGTGCCTCTCGCTCATCAGTGATAGTCCTCTATATCTACGTTCGTTGCGCCGTCGTCGTCCCGCCCGAAAGTCACGCGCATATTGGCGTTCAGACGAATGGCGTAGCGCCCGGGCCGTTCGCCCTTCAACGGATGAAAATACGAGCCGGGATAGTTCATCTGCTCCGGCCTCTCGGCGGCTTCAAGGGCGGAGAGAATTCGACGCAACTTTCGAATCCAATCGGCGTTCAGGCCCCTCGCCTGTCCTCTCGTCCAATAATCCCGAAGAGCCTTGTGCCGGATGCTCCTGATCATGGATGCAAACTAACCGGAAACAGCAGGGATGTCAAGTGACACCTTACAGATATGAAATGGCTACGGGGCGGCCGTCATGTAATTGTGAGAAACGCGCATCCGCCCTTGACATCGTTTGCTTTCGCCCGTAATAAGAATCTTGTCGATAGTTGATATCCCTATGGTCTCGGCGTCCGGCGAGGCCATGCGCCGCCCGTGGCGAAACCAAGCGAATCGGTTTCATTATCCGTCGTGATCGGGGATAATGCATCCGTGCGACGCTTGGCGGGAAGCAGGCTGTCGGATGCGCGAAGTCGAAAGGTGGTTTGAGTCTCGAAACAGGAGTGCAGATTCAGCATGAACACTCGCTTGAAAGCCCCTCCGGTGAAACTGCCGGCTGATTACGAGTCGGAGGCGAAAGAGAAAAAGCCGTTCATCGACCGCAGGCGGTTCATGAACTACATCGGGTGGCTCGGCGTCCTGGGCGCCATCAACGTCGCGTTGCTGGGATTTCTGCGCTTCATGTTCCCGCGCGTTCTGTTCGAACCGCCCACCGAGTTCAAGGCGGGGGACCCGGCGGACTACGCCGTGGGCGTGGTGGACACCCGCTACGTGAACAGCGAGCGCGTGTGGATCATCCGCGAAGAGAACGGATTCTACGCCCTGAGCGCGATTTGCACCCATCTGGGATGCACGCCGAAGTACCTGGGCTCCGAGGACAAGTTCAAGTGCCCGTGTCACGGGAGCGGATTCCGGAGATCCGGCATCAACTTCGAGGGTCCGGCCCCGAGGCCGCTCGAGAGGCTGAAAATCGGCTTGGCCGAGGATGGACAGTTGATTATCGACAAGGGCAAGCTTTTTCTCCACGAGAAGGGGCAATGGAGCGACCCGGGTTCCTTTCTCTTTACGTGATGTAGGTTTTCATGTTTGTTCGATGCGAGTTCGTGGGGGTTTATAGATGCCGAGTTTGAAGGAACGCTTGAATCTGGACCAGGTGAAACGCAGTGTGCTCGACTCCCAGGTGTGGAGGTCGATGTTCCGCCACGGGTATGAGGACACGCCGAGAAACCGCGTTCTCATGGTGGTGGACAACCTCTGGCTGCACCTGCACCCCACGAAAATCAGGCGACACGCCATCCGCATCCGCTTCACCTGGTGCATGGGCGGGGTGACGTTCCTGCTGTTCCTCTACCTCGTCGTCACCGGCGTGGTCCTGATGTTCTATTACCGGCCCGTGGGCGAGTACGCCTACGCCGACATCAAGTACCTCGAATTCGACGCCCCCTTCGGCATGTTCATGCGCAACATGCACCGCTGGGCGGCGCACGCCATGGTCATCGCCGTGTGGCTGCACATGCTGCGCGTCTTCATGACGGGCTCCTACAAGCCGCCGCGCGAGTTCAACTGGGTCATCGGGGTGCTGCTGCTCACGCTCACGCTCCTGCTCAGCTTTACCGGCTATCTGCTCCCCTGGGACCAGCTCGCCATCTGGGCGGTGACGGTGGGAACCAACATGGCGCGGGCGACGCCGCTCTTGGGGTCCGAGGGTCCGTTCGCCGAAATGGTGGGCGTCACGCCGCGTTTCGACGCGCGCTCGGCACTCCTGGGCGGGACCATCGTCGGCCCGCCCACGCTTTTGCGCTTCTACGTGCTGCACTGCATCGTCGTACCGCTGATAGCGGCGATCCTGATGATGGTGCATTTCTGGAGAATCCGGAAAGACGGGGGCATCTCGGGCCCCCTGTAGGTTTCATGGAATAAAAGGGAAGGGCGATAACATTGGCGAAGGAAGACAAGGTAGTCGGCTCTGCCGATGAAATGGCCAAGACGAGTTGGGAGCGGGTGAACGACAAGGTTCACGTGTGGCCCTACCTCACGCGCCTTGAATTCATGTGCGCGATCATCATCACCATATTCCTGGTGGTGTGGTCCATTGTTATCGACGCGCCGCTCGAAGAGCCCGCGAACCCTTCCGTCACGCCGAACCCCTCGAAGGCGCCGTGGTATTTCCTGGGCCTTCAGGAGTTGCTCGTCTATTTCGACCCGTGGATGGCGGGCGTCGTGCTGCCCACCCTCATCATCGTGGGCCTGATGGCCATTCCCTTTATCGACGTGAACCCCAAGGGGAACGGCTACTACACCTTCCACGAGCGCAGATTCGCCATCTTCACCTTCCTGTTCGGATTTCTGGTCCTGTGGATTTGGATGGTGGTGCAGGGCACCTTCCTGCGCGGCCCGGGGTGGAACTTCTTCATGCCTTGGGAGTATTGGGATCCGCACAAGGTCGTGGCGCTCACGAACGTGGACCTGCCCTACATGCTCGGATTCAGGAGCTACTGGGGCCAGGCGGCGGCGGGTACGGCGTTGATCGTGCTCTGGTACGCCACCATACCGGCATATTACATCTGGCGGCGCGAGCGCATGAAGAACGTGGGCCTGGTGCGCTATCTCATCAAGGCGTCGCTCAACATGACGATGATGGGTATCGTGGCGAAAATGGTCCTGCGTATCGGGTTCAACGTCAAATACGTTCTCGTCACGCCCTGGTTCAACATCTAGGTTTTCTTAACCCGAGCGGAGAAGATGGTTCAGGATAGACAGCGTAAGCATCTGTGGTGGGACGCCTGTGGCGTGAAGGTGGCCGCGGTTGTTCTGATCGTCGTCTCGGGCGTGATTTATCTGTTGGTTTAGGGGATTCACAAGGCCACTGAGCCTGTAAGCTAAACTTTTCGAAAATTATTAAACCGCTTCCCGGACAGGGAGGCGGTTTTTTGTTTTGGGAATTACCCAGATGATGGAATTTCCAAGTAGTTGTTTCTACACAGAGACATATTTTGTAGCGCGACCTGTCCCGACGGTTCTCTCTTCGCGGGCGGATTGCGACTTTACTCCCTTTCTCGTGTTGCAACCTACGGGGTGTCTTGCGAAGGCCGGTTCCATGCCGCCGGCGCATCCTGGAGAGGGTCAGAAGTCAGTTCTGGCGAAAATGCTCCGCCATGACGTCGGCGGCGCGCCGGACATCCTCGGGATTGTCATAGAAGTCGAACTGAGTGACGTTCTCGAGCCATCGCAGCGTCGCCTGGCCGGCAAGGCCTTTGACGAAGGTTTTGACGCCGCTGGGGATCGCGGCGGCCTCGGAATGGACGACAGCCAGCGGCTTGTTCAGACGCCCGGGATTTTCTGCCGGGTGATACGTCAGCCAGCCTTCCCAGCCCGCCTGGTTCCACTTGTTGTCGTACTGGGGGACCGCACCGCGGTTCGGGTCGTGGTAGTAGCCGCCGATCGGCATGAGCACGCCTTTGGCTCCCTTCGGGCCGGCCGCCGGAATGATCTCGCCGCCCTTGGCTGCGGCCGCCCGGCTGACAGAGACCAAAGCATTGACGCCCTTTTCGCCGCCGTAGACGGCCCTGACGATTTCATCATTTTGCAGCCAGGGAGCGACCAGGCCAACACGGCGGACCAGCGGATTGCCCGAAACCGCATCGACCATGTAACCGGAAGAAGCGCAAATCCCCAGTCCGTTGATTCGCCTGGCGTCGACCTCGGCCAGCGTAGAGACGAACTCGATGGCTGCGCGGATGTCTGAAATCTTCGCCTTGGGGTCTTCCTTGAAGCGGGCCCGGCCGGGCAGATCGCCTGACTTGCCCCAGCCGCGGAAGTCGAATGTGAAGGCTGCGAAACCGCGCTCGACCATGGCGCGGGCATAGACGCTGGGCATCTGTTCTTCGACGCTGGTCCAGGCGCCCGTGACGACGACAACGGGCAAGCGCGCGTCGGGTGCGTCGGCCGGCAGATAGAGGGTGCCGGACAGCGCCGCGCCCTCGTTCCTGAAGGTCAAGGTGCGGGTGGTAATGCCGGCCAACGCCGACGAGGCCGTCAGGATTACGGCCACGGCAGTTGCGAGCAAAACGGTTGTTCTTTGTCTGCTTTTCGGTTTCATGGGGTGGTATCCTCCAAACCGCCGCCTCACTCCGTACCAGGCCAGGCCATGTCGTGAGCGTGGAGTATCTCGCGGAGTTTCGCGACGTTGATGAGTTCCATGGGAGCGCCTTCGGAGTATTTCTGCACCTCTTCGGTGAAGTACCCCGTCGATATGAGGATTCCCTTCAAGGCCCTTTCGGCGCGCACGGTGTCGGAGAGGCCGATGACCCGTATCGAACTCACGAAATCGCCCTCGGGCACGAGGATGCCGTGGATGATGTAGTCGCCCCCGAGAATGGGCGCGGGGTTGTGCGCGAGGATGTCGATTTCCTCCTCGTTGACCCAGTGAACCTCCACGATGCGCATGTTCATGCCTTCGAGCAGCTCGATGAGCATGCGCTCGAACGCCTGCGGCGAGATCTTGCGCAGGGACTCGATTTCCGAATCGTTTCTGGTTTGCTCCGCGTCCGCTTCGAGCGCGATGTTCGAGGTCGTTCGCTTCACGAACAATATCGTGATGAACCCCAGGATGAGCGCGACGAAGATGAGCTCTAGCATGTCGGCATCCGGAAGGAGGGTGAGCGGAAATGCGCCGCGCTGCGGCCGTTCATCAAGGATTCAAGAGTCCATGCAAAGGGGCGATTGACGTGGGGGTGAGTGAAGCCCAAGGCGCTTATCGGATCATCTCGTCGTAGACGTCGTCTTTTTTCCCTTTCTTGATGAGCCTGTCGTGTCTGAGGCCCTGGGAGATGGCCAGCCAGACGAAAAACGCCACCAGGGGAATCATGAACGCGATGGGGATGTTGTCGGGCTTCGTCAGAATGAGCAGGAAATTTTCCATCTCGAATCCTTTTTTCTCGAATTGGCGGTAAAAAAGCAACGTTGCTATTCTGACGCAATTCCGGGCCGAGGGCAAGAGAATCGAGAGTTTCGCTCCAGATTATGAGGGTATTTCTACGGTGAAACGCCTTGACAAAGCGCGCGAGGAATGGATATATCTTTGGTATCGAGAGTATGTCGCCGGGATGTTGTTTCTACCGGCGGGTCGCCCATTGTGAATCGAGTTAGTAAAGAGGCGCAGATATGCCCCATTTCATCTTCGACGCTTGCATCGGGTGTTCGGTCTGCGAGCCCGTCTGCCCCACGAAGGCCATCACGGGCGAGCCGCGCGATATCTACATGATCGACCCCACGCTCTGCATCGACTGCGGCGTGTGCGGCAAGTATTGTCCGGCTTTTGCGATTCAGGACGATACGGGCGACATCATCAAGAACATCAAGCACAAGGAGATGCCCAAGGCTTTCGTGCTCGAGGAGAACTGCACGGGCTGCATCTGGTGCGTGGACGTCTGCCCGTTCGACTGCATCCGCATGGCGCCCTCCTCCGTGGAGCGCGACCACAGCGCGGTGGCCGTGGTGGATCAGTCCACGTGCGTCGGCTGCCGCCTGTGCGAGGAGATTTGCAACAAGGGGGCGATCATCGTGCCCAAGCACGAGGACGAGTCCGAATACATGACGCCGTTCATGCACGAATTCGTCACATCGCCGCTTCGCGCATATTAAGACGAGAGATATCAGGAGAAGACTCCCCCGGCTCGGGGGAGTCTTTTTTTTTGAGCGAACTCCTTGACGCTATATGGGCGCTCAGGTAGCGTTTCTTTTGCAAGAGGCCCTATATTCATCGAGAGGGCCTGATTTTGCTCTTTTTCGTCATCAGGCCGAGCAAGTCGAATGAGGAGGAAAATCGTTGCCTCCAGTTTTGACGCCGCGCCCGCCCGCCCGGATCATGGACATCGTCGATCTGGTCGAGGAATACTCGCCCGACTGCTCGGATCTGCTCACCAAAGCCTATATCTTCACGGCGAAGGTCCATAAGGGACAATCCCGCATTTCCGGCGAACCCTACATATCCCATCCATTGGAGGTGGCCCGGCTCCTGGCGGAGTTGCGCCAGGACCCCGAAACCGTATGCGCGGGGCTTCTCCACGACACCGTGGAGGACACCGCCACGACGCTGGGGGAAATTGACGGGCATTTCGGAAAAGACGTCGCCGAACTCGTGGACGGCGTCACGAAACTCGCCAAGATCGACGTTTCGAACACGCAGGTCCGCCAGGCGGAAAGCTACCGCAAGATGTTGATCGCCATGGCGAAGGATATTCGCGTCATCATCATCAAACTCGCGGACAGGCTCCACAATGCGCTGACGCTCCACCATCTCCCCCAGAAAAGCAGAGAGCGCATTGCGCGGGAGACGGCGGAAATATACGCCCCGCTCGCCAATCGCATCGGCATCGGCTGGCTCAAGGGCGCGCTCGAGGACGTGGCGTTCAAACACCTGCATCCCAAGGAATTCCTGGAGATCGACGAGTCGCTCCGTGACGGCCTCGAAGACCGCGAAGCGTATATGGAGCTCGTCATGGAGCAATTGAAGGAGAACCTCGAGGAATCCGGCATCGACGGCGCCGCGTCGGCGAGATTCAAGCTGCACTCCAGCATTTATGAGAAAATGCAGACGCAGAACCTCGATTTCCACCAGGTATACGACATCTGCGGCGTGAGAATCATCGTGGGCGACGTGCAGGATTGTTACGGGGTGCTGGGGGTTCTGCACTCGAAATGGACTCCCATCCCCGGACGCTTCAAGGATTACATCGCTCTCCCCAAGGCGAATCTGTACCAATCTCTTCACACCACCGTCGTGGGGCCGGAGGGCCAGCGGGTGGAATTCCAGATTCGCACCCGGGAGATGCACCGGGTGGCGGAGGAGGGCATCGCCGCGCACTGGAAGTACAAGGAGGGCGATGAGGCCGACGACGGCATGGCCGACAAGTTCGAGTGGATCAGGAGAATCGTGGAAAGCCTGAATGAAGAATCCGACCCCAGGAATCTGGTCGACTCCGTGAAAGTCAATCTGTTTCAGGACGAGGTGTTCGTCTTTACGCCCCGGGGCGAGGTGAAGAGTCTCCCGCGCGGGGCGACGCCGGTGGATTTCGCCTTCTCCATCCACACGGAGGTGGGGAGCCGTTGCGTGGGCGCCAAGGTGAACGGAAAAATCACGCCGCTGAGCACGCTGCTCGAGAACGGCGACATCATCGAGATCATCACGAACCCGCACCGAAAGCCCAGCGCCGACTGGCTGAAGTTCGTCGTCACCGCCCGGGCGAAGCAGAAAATCAGAAACTGGATCAGGCAGGAACAAAAGGATCGCTCCCTCACGCTCGGCCAGGAATTGCTCGAACATGAGTTGGAGCGGTGCGTGGAGAAGAAGGAAGTCGCAAGGTACATGAAGCCCAAAGAGTTGAGAGAGGTGGCGCGATTCTTCGGGGCTCAAACAGATCGAGACGTATTGATATCGGTTGGTTTCGGGCGCGTGTCCGCGCGGCAGGTGGCGCACAAGCTGCTGCCCGAACAACTCGTGCGCGAGCGGGAGAAGCGGGAGAAGTCCCGTCTCAGGCGTCTCGTGAACCGCGTGAGCCGGCACAAGAACAGGGCGGGGATACTCGTCAAGGGCCAGGACGACGTTTTGATTCGTTACGGGAAATGCTGCCAGCCGATTCCGGGCGACGGGATCGTGGGCTTCATCACGCGCGGACGCGGCGTGACGGTGCACAACGAGAGTTGTCCCAACATCAAGGCGTTGATGGATGATCAGGAGCGCCTGGTGGAAGTCGCCTGGGGCGAAGTCGACAAGAATCAGATGCACCTGGTGACGCTCGTCGTCGAGGCGCGCGACAGGCCGGGCGTGCTGGCGAGCCTGAGTGCCGATATCGCGACTTGTGATACGAACATCTCGCGTGTCGAAGCCGAGACCGCCGGGAGCAGGGCGAAGATTCGCCTGGACGTGCAGGTGCGTGATCTGGCCCAGCTCAACGAAGTCCTCAAGAAGGTTCGCGGCGAAAAATACATCTTCTCCGTCAACCGCATCGCACCCGAGGTGGCCCCGCTCAAGGGTAAGGTTCCGCAGATTCCCATGGAATAGGACTCCCTCCCGCCGTTTTGGCGCAATGGCGCGCATCCCGGTTGTCTGAAACCCAAGGCGAATGACGCCGGAAACCTCCCGCCCCTCAAGAATCGATGACGGATCAATGACCGACTCGCTCCACCATTCCTGGGAGATCGCGCCCCCCGAAGCGGTTCGGGTCCAAAAGGCGCTCGCAAAACGTCTGGCCCTGCACCCGCTGTCCAACGTGCCGAGGACGATTGCGGGCGCCGATATCTCATGCGAGTGGCGCGGGCGATTCGGCGTCGGGGGGGTGGTCGTTTACTCCTGGCCGGATTTTCAACTCATCGACGAATCGTTCCACAGCGGAGAACTACGCTTTCCCTATGTACCGGGACTGCTCTCTTTCAGGGAAGGGTTTTTGCTCGAAAAAGCCTTTCTGGGCTTGAGGGAAAAACCCGACCTCGTCATCTTCGATGGGCAGGGCACGGCCCATCCCAGGGGACTCGGCATCGCCTCGCACCTGGGCCTCCGCCTGGGCGTGCCTTCCATCGGGTGCGCCAAGAGCCGCCTGTTCGGCGACGCGGCCGATCCGCCCGGGGAAGAAAAGGGGGATTGGCGATACCTGCGTTCACCCGATGGGCGGGAGATAGGCGCGGTTCTCAGGACGAGGAGGGGTGTGAAGCCTGTCTACGTCTCTCCCGGCCACCTCATCGACATCGAAGACTCGGTTCGCTGGGTGCTTGCGGCCACTTCCCGATACCGCCTGCCCGAGGTGATTCGCGCCGCCCACAGGCGCGTGGGCGAGGAGCGGACGAGGCGAAAGATGAAATGAAAAAGCGCCCCGGTAAGGGCGCTTCTTTTGTGTGGAAATTTGAGGTCTAGCTCGGCGATGCGCCGCTGTCGGCCGCTTTGTCCTCGGCCTCTTTTTCGGATTTTTCGGTTTGAGGCGCTTCGTTTTTCGCGCTGGACTCAGTGGCTTTGAGGAAGTTCGTCTCGATCATCAGGTAATCGCGCATCGCGCGGATCTGCCGGTACGCATCTCCACCGAGGAGTTCCTCGTCGATGGGCTCGCCGTGGCTCTCTATCACCCCCTCCCCGATGGTTTTTCCGAGATCGACGGGCGAGGAGATGGTGAGCTTGTTCTCGTCGATGCCCGTCACCTTCACGCGTTGTGTTATGTCCCCGACTCGCAGGGTGGCGAACTGCTCTTCAGGCAACTCGGCTTCTTTTGTGGTCTCGAGTTCGTAGATGAACAGGTCGTCTTCCTTCTCTCCCTGGACGCCCTTCACGATTTCGGCCTCAGAACCCGCACCCTCGAAGAAGTTGGGCATCTTGGTTCCCGGCTGTATTCTGCCCGGGTATATCAGCCAGTCGACGACCCAGTCGGGACGCAGGCGCTCCTTGGTGAACAGCAGGTTCGGCGCCGTCGGTGGCTCCTGCCCCGGCGGTGGCGGCCATTCCCCGTGACAGGCGAGGCATTCGGCCATCGTGAAGAGTTGCTTTCCGGCTTTCAGGTTTTCCGCGCTCACGCTCTTGGCGTCGAAATGGATGTAGGGGTTCAGTTTCGAATCCAGCGCGGCGAAGTAATCCACGAGCGCCGCAGCGTCTTCATCGGGCATCTCGAAGCTGGGCATCCGCACCTTGAGCCACGGTCTCAGCGTCACGACATTGCGCAGGAAGCCGAAGAACCACTCGGGCTGCACCTTTCTGCCCTCGCCGTTCAGCAGGGGCGGGCCGTTCGTCTTGTCCTCGTAGCGCCTGAGCAGGTCGCCGCCCCAGTTCTCGATGACGTGGCAGCCGTTGCAGTTGTATTTCTCGATCATCCGTCGGCCGTTTTCGATTCGCCGGGCGCGGGTGTCGAGCACCTGATGGACGCTGTGCGGCGCGCCGTGCGGCGTCATGGAACGCAGCAGGGTGCGAATTGAGGAAACTTCGGGGTCCGAGAATTCGAAGTTGGGCATGAGCAGCGTTTCGCGCTCGGTTTGGTAGAGTTGCGGATTCTTCAGCTTGCCGAACGTCCACGCCTCCCAGGTGTGGGGCATGTCGACCACGTTGCCGAACGAGAGCTCGAACGGCTTTTTGGCCGCGAAGCGCGTGAGGTCCGGCCCGATTTTGGAGAGCTTCTCGGTGCCGGGGATGACGTGGCAGCCGAAACAACCGCGCGTCGCCACGAGCTTCTTGCCGCGCTCAAAGGAGGCCTCATCGCCCAGCTTCCGGGGTTTGGGCCGCTTCGAGGCGGGCGTGAGGCTGACGAGATAAGCGGTGACGGCACTCGCTTCCTCATCCGTGAGGCGAAGGCTCGGCATCTTGGTGTCGTGCCAGTACGCCTTCGGATTTTTCAGCCACCGGAACAGCCAGTCGGGCTGGATCTTGGCGCCGATGTTCTGGAGCGCCGGTGCGAAGTCGCGGTTCCTGTACACGATGGGCCGGCCGTTCACGCCCTCGAGCGGGGGGCCGAGTTCGAGGTCTTTTTCATCCCGGATGTGGCAACCCAGACACCCGACTTCTTCGAAAATGGATTTTCCTTTTTGAATCTGAGCGGCGTCGTCCAGATTCGGGGATTCGGCCGATTCCACCTTGCGCGGGCCCTGCCGCCAGACGTACGTGGCGATGTCCAGCGCTTCCTGGTCGGTGAAGCTGAAATACGGCATGCGTGTGCGCGGATTGTAGTCTTTTGGCTTCTTGACCCAGGAGACGAGCCAGGCGGGCGCCACCTTCTCTTGGATTCTCGAGAGGTCCGGCCCCACCTTGCGCAGGCCTTCCGTGCCCGGGAGGGTATGGCAGCCGTTGCAGCCCAGTTCCCGGGTGAGGGAGATGCCGCGCGAGATTTTGGGCGCCTCGGGGATGTTGAATATCTCGGTGTGGCAGCTTCTACACTTGGTTTGCGTTTCGCTGCCGTGCAGAAGGGGGTCTTCCCAGAATTGGACGTGGCCGTGGGCCGTATTGAGGCTGGTGACGGCCGTTCCCTGACCGCCGTGGCAAAGCGTGCAGCCGACCTTGTTGAATTCGTGCGTCGAGAGATACAGGCGCCTGTTGGGGTGCGTGCGAAACGGTTGGGGCGCATCCTCGAAGCCCGCCCTGTTGATCCCCAAGTGGCAGGTCTGGCACCGCTCCACCTTCATCACCGGCTCGTTGAAGTTGTTGCGCTCGTATTCGCGCAGGACGAGCTGGCTGATCTCATAGGGGCGGGCGGCGATGCCTTGCAGCCGCCGCTCCTGGAAGGAAATATCGCCCGCTACTTTCCGCCGCGTCGCCCGGAGCGTTTTGAGCTCTTTTTCCTTGGCCGCAATCTTCGCCTTTATCGCGTCCCTGGCGGCTTCGGCCTTCGCGGCGACGGGTGTTATCTCATCGAGCAGGGCCTTGGCCTCGTCGACTTCTTTTTGCTCGGCTTCCTTGTCATGTCCCTGCCGGATGGCTTCCTGGAGATAGAAGTAGGACTGGTCGAAGAGCGCTTTTCTGAAGCCAAGCTCCTGCACCTGCTCGAAAGCGTCGAGTTCGCTCTTCGTGAGTTCTTCTTTGAGTTTCCTGAGCTCTTCGTCGCCCGCGAGCTTTTGTTCTTGCGCGGCGATTTTCTTGTCGAGTTCGGTGACCGCGGAGCCGGTGGTTTTCTTGAGTCTGGCGAGTTCCTTCTCTACCTGGGCCTTTTCATAGGCGTTGAACTGTTTCTGGTATTGCTTCCAGGGTCTGCGCGTGAACGCCTCGTCCCAGACGGTCCAGAACGTCACCGCGACCATCAAGAGGCCCAGGATGAAAAACGAGATAGGACTGGTTTTCTCTTCCGGAGGTTTGAAGTCTCGACCTTGCATCTTGAAAAAACGCTCCCCCACCGGCGTTCTGAGCGGAAAATCCGGGTTTCTTGGCTAAAATCCGGCTGATTATAGGTATGGGCATGGCGGGCGTCAACTGCGGGGCGGATAGTTTCGGCTTCGGGCGATTCCGCCTGTATGCGGGGAGAATATGCTGAAAATAGGAGGTGGTTCACGAAGAGAATAGCGGGCGTTCACGCCCCGCGTTCGTCTTTCCTCCAGCTATTCGTTTTGGCTTCTGATAATGCCGGCGAGTTGGCCGATGATGGCGATGGAGATGGTCGGGTGCTCGTATATCAATTCGAGCAGGGGTTCTTTCTCGATACCCAGCAGTGAGGTGTCCTTGCTCGCGCGCGCGCCTGCGCTTCTGCCCTCATCGCCGAAGAGCGCGATTTCACCGAACGAGGTCGGGGGGCCGAGCGAGGCCAGAGTCTTCGCCTCTCCGTTCTCCTGGTCGAGGATGATCTCTATTTCCCCGTCGACGATGACGTAGAGATAATCGCAGGGGTCTCCCTGCTCGAAAAGAACCTTTCCTTCTTCTATCTGGATTTCCCTGGAAATGTTGCTCAGTATCTTCAGTTGATCCGCGCTCATCGCCTCGAACATGCCGACGCCTTTCAGGAACAGGGCTTTTTCGATGGTCGAGAGCATGATTTTCTCCTGTCTGGATAGATTCTCGCCGCTTCCCTCATAGCGCAGGAATTCACGGCGCACTTGAAGGCGAACCTGTTGACTCTCGTCATTTTCCATGGTTCTCAAAAACGCCTCAACATCTTCTTCATCTTTCCCGATAATTTTCAATGCGGCAACTGCGGCCTCGCGGAGGTAAGCGTCGCCCTCAGCGGCCCGCGCCTTGAATTGCGCGCGCCACTCGGCGGCGGCTCCTTCCGCTTCGCTTTGGAGGTGTTTGCCCGCCGCGTCGACGGCGATGGCCTGGAGCCAGGCGTTCCCGGAATTCATATAGGTCGTCAGCACCTCGTCAATCGATTGTTCGGGCATCTCCCAGAGTTTCCTGCCTTCGGATACTTTATCGGCGGTCGATCTGCCCAGGAGCAGGGGCTCGAGCGCCAGAATCAGGAGTCTCGTGTTGCCGGTCGAGGAGAAGTTCGAGAGCGTCTCGATGGCGATCGCCCTGGACGAGGAGCCGCCTCGCGCGAGGGATTCCGACACGGTGTCCACCGTTTTCTCATCCCCTATCACCCCCAGCAGCTCCAGCAGGACGAGTTTTCTTTCCTCGACGACGTCTTCGAGCGCCTTTTTCAACATCGTGAAGGCGGATGCGTTCTCCCGGCACTCGATGACGTGGAGGTGCTTGATGACGTCGTAGACTTCCTTCAGGTGCTCCACGGCGAACCCGGAGAGGGCGTCCACGATTTCCTGCGCGCTCATCTCGCGGGAGCCGTTTTTTGCGCTTCTGAACAAAAGCGGGGCGAGGAACGAAAGCATCCCGGAGCCTTCGAGAGAGAGGGTTCCTTTTCGCTTCATGTTCTTGAGGGACTCGACGACCTCCCGTCTCACCAGAAAGTCGACGTCCGCGAGAGCGGTCAGGGCGCGCTCGAAATTCTCCCGCGAGCCGTTGTTGCCCAGTTGCCGGACGCCTCTGCGCCTGATGGCCGCGCTCTCATCCGAGGTGGTCATCCGGATGACCTCTTCCATATTCTCCTCATCGACTCCCTGGTTCATGGCCAGAACTTCTATCGCTTCCAGTGCGGCTTCGCGGACTTTCTCCTCGTTCTGGTGGAGATAGGGAATCAAGCGTTTGATGAATCGCGGGTTCTGAAGCTCCCCCATGCACCGCAGGGCGCAAACCCTGGCCGCCGCGTCTTCTTCGTTCAGCATCCGGTGGAGCGTTTGCAGGCCGTTGGCGAGCCAGAACAGATCATCGGAGCGCACGAGCAGCTCGACGGCGCGGGCCCGGACTTCGGGGGAGCCGCTCTCCAGATTCTCATGGACCAGCTCCGCCGTCTCCTCCGTCAGTCCGATGGTTTCCGCCGCATCCATGGCGGCGCACTGAAGGACGGGCTCCCCGCAAGTGAGGTATTCCTCCAGCAGGGGCCGCATTTTCTCGCCCTCTTCGGCTCCCGGAACCCTGGCGAGAATTTTCAGCAACTCGGCCGCTGCTTCTCCTTTTCGCCGGGGGATTTCTTCGAGAATGATTTGATAAGTTTCGCTTCTGCCGCTTTCCGCCATCATCTGCGCGGTGAAGACGCAAAGATCGTCGTCCCCCTCGCGGATGTTTTTTCTGAGTATCTCCATGCTCTCGTCGTCAACCGGGCCGAACCCCTCCTTGGCGTAACGGAACAGCCCCAGGTTCCTCTCCTCGAGCATCCGGCGCAGGGCGGCGCCGTATTCGCGGCGCACGAAGAAGCCGGTAGCCAGGTAGGCGAATGCGATGAACAAGGAGATGAGCGCCAACTGGCCGGGGCTGAGCGGGAATAGGGCGAGGCCGGTGGGCTTGATGATGAGCAGGGCGACGCCGCTCACGATGCTGGCCACGGCGACCACCTGGCCCGCGACGAACGCGCCGACTCTCGCGCGGATCGAGGGGGAAACGGCGTTGTAGAGCAGGGCGTTGATGGCGTTTCGAATCGATTCCTGGAGGTTCTTGTTGTTGAAGCGCAGGAAGACGGCGGAATAGAAGCCGGGCGAAATCGCCATGCCGGCGAGGCCGATGATGGTCGTCAGCGGGTAGAGGAGGTTCGCCGTCCCCAGGCCGAGCCGCTTGATGATGCGCGGGGTGATGAACGTCTGGACGAGCAGGGAGAAGGCGCTCCCGATGGCGGTGAAGTATCCGAGGAACGAGGCGAGTTGCGCCCGATCGGGAAAGACTTCGCGAAAGACGAGGCTGTATTGAAAGTCCTGAAAACTCCGGAGAATCACGACGATGAAGCTGAAAAGCGCGAACGCACAGACGTATCTGTTTGTCTTCATGAGCGCGAGATTGCCGCCCTTTGAGGCCGCCTTGGTTGTTTTGCGCTTTTTGGGGCCGGCATCGTCGATCATGTGGTCTTTCAGCCGCCATTCGGCGTATTGCACCACGCCGACGCTGACGACGATGGCGCCGATCCATACGTAGAGCAGATTCGAGACGCTCCCCAGGATGGGGATGAGCAGTGGAATGGCCAGGCCGCCCAGGATGCCGCCGTAGCGCCCTCCCGTGAGGATGATCGGAACCAGCCGCTTGGATTGCAGGACGTCGAGATACTGCCCGTAGAGGGCGCGGAAATTGTTCGGCAGCATGTTCGTGAACATGACGAACAGCGTATGGAGGAGCGGAAATGCGATTGGCATCGCGTAGGCGCGAAAATCGGCGAAGATGAGCAGCTTGATGCCGAAGATGAGCACGATAAAAAATACCAGGACGGTCTTGAACATCGCCGGAATCGAGAGTTTTTCGGTCAGGGAGGAGTAGAAGGTGCTGATGAAGATGATCATCAGGGCGTTGAATATGTACATGTACGGCAGAAAGCCCGGACCGACTTCCGAGAGGAACAGGGCTTCGGATACGGTGAGCCCGATGGAGAACTGAACCCCGATCAGGAAATAGAAGAAAAAGAACACCGAGAAGACGAGCAACTCCTCTTGCTGGATGTTGAAGGCTCTTTTGAGGAGTTTCGTCATGCCGATCACTTGTAGAGCAGTGGAGAGGATCCTTCGTGAGATTATCGCCTCCCGAAAGCCCCGGCGTGGAAGCGAACCTGATCCGGTTGATTCTAGCTTAGACTTTTTGAGATTTCCATGAGTAGAACGACAGGGCGTCCTCCGTCCACTGCGCGCAGTTTCGGCTGAATCTATCCCAGCGGCTGTTGGCGCATTGAGCGCGGACGGGGTCGGCGTTGCCCTCGACGATCAGGCCGTTGAGCGGCGAGAGGTCGAATTCGGCCCGAACCGGAACCCTGCCGAGCTCCTCGGGGCCGAGGAGAGACAAAAAGCGCGCAAACGCGTCGAAGGCGCCGCGAAGCTTCCCGCACAGGCGTTCCGCGCCTCCCGCAAATGCGACCAGGGGCGGAACCAAAGGCACGTAGCGGTTCAGTTCCATTCCTCCTTCGGTGCGGTTCGTGATGCTGTCCACGCCGACGCCCCCGATGGAATCGTCCGTAAATTCCACCGGAAAGAGTCTGGCGTAGAGCGTTTCCACGACCGGCCCCTCGCGGCTGAGCCTCAGATGAACGCGAACGCTGAACAGGCCGAAATCGATCCAGTCGCATATGAGCGGCCGGTAGCGCGCGTCGAACACCTGCTCGTAGTTCTCGATGGCGCTCGCCAGGAGGCGGATCGAATCCTCACGTGTGCGGGACGCTTCGCGCAGTTCGGATTCGAGTCTGGGCGCGCAGTTCTTGAGTATCTGCCCCAAAACGTCCGGGGAGGCGCCGCCTCCCGCCCTTCGGGTCTTGACGTAGGCTTTCGCGGTCGCCGGGCTGGCCTGGAACCGGTGAACGAGCCAGTCCATCGCCTGGAGGTGCTCGTGGTTTTCGGCGTCGAGAGACAGGGGGAGGGGAATCGCATGGTCCGTCGCGACGCCGAGCCTGCTCAAGTCCGGAAGCCCGAACCCGTTGGGGTAGACGTCCAGCCGGAAGCATCCGCGTCCCCCGCCGCCTTCCAGCGGTTTGACGAAGAAAGTCCCCGTCCCCCGTTTCCGTGACAGGGCGGAGGCCCCCTCCAGAATGGCGGCGGCGGTGTCCGCAGGCCTTCCCCCGTTTAACTCCACCACTTCATAGCCGGCCGTGAGGCGACGATCAGGAGCGTCCGCTTCGGGGTTGTTCGCGTCCGTCCCGTTTCCGTTCAGGAGTTCGTACGTGGTTTTCTTGTTGGAGAGCGGGCCGCCGGGGGCGGTGATAGACCCCGGGGCCACGACGATTCCGCGCTCTTCCAGGACCCTGGCGAGGGTGGCGTCGTAGAGGCTTCTCTGGGCGGTCTGGCTGATGACGAGCAACTCTTTCGGCGCTCTGGCGGTGCGGGCCAGAAGCTCCTCCCGCCGGTTCAGGACCCTGACGGGGATGGACAACCCGAGTTGTCTCAGGTGCGCTCTCATCACCCGCGCCGTTTCCATGGTGAGGGGCAGCCGGCTCGGGGAGCCATCCAGCAAGAGGATTTCCCCCGGACGCCGAACGGGTGGCGTGTCTTCCAGAATGCGCAAGCCCCCGAAACGGGGCTCGCGCGACGCCCAGTGGTTGAGGCTTTCGATGAGCGTTTCGTTCAGATCACCGTCAGGCGAATCGAACTCCTGGCTCACGCGGTACAAATCCCAGACGCCGCCGCTCGCATCGGGCGTGAGATGATAGAGAGAGGGTTCCCGCGCGATGCGGGGATGGCTTGGTGTTTTCCGTGAGGCCAAGGTTTCGCTCTCGATGCCTAAAACACCGACTTGCGCTGGCGCATGAAGTGTTTGACCACCCAGTCCGCAATGGCGCCGCCCACGGCGTTGTCGGTGGCCAGGGAGGAGGGGTTCGGGGCGATGCAGCTCAAGGCGCGTATCCCCGTCATGCGGTACGCCTCCTCGCGCGCGTGCGCTTCGTTCGCGAGTATTCCGGAAATGAGCATGTTTTCCTCCTCCACCCCCAGGTGGCTTCTGAGCCAATGGACGATGAGCGTGGATTCCAGCGTATCACATGCGCAGACGATCAACCCTCTGCGCGAGAGCCAGTCTTTGACCCAGGGGTCGCTCGCCACGTCGAGGCTGGCGTCCGCGGAGGGGGAATCCGCCAGTTCCGCGATGACGATTTCCGCCTTCGCGCATGCGTGGCGAAGCAGGTTCTGGGCGCATCGCCTGATCTTGTGCCTGGAGACGCCGCACGTGGAGGCAAGGCCCGCATCGACGAAATCCCAGCCGAGTCTCGCGGAGTCGAAAAACCCGAGCGGTCTTCCGTAGTTCACCTGCATGAGATCCCGCATCCGGCCTGTTCCGGTGAGTTTCACGTATGAGACGTGGATGCCCGAGGAGTGCAGGGCGGAGGCGAGCGAAGAGGCACACGTCGTTTTGCCCACGTCCATATCGGAGCCGGTGACCAGGATGATGGGAGCGCAGGGAACCCCCTCTTCATCCACGGGGCAGCGGGTATCGGGGATGACAGGGAGGTCGGAAAGCAGGGCGGGTTCGCCCCGGAGCGCGACGCCCCCTTTCACCTCTATTTTCACGCACGGCGTTTCGGCGTTCGCACGGATCCCGCATACGCCGCCGACGTTCAGCAGGTCGAGCACGGCGCCCGGCGCTGCGGGGGAGTCCGGCGCACGGCCCGAAACGCTGCGATTCGCATACCGCCCGCCGATCGCGACGACCACGTTCATCTTTTCGCGCAATTTTATTTCGCTCGTCTTCCAGGCGTCTTCCGTTCCCTGGAGGACTTCGAGCGTTTCCAGGCGATTGATGGGAGCGTTCTCGGGCGCGGCGACAACTTCACCCAGCGCGATCCCGTTCGAGGGAACGGGCCCGGGGTCGGGCGTGAAATCCGTCTGAAACGCATACGGGCTTTCAGGAGACAGGAGCAATCCTCGAGCGGTAGTTGCGAAATAATCGGTTTGCAATTGTCACCTTGTCCTAAGCGGGAGAAAGAGCAAGACGGTGCGTGAAAACATCTATCATTTCCCGGGCGGCGGGGGATATCTGCTCCTCGCCCCCTTCATAGATGGATGAGACGCCCTCGAGCTTACAGAATGCTCCCCTCGGCTCTACTATGGTGCCTTTCGCCGGGGGAGAGCAAGTGACAAGCGCCTCGTTCTCGTCTTGAACGTCGCTCAGGCGATAACCCCGCCGGATGAATTCGGGCCTCCCGTTTTGGATGGCGTAGATGCCGGGTTCCAGCGAATGGCCGATTCGCACTCTCGAAGGACTCGTGTTTCGAATCAAAAGCTGGAAACCGGACAAATCCGGGCGGCTGAGTTCGGCGGGCAAATCCCGGTGCGCGTCGAGCGCGGCGCCCGGCTTCAGGAATTCGGCCAAATGCCAAAATGTGGTGGTGGGTGCGCTGCCGTGTATTTCCTCGAGTTCGGTCATCAGTTGCGTCGTTCCCAGGACGCGCGGGTTGAGTTCGAGAGCGTAGGGTTCGTCCTCATGGACGATGAAATCGACGCCGTATATTCCCCGGTAGCCCGCCTCGGCGATCCACTCGCCGATTTTCAGGGTGAATTCCTCGATTTTACGCCGGCTCTCCTCGGAAACCAGCCGATACGCCGCATAGTCGCTGCCCGCGTAATCGAATCGGTGCATGGAGCAGCCGGGAATTCCCGTGAACATCACCGAGGGGTGAGACATCCAGGGCTTGCCGTCATAAATCAGCCCCGCCGTGCCGACGGCGGGGCCGCTCAGAAACGTGCTCACGATCACCGGCGCATCAACGCCCAGCTTTTCGATGAGTTGATCGCGTTTACTCGCGAGCGCCTCGGCCGAGTCGATGAAGTGCGTCTGGTTGCCCGAGGAGCCGATTCGCTCCGAAACGATCATGACCGGCCCGAATTCTTCCAGATGCTTGAGTCCAAGATCGCCCAACGCCGCCACGTCGCCCGGGGGAACGTCGAACCCCGCTTCGACCGCCTGGCGCCGGAACGCTATCTTGTCGTCGAACCTCGTCTTGATTTCCACCGGGTTCGCCAGGATGCGGAGCCGGCCCTCGGCTTCTTCTGCGAGTTTGCCGAGGAATTCCGTGGAACGGTAGGGGATGACGTACCGTGGGGCATCCCCTTGCGAGAGATATTGGCGAATCTGCTCACCCAGGGCTCCTTCGTAGGCCTCTACGAGCGATGAATGCGTCCATACGATTCGCCTGTTCCGCCCGCGCTCCACGGCGAAATAGCGCAGGCGCCTGTCCCATTCGGGCCCGTCGAGCCCGTAGTCGCATGCGATGAGGAAATCGAGGGGGACGATGTTTTCCACCGTAATCGAATCGACTGCGCGCAGGCCCTGGAAACCGAACGTCGCGCCGTCCGGAACGGCGGATGTCAAGATGTCGTTGAAATCACTTTTCGTGTGAGCAGGCAAGGAGGGTGTTCCTTCACCGAGAATCATCACAAGTGTCCATGTGGCCCCGAAATCGAAAAACAGGCGATTCTAATTCGTTCGCCTCACGGATATCAAGACGATTCGACGATTCGGGAAACGGCGATTTCACTTTTGGGGGCTTCTGCAACGCGCAGCGCGCTATGCTAGGATGCGGGGCGTCCCAACTCCCCAAATATTGGCACCCAGGCGCGGGAACAGGTGAATGTCCGAAGATAGAAAAATGTCCGACTCTGCTTTTGGTGCGGATGAGTACCCGATGATGTCGGAATCGGAACTCAGGTGGGAGATATTCCGCCGGAGCCTGATGCGCGCCAAACCGGCGATGCTCGGCGGCGTTTTTCTCATTCTGCTGGTGGTCGTTTCTCTTTCCGCCCCCCTCATCGCGCCGCAAGACCCGGGCATGGTGGACGTCAACCTGCGCCTGAAGCCTCCCGTCTGGATGGAGGGAGGAAGCGCGAGCTATATGCTGGGAACCGACGCGCTGGGCCGGGACATTCTGAGCCGGCTCATATACGGAGGGCGCGTCTCTATCCTGGTGGGCTTGAGTTCGGTGGTGATTTCCGGGGTCATCGGCATCGTCCTGGGTCTGGTCTCGGGCTTTTTCGGCGGGAAAATCGACGATCTCATCAGCGGGTTCTCCGAAATTCAACTGGCGTTTCCTTTCATTCTGCTTGCCATCACGATCATGGCGGTCGTCGGGCCGGGGCTTCTGAACATCATCGTGGTGCTGGGGATCAGCCGGTGGGTGGCGTACGGCCGCGTGGTGAGAGGGCAGGTCATCTCGATCAGGGAGCGCGAATTCGTGGAGGCCACCCGCGCCCTGGGCTATCCTTTGTACCGCATATTGTTCATGCAGATTCTGCCCAACACCCTCTCGCCTCTCATCGTCATCGCCACCTTCGCCGTGGCGGGAAACATCATTTCCGAATCATCCTTAAGTTTCCTGGGGCTCGGTGTACCGCCTTCTGTCGTCACCTGGGGGGGCATGTTGTCCGAGGGACGCGAATATCTGCGCGGCGCCTGGTGGATGGCGACGTTTCCGGGTCTCGCCATCATGGCGACGGTATTGAGCATCAACCTTATCGGCGACTGGCTGCGGGACTACATGGACCCCCGCCTCGGCGATGATATGTAGGCGTTTCGTTAATTTTGAAGGGAATTTGCGCATGAAAAGGGCCTTGTTGTGCGGATTTTGCCTGCTGCTCGTGGCGCTCGCCGCCTGCGGCCGTGAAGCGAAAGACGGGCCCTTTACGGTTCTCCTCTCGGTGGAAGCCAACACGCTCGACCCCCATTTCGCCACGGCCACCATCGAGTGGAGCATATTGATGAACATGTTCGACCCGCTCATCGAGCGGCGCGCCGATATGACGCTGGGCCCCGCTCTGGCCGAACGCTGGGAGGTGGACGAGACGAAAAAAATCTGGACGTTTCATCTCCGCAAAGGCGTGAAGTTTCATAACGGCGAGCCGTTCGACGCCGAATCCGTGCGCTACACGTTCGAGCGGATGCGCGATAAGAAACTCAAGCCCCGCATCACGGTTTACCGGAGGATTTTCCTGGACAGGATAGAAAAGGTGGACTCCCACACCGTGAAGATTCACACCAAGCGCCCGGTCGCCACCCTGCCGGTGTGGATGGTGAACGCCTTCATGTTGCCGCCAAAGTATTATTCGTCGACCCCGCCCAAGGAGTTGCTTAAAAAACCCGTGGGCACGGGGCCATACAGGCTGGTGCGATGGATCAAGGACGACCGCATCGAGATGAAGGCCAACGAGGGCTGGTGGCGGGGAAGGCCCGCGATAGAGAAGGTGATCTGGCGGCCGGTGGCGGAGGCTTCGGCCCGCATAGCGGAGCTTGAAACCGGTGGGGCCGACGTCATCATGAATATCTCGCCCGATCAGTCGAAAGCCATCATCAACAACGAAGAGGGCCTCCAGTTCAAGGGGGCGCGGGGCGGACGCAGGATCTATCTGGGGATTCGCACGGACCATGCGGTGCTCGGCGACTCCCGCGTCCGACGGGCGCTGAACCACGCGATTGATTTCGAGGCCATCATCAAGAACGTTTTTCTGGGCCATGGCTCGCGAATGCGGAGCATCGTCAACGCCCCTAACGCCGCTCCGGACATCAAGGCGTATGCCTACGATCCCCAAAAGGCGAAAGCGCTCCTCGCCGAGGCCGGCCTCGAGGACACGAATGGGGACGGTGTGCTGGAAGCGAATGGAAAGCCGTTTAAGATAGAACTTGAAGTACCTTCTTCCAGGTATTTGAAAGGAAAGGAGATGGCGGAATTTTTGGCGGCTTATTTCCGCGACGTGGGCGTCCACGTGGAGGTCATCCCCCTGGAGTGGTCCGTTTTCCTCGCCAGAAGAAGGAAAAAGACGCTGGCGCCCTTGTATTTTCACGGGTTCAGCTCCGCCTTCAACGAAGAACTCGATTTGGGCGTACTGAGGCCCAACCTTTTTGCGAACCTCACCGCCTGGAGAAACCGCGAGTTCATTCAAAATTACAAGTCGCTCGGCCAGACGTTCGACCCCGCCGGACGCAAGCGGATCAGCTACCGGATGCAGCGCATCGTTCATGAGGAAAGCCCGTGGGTGTTCCTCTGGAACCAGTATGATTTTTTCGGCTTGAGCGCGAGGACGCAGTGGACGCCGAGGCCGGATGAGAGAATCTACCTGCCCACGATTCGCTTGAAAGAGACGAAAGGCTAGACGATGGGCGCCTATCTTTTCAGACGATTTCTCAGGGCCGTCGTGGTCGTGGTCGGCGTGAGCTTCATCTCGTTCGCCGTCTTGTTTCTATCGGGCGCCCCGACCGACACCATGGTGGGCGAGGACTGGACTGTCGAGGAGGTCCAGAAGCTCAAAGAAGACTTAGGCCTCGACAAGCCCTGGTTTGTCCAGTACGCGCTCTACGTGGGCCGTGCGGTGCAGGGGGACTTCGGAGAAAGCCTGCGCTACCGCCAGCCTGCATTCGAACTCATCATGGAGCGTCTGCCGGCGACTCTGGAGCTCGCCCTCGTGGCGCTGGTTCTCTCGATTATCCTGGCGTTTCCGGTAGGGGTCATCAGCGCGACGCAGCGCGGTTCCCCGTATGATCACGGGGGGATGCTGTTCGCGCTCCTGGGACAATCCATGCCTGTTTTCTGGCTCGGTTTGATGCTGATCCTCATCTTCGGGGTGAGTCTGCGGTGGCTGCCCGTCAGCGGAAGGAGCGGCTGGGAGCATCTGGTCCTGCCCGCCATTGCGCTTTCCACATACTCGATTGCGAGAAATGCGCGGGTGGTCCGAAGCTCCATGCTGGAGGTTCTGCGCCATGAATACGTGAAGACCGCCCGCGCAAAGGGACTCTCCGAGTGGATCGTCATCAACCTGCACGTGCTCAGAAATTCCATGATCCCGGTGATCACCATCATCGGCCTGGAGTTCGGGCACTTGCTGGGAGGGGCTGTGATCGTCGAGACGATTTTCTCCTGGCCGGGGGTGGGCAGGCTCCTGATTCAGGCCGTCTACGCCAAGGATTTCCCCCTGGTTCAGGCCTCGGTGACCATCACCGCCCTGATTTTCGTGTCCTTGAACCTCATCGTTGACATGATGTATTCCGTCCTCGACCCAAGGGTGAGACTCCATTGAGCAGAACCGCCTATTTCTGGACGCCCGAATCACTCATGCACGACAACGGCCGGCATGTGGAGAACATGGAGCGCGCCAGGCGCCTGACGCCCGAGAGAATTCTCCCCCAAGTCCCGTCGCTCGGGCGCATGGAGATCACGCCCCACGACGCGAGTGAATGGGTGTTGCGAGTGCATGAGGAATCGCACCACAGTTTCGTGCGGGAGGCATGCGCCGGCGGCAGGTGCATTCTCGATGCCGGGGACACGCAGGCCGGCCCCGGAAGCTATGAGGCCGCCCTGGCCTCCGTCGATGCGGCTTTGAGTGCGGCGGATGCCGTCATGGCCGGTGAAGTGGATAACGCCTTTTGCGCCGCCAGACCTCCGGGCCACCACGCCTTGCCCTTTCAGTCGATGGGTTTCTGCCTGTTCGCCACCGCCTCCATCCTGGTCCGGTATCTACAGGAAAAACACCGCCTTCAGAGAATCGCTGTCGTGGATTGGGACGTGCACCACGGGAACGGTACGCAGCATATCTTCTGGCGAGATCCGGATGTGCTTTTTGTCTCTTTGCATCAGCATCCCCACTATCCCGGTACGGGGCTTGCGGGCGAGACGGGAGAAGGAGCCGGGGAGGGTGCGACGCTGAACATTCCCGTCGCAGCGGGAACGCCTGAAGAGGAATATCTGGCGAAGTTTCAAGAGAGCGTCATACCCGCCATCGAGGCGCAAGGGCCGGAGGCGATCGTCGTATCGGCGGGATTCGACGCGCACCGAGACGATCCGCTCGGGGGGCTGATGATCACCGAAGACGGGTTCGCCCGCCTGACCGGGTGGGTGAAGGCGCTTGCCGAGAGCCTTTGCGGGGGGCGGCTCGTCTGTCTGCTCGAGGGCGGGTACAACCTCGACGCATTGGAGCGCTCCGTCGTCGCGCACTTGCGGGAACTCTCCGCATAACGGATTTCAGACTTGTTTCAAGGCCGGGCCGTAATTTAGTTGACTAACTAACTAAAAAAGATTATATTGTTTTGTGAGTCGCTTGGCGGCCCATTGCGGAGCATTTGTCCGCAAGACGAATTTCCACTCACCGGAGCGAGAGCGCATGAAAGCAGCAACGGCGACGCCCAAGGGGCCAAAGGCGTCCGCGACAAAGCGCAAAATCATCGAAGCGGCCGCGCGGCTTGTCTATCAAAAAGGCTTTCATGCCACGTCGCTCGATATGGTGGCGCAGGCCGCCCGGGTGAACCGGGGGAGTCTGTACTATTTTTTCCGCTCCAAGAAGAATCTGGGCCTCGCCGTTATCGGGCATTATGAATTTCTCCTTCACCAGAATTACCTGTCCCCCTCGTTCGATATCGAAGCGAGTGGGCGGGAGAAAATCAGGCGTCTGGCGGAATCCTATGCCCGTATGCCGATTCAGGACTCCCCGTGCTGCGGATGCCCCATCGGCAACCTCTCGCTGGAGTTGAGCGCCTTGGACGAGGAGATGCGCTTGCGGTTGAAAAGGGTGTGGGACGGGGTTTTCGAGAGAATCGTCCTCGTGTTGACGCAGTCCCAAGAGGAGGGTGACCTTCCGGATGAGCTTGAGCCGCTCGCGCATGCGCGTTCTTTTTTCTCGCAGATTCAGGGCGCGCATATCATCGCGAGGTGTTCGCAGGATGAGGCGTTTTTGCGCGAAGACTGCGGGCGTGCTTTTATGAGCCTGCCTTGGGTACAAAACGGGGAGTCGAAATGAACGGGGGAGGTCGTGAGTTCAGGCGTGGAGGCGTAACCTATTCCAGCGGATGGCGGTGGATCGTCTGGTGTGTTTTCGTGCTGGGCGTCGTTCTCGCATGGCTGTTCGCAAGGGGTTATTTCGACACCCTTCACGACCCCGACGCCGTGCCCCGCGTCGTCACCCCGCGCGGAGATCTCGCCGCCGAGGAAAAATCCAACATCGAGCTGTTCCGTCTCTCTTCCCCGTCGGTCGTCTACATCACGAAGCTGGCGATGCGGCGCGATGGGTTCAGCCTCAACTTGTTCGAGATTCCCCAAGGCACGGGTTCGGGTTTCTTCTGGAACGATCAGGGCCACGTCATCACGAACTTTCACGTCATCCGGGGAGCGAGCGCCCTGCGCGTCACCCTCGCGGATAATTCCGAGTGGGATGCGCGCGTGGTGGGGGTATCGCCGGATCAGGATTTGGCGGTCTTGTTCATCAATGCGCCGAAAAGCCGCCTGAAACCGATCGCCATCGGACAGTCCGCGAACCTGCAGGTGGGCCAGCGGGTGTTCGCCATCGGCAATCCCTTCGGACTGGACCAGACGCTCACGACGGGGATCATCAGCGCACTGGGACGCGAGATCAACAGCGTATCGGGCCGCAAGATCAGCGGCGTCATCCAGACCGACGCCGCGATCAATCCGGGCAATTCCGGGGGGCCTCTGCTGGACAGCGCCGGGCGCCTCATCGGCGTGAACACCGCCATTTTCAGCCCCTGCGGCTCCAACGCAGGCATCGGCTTCGCGGTTCCCGTGGATACCGTGAACAGGGTGGTGCCAGAGTTGATCCGCCACGGCCGCGTCATCAGGCCCGGGCTCGGCATCCATGTGGCCGACAGGGGGACGGCGGAGCGCTTCGGCGTGCGGGGCGTGCTGATCCTTCGCGTGCAAAAAGGCAGCGTGGCCGAAGGGGCGGGGCTGCGCGGCACCGGGAGGAACCGGACGGGGAGCCTCGTGCTCGGCGACGTGATAGTCGGCGTGGGGGAAAAATCCGTGTCCTCGCTTGATGACTTGCTGGACGCCCTCGATGCGCACAAGGTGGGCGACGTCGTCGAAGTGCACCTGATGCGCGACGGGAGCCGGATGAGCGTGAGCGTGAAGCTTCAGGCCCTGGGCTAGGGGTGTGACATGTCCATAAATTCCATTCCCGAAATGCTGGAGATTCCGGTCGAGGGCATGTCGTGCGCGGCGTGTTCCACGAGGCTGGAAAAACGACTCGACGCGCTCGACGGCGTTTTGCGCGCGAACGTGAATCTGGCCCTCGCGCGCGCGCAGGTCGAGTTCGTTCCCGCCCAGGTGACGCCCGCCGACATCACCAGAAGGGTGGAAAAAACGGGATTCCGCGTTCCGAATACTCGCGTCGAGTTCACGATAGAGGGGATGGAGGAGGCGGCGGACGCCACGGGCCTGGAGGAGCAATTGAGCGGGTTGGACGGCGTCATGTCCGCCGACGTGAACCTTGCAAGCGGCCGCGGTCGTGTGGAGTTCCAGCCGGCCCTGGCTCGCGCCGATGAGATTCTTGATTACGCGGCCAGAGCGGGGTATTCGGTCCGTCCCGTGACGGATGAGGAGCAGGACGCGGAAAAAATCAAACGGGAGCGCGAATTCAGGAAAAGCGTGCGTCTGCTCGTTCTCTCCGCGGTTTTATCCACACCTCTTCTCATACAGATGGCGGGGATGCTCCCCGGCGCGGGGGGATGGGAGTTGCCCAGGTGGTGGCAGCTCGCGCTCGCTACGCCCGTGCAATTCATCGTCGGCCGGCGGTTTTACCAGGGCGCGTATCATTCGCTCATGGGCGGAGGCGCGAACATGGACGTTCTCGTCGCCCTGGGTACGAGTGCGGCCTGGCTGCACAGCAGCGCCGTGACGCTATGGGGCCTGAGCGGGCATCACGTGTATTTCGAGGCGTCCGCGGTTCTGATCACGCTCATCGTGCTGGGGAAAGTGCTCGAAGAGCGCGCCATGGGCAGAACCTCGGAAGCCATCAGGAAACTCATGGGCCTTCAGGCGAAGACGGCGCGCGTGCTCCGCGGCGGGGAAGAACGCGAGGTTCCCGTGGACGAGGTCCGCGTGGGCGACGTCGTGATGGTGCGCCCGGGCGAGAAATATCCCGTGGACGGGATCATCCTGGAGGGAGCCACTTCCGTCGATGAATCCATGCTGACGGGCGAGAGCGTTCCCGTGGCGAAAGAGGTGGGAGACGCCGTTACCGGGGCCACGATCAACATCGACGGGGCGGTGAAGTTCCGTGCCTTGAGGGTGGGGAAGGAAACGGTGCTCGCGCAGATTATCCGCATGGTGGAGCAGGCGCAGGGCTCCAAGGCGCCGATTCAGCGCACCGCGGACAGGGTGTCGGGCATATTCGTGCCCATCGTCCTTGGAATCGCTCTCGTCACATACATTCTCTGGGACTTTATGGGGCCGTTCACGCCCGCGCTCATCAACGCCGTCGCCGTTCTAGTCATTGCCTGCCCGTGCGCCTTGGGATTAGCGACGCCTACGGCGATCATGGTGGGTACGGGGAAAGGGGCCGAGGCCGGGGTTCTCATCAAGGGCGGCGAGGCACTCGAGACGGCGCACCGGCTGGACGCCGTCATTCTGGACAAAACGGGCACGCTCACGAAGGGGACGCCCGTGGTGACCGACCTGTTGCCGCTGGGTGGACTCTCCCAGGAGGAATTGCTCCGGCTCGCGGCGAGTGCGGAGCGGGGTTCCGAGCATCCCTTGGGAAAAGCGGTAGTGGATGAGGCCAAAACGCGCGGCGCGGAGTTGCTCGAAATGCGGGATTTCCGCGCCTTCCCGGGGCATGGCCTGGAAGCGAATGTGGGTGAGCGGAAAATATATCTGGGCAACGAGAAGTTCATGGCGGAGCGGGGCGTGGATGCAACCGGCTCAGTCGATGAAGTTCGCCGTCTCGAATCGCAGGGGAAAACCGTAATCTTCATCGCGGATGGAGATAGCCTGCTGGGCGTCATCGGCGTCGCCGACAGCTTGAGGGAGAATTCTGCGGAAGCGGTGGCAGCTCTCCAGAACATGGGAATCGAGGTTTACATGATGACGGGCGACAACGAGCGGACGGCGCAGGCCATAGCGGCGGAAGCGGGGGTTTCTCACGTGATGGCGGAGGTGATGCCGGATGAAAAGGCCGCCATGGTGCAGCGGCTCAAGAGAGAGGGCAAGAAGGTGGGCATGGTGGGCGACGGCATCAACGACGCGCCCGCACTGGCCGCCGCGGACGTGGGCTTCGCCATCGGCACGGGCACGGACATCGCGATGGAGGCATCGGACATCACGCTGATGCAGGGCGATCTGACGGGCGTCGTATCGGGAGTACATCTTTCCAAGACCGTGTTGCGAAAAATACGCCAGAACCTTTTCTGGGCGTTTTTCTACAACATCCTCGGCATCCCCCTGGCGGCGTTCGGGTTCTTGAGCCCCGTCGTCGCGGGGGCGGCCATGGCGTTCAGTTCCGTATCTGTCGTCTCGAACACCTTGCTGCTCAGAAACTGGAAGCCCCCTCGTTCGGGGAGTGTGAGCTAGATTCGGGCTGAGATCTTGACGATTCGGTTTTCTTGATTGGAGAAACAGAAAATGGCCAAAGTGGAGATAATTGTCGGCGGAATGAGTTGCGGGATGTGCCAATCCGCTGTTCAGGAGGCGTTAAGCGGCGTGGAAGGGGTGGCCGAGGCCGCTGTCGATCTGGAAGGAGGCAGGGCGACGGTCGTTTTCGATGAGGAGGCGACGAATCTCGACGCCTTGCGCACCGCCGTTGAAGACGCCGGATTTGATGTTGAATAAAGCACGTATTAACAGATAGTTATATGATTTATATAAAGTAAATTCTTGGCTCATTTGAGCCGATATCGACCCTACCTCGGCTGTCCGTCCTGGAAACTTCTCTCCAGAAACTCCCCGAGCGTGCACTGCCAGAAGCCGTTCAGGCGGCCGATGGGTTCGAGCTTTTTCATGTCGATATAGGCGCCCGTCATGACGTCGGGGTTGACGTGGAAATAGACGACTTCCCCGATCAGGAGCGGGTGCTTGTTCGGTCCCAGTTCGAACACGTTGTGGGTCTTGCACTCGAAGTGAATGGGTGCGTCCTTGATGCGCGGCGCCTTCACCTTCTTTGCGGGTATCGGCTCGAGGCCTGTGGCGTCGAATTCGCTCTCCTCCGCCGGGATGCCGTTCGCCGTGTCCACCATCTGCTCCCAATGGCGGTGGGTGACGACGTTGAAGCAGAATTCCCCGGTTTCCTGCGCGTTGATGAGGGTGTGCTTCTTGGTGCCGTCGGGGTTTCTCGCCACGGTGAGCGATATCATCGGCGGCGCCACGCAGACGCAGGTGAAGAAGCTGAAGGGCGCGATGTTGTGGATCCCCTCCTTGCTGATGGACGACGCCCAGCCGATGGGGCGGGGGACGATGGAGCCCGTGAGCAGGCGGTAAATCTCGCGCCGCTCTATCTCGTCGGGGTCGAATTCCAGGTATTCGCTCATCAAAAAAGTCCTCAAAATGGCTGTAAGCACCTATGAATTATCGCAATTACGACATGTAGCGTCCCGCGTTCACGGCGATGGTCTGGCCCGTGAGGTAGGCGGATTCGCGCGAGGCCAGCATGAGCACCCAGCCCACCATATCCTCCACGTCGGCGATGCGGCCCAAAAGCGTGCCCTTGCCGATCATCTCGCGCTGCTCTTCCGAGCGCACCGCGATGACGCGTTCTGTCGCCGTCGTTCCGGGTGCGATGGCGTTCACGCGCACGTTGTATTTCCCCAGGTCGTAGGCGAGCACGCGGGTCAGGGCGTGGACGCCCGCCTTGGCCGCCGCATAGGGCGGGGATGAGGGCTGGAGCGTCGTGATGCCCGACATGGAGCCCAGGTTGATCACGCAGCCGCTGTTTTGCTTCTCGAAAACGGGCGTGAGGTATTTCGAAGTCAGGAACACGCTTTTCAAGTTCCTGTCCACCACGGCGTCCCACTCGTCTTCGGAGGTATCGCCCATGGAGAGCTGCTGGTGAAAACCGCCGGCGGAATTGACGAAAATGTCGATGGCGCCCGCCTCGCTCGCGATGCGCCCTATCATCTGTTTCACGGCCACCGAATCCGTGAGGTCGCAGTCGATGAAAGTGGCGTCGCCTCCACCCTCGCGGATGGCGGCAGCGGCCGCTTCTCCGGGTTCGACGTCGATGTCGACGAGATACACTTTGGCACCCGCCTCGGCGAACCGCTCCGCCGATCCTTTGCCGATGCCGCGCGACCCACCCGTGATGACGGCGACCTGTCCGGAAAAATCAAAACTCGTCTTGCCCATGAATCGTTCTCCTCAGGGATGATGAATCTTTAAGATCTCAAGAATTTCAATACGCGTTCGTTGAAAATACCGGGTTGCTCCCACTGGGCCATGTGCCCGGCGCCCGGAATGATTTCCAGTTCTGCATGGGGGGCGGCTTTTTGGCAAGCGCTCCGGCGTTCTTCGAGCGTGGGGTAGGCGATGACGTCGGCGTCTCCCCACAATATGAGCAGCGGCATGGAACACGCCGGAAGCAGATCGGGCAGGTAGGGCTCGCGGTTCATGGCGTAGATGTTCATCCTCGAGTTTTTGAGGTTCGCCCATGCCCGGGAGAGGTACGCCTCATCGGCGCACTCCGGATTCTTGAACATCAGCGCCTTTTGGTTGTGAACGAACACCGCGTGCTTCTCCTCCGGGCTCATCTCCCTGGTGGCGCGGCGCTCATCGCCGATCTTGACGTCGCCCGTGATCCCCAGGCCCCCCGGACCCAGCAGAACGAGTTTTTGGAATCGCGAGGCGTTTTCCTGGCAATACGTCGCGCTCATCGTCGCGCCGAACGAAAATGCCACGCACAGGCATTTCTCGATTCCAAGCCCGTCGAGCAGCCGTCCGATGCCCTGCGTGACGGAGGCTGCCGTGTGCGGTTTCGGCGGCCGATAGCTTTCTCCGAAGGCGGGAAGATCGATCGCCAGGGTGCGGTAGTGTGCGGCGAAGAAAGCCTGGTTCTTGAGCCAGTGGTTCGCCGCCCCGAAGCCGCCGTGCACCAAGAGAAGGGGTTCTTTATCGCCGCCTCCCGCCTCGGTATAGGCGAGCGGGCCGTCGGGGGTTTGCAGTGCTTTGGATATGAGACGAGCCAATGAGGATCCTCTGATGATTGCGATTTGGTGGAGGCTATCACTTTTCGCCCGAAGCTGTGTAGTTGGTTCGGGGTTTTCGCCCGCCGGATTTTGTTTGCTCCGAATCCATGATATGGCGATTCGTTCGTTTGTATATTATACGTCGAATTTCAGAAGGAGCCTGCGGACCTTGCGAGAGAGGAAGCGCGATTCTCAAGCGCTAGAGTTCTAGAGAGCGCCTTTGATGAGTTCGATGAACGTGTCGATGATTCCGTTGTCATAGAGCGTCCACGCCGTTACCAAGACGACGAGCAAGAGAACGCTCAGGAGCAGGTATTCGAGAAAGCCGTGCTTGACGGCGGCGGGTTTTTGGGGATTTCTTTTCGCCATACGGTGGTTTCCCGGCGCTTGGATGAAATGCTGGGCGGGCTGTTTGCTGGATTATAGACGCAATTTCCCGCCTGTGAAACCTGATACGCACGTGAGGAAAGTTTGAATAGACAAGGGTGGGACATCCGTTTATGGTATACACATCACGAGCCGTCTCATCTTCGAATCGCGGAGTTTTATATCGCACATGGATTCTGCCAAACATAATTTCGGCGAAGTCAAAAAAATCAGAACCGAAGCGATCGGCGTCGCGGGAAAGAGGATTTTCCGCATCCTGATCGATTGTCCCACGAAGGCGGCCGCCACGCTCTGGCTGGAGAAGGAACAGGTCTACGGCCTTTCGATGGCAATGAAAAAAATGGTGGAGGCGAAAGGGCAAGGGGAACGCTCGGACGAGGAACCGGATTTTCCCGACATTGCCGAGGTCGACTCCACCCCGGTGAGTTCTGAAGGGTTGCTCGAATTCAAGGTGAGCCGATTGGGGCTGGCGTATGGCCCGGGCAAGAGTTGCGTCACGGTCTTTTTCTACGATGAACGCGACGAAGTTGCCTCGGAGAGTGGTTCTTCCGAAACAGAGGAATACGAAGAAGAAACCGTCGGCCCCGCCGCGCTGCAGGTGAGTCTCGAACATGCGCAGTTGGATGACTTCATCACCCAGAGCCTCGATGAATGCTCCTCCGGGCGGGGGACGGATGCACTCTCTCGTCATGCCATGGTGGCCACCGGCAAGGTCGACCCCAATACGAACGGGCATTTTCGTCACTAAATCGCCCTTATTCTACTCGACAGGAATATCTCGTGGCCCGGAAATTTTCTCCTCCTGAAGGCCCCGAAACGGTGGATGCGACCGAATCGCAGGCCTATCGCTTCGAGCCGTCGGAAATCGAGAACCTTCTTCTAAACTCGGAGATTCTGGGCGGGGAGCTGGTACCGCAGGGCTCGAACTACACGTTTGCCGTAAGGATGGGCACGGAGGATTTCCAGTTCTGGGGGATATACAAGCCCGCGAGCGGGGAGCGCCCGCTGTGGGATTTTCCCTACGGAACGCTCCATTTCCGGGAGCGGTGCTCTTTTCTGGTGAGCCATCATCTGGGGTGGCACCTCGTTCCTCCCACGGTGATTCGCGAAGGCCCGCACGGGGAGGGCTCCATGCAGTTGTGCGTGCCCTATGACGGGAAATCGAACTATTTCACGCTCCGGGCGGAGGGCCGCCCGGAACTGGTGCTGCTCGCTGCGTTCGACATCATGGTGAACAACACGGACCGCAAGGGCGGCCATTGCTTCAAGTCCGAAGACGGCCGCGTCTGGGGAATCGACCACGGCCTTACGTTTCACGCCGAGCCCAAGCTGCGCACCGTCATCTGGGACTATGCGGGCGTTTCCCTGCCCGAGGCGCAGGTGAACGACGTCAAAAGACTGGAGGCCGGCCTGCGCGATAGCGATAGTTCTTTGAGGCGTGAGATGGACGAGCTCCTGGAACCCGAGGAAGTGGAAATTTTCCTCGACAGGGTGGTTCACTTCCGGAAGAACCCGTGCCTGCCGACGCCGGAGGAGTACCGGCGTCTGCACTGACATTTCGAATAGTTTCGAAAACGCCCGGAAAGATGGTGAAACGCTGAGGTGTAGGCGATGCGCGCCCATACGGGCCTGACCGGGAATCGGCTGCTTTTCTTTCTGTTCTGCTTCGTTCTCTGCTCGACTCTCGTCGGGTGTCTGGAGACTTCGCGCGTGCGCAGGAGGGCGCCGCGCGATGTGATGAACGAAAAGCGCTGGTTCGTTCACGACAACCCCGCTCATCCACAATCGAAGGTATTTCTGGCGGAACTCGATGAGTTCGATTTTGAAAGGGCGACCCGAACGCACACGGCCCGCGCGTACAAGGAGTATCTAGAATATCATTTTACTGGCAAATACTTCCGCCGGGCGCGCTACTGGCGGGAACGCCTGCTGTATCAGGAAGCGCTCGGATCGAAAGAGCCCGGCGCCCTCGAAGAGTTCCTGAAGCGCTTTCCCGAAGGCTGGTTCGAGACGCCTCCCGGCGTAGAAATTCAAAAGAGTGAATATGAAGTTTTGAGGGGAAAAGACGAGGTCGCATCCTACAGGGCCTTTATTGAAAAATACGAAAAGGCGCGGAGCGAATGGACCGAAGCGGCGACCCAGCGCCTTGAAAGACTCCTGCTCGATGCAGCGAAAGCCTCGGGCGATGTTCTCCGCCTCGAAAGGTTTGTCTTCGACAATCCCTTCAGCCCGTATCTCGAAGAGGCGAAGGACGCTCTGCGCGCGGCGGGATTCGAGAGGGCGATGCGATCCGGGAAGGAGGCGGACTGGAAAGCCTTCATTCGCAGATTCGAAGGCTCGAAAGAGGCGGCCCTCATGCAGCAACACATGGAGGCGCGGGCGCTGGCAGGGGCCGAGCGCTCGGGCCGCGTTGCGGCGCTGGAGGAGTTTCTCGTGCGCTACCCCGGTTCGGCGCACAAAGAGCGAATCTTCTCCTCCATCAACAAGATGGCGCAGGAGAGGAATCAGCAGGTTCATCGTTGGGTGCGTGTCGAGAACGCCGAAGTCGAGGTATTCAGAAAGCTCAGGTGTAAATCCTGCAGGCCCTATCTGCGCGCCCAGGGCGCGCTGCTCAATACGGATCCCGATTTTTCCTTCGACGTGGGGCTGCAGGTCGAACTCATCCAGAGCGGGAAAAAATGCTGCCGCACCAGGTACTGGCTCAGGGGTTTGAGACCCGGGGAGAGTCGTCCGTTTTCATTCCCGATACGCGGGAAATCTCCCAAAAGAGGCAGTCCTGCTCCCCGGTACGAGATCGAAGTGATATCGGGCTCCGCGTATCGCAATCCACAGGAGGAGCGAATCATGGAAATCGAGGGTTTGGGCGGGAGAGGGAAGGGTCCCCAAAGCGATCGATTCGCGCCGGTACGAGTTCCCAATCTGAATTAGAATCTTTTATATATCAGTGTGTTATGTAGCTTTATTGAAGTGATATAGAGATAATCATCCCGGTTCTCAGGGGATGTTAGCGATTCTTTCGTTTGAGTCTGCGCCGATTCACTTTCTTGATGTGTTTCGCGATGTAATTCACGAGAGCGGGGTTGCCGATAAGCAGGGATTGCCGCCATTTGCGCGCGGCGTCCAGGTCTTTGGGCGTGTTCTCCCCGGAGAAGAAGCTATCCAGTTCGCTCCACCTGTTCGTGCGGTCCCGCCGGGCGAGTGTGACGCCCCCCGCTTCTTTCACGATGATGGCCCCTGCCGCCACGTCCCAGATGCTGGGAACGCCGAAGAGCGTATAGTGCAGGCCGCCGCGCGCCACGAGAGCCTGCTCGTAGCACATCGAGCCCGTGGCGCGCACCTCACCCAGGTTTTTCTTGAGCGGCCCCGTGGGGCGAAATTGCGTCCAGTATGAGCCGGGGAGCGCAACGATGCGCTTTCCCGTGGGCTTGTCCTCTCCCGCCACCTCGATTCGGTGATCGTTGCGATACGCTCCGCCCCCCTCAAAAGCGTGGTAGATGGTGCCTTTCTCTTCCGGCGTGAAAATCGCGCCCGCAATCGAGCGTCCGCGCTGCAGGACTCCCACGGAACACCCCCAGACGTGCAAACCGTTCAAAAAATTCTTCGTGCCGTCCAGAGGGTCCAAGACCCACAGATACTCGGGCACCACGCGCGCGCCCTGCGCTTTGGCCTCTTCTTCATCTTCGGGTTTTTCCTCGCCCAGGACGCCATGCCCCGGAAATTTCTCGTTTATCGCCTTAGTCAGAAACTCCTGGCTCGCACGGTCGGCTTCGCTCACCGGGTCGGTTTTGGCCTTGTTCTTGTAGTCGACCTCCACCTGTTTGCCGAAAAGCCCCATCAGGATTTCTCCCGCTTCGCGGGCGAATTTGGAAGCGGCTTCGGCCAACTCGTGGGGAGTAGGGTCGTTCATTGTCCACGCTCCAGCGGGGGTAAATCGAGCCTTCGGGCGATTTCATCGAGTTCCGCCAGACGTTCGGGCGATAACTCGAAACCGTTTTTCCTGCGTTCCATCTCGCTTTGATGCTCGATCTCGCCGGGCATGAAAATCGTCTCCACATCCGCGGCTTTGGGCGTCGCCTTGATGATGGAGATGAAGGCGCCTGCGGCGGCCCGGAATTGCGACACCGGGAGCAGCGCCTCGACGTTGATAGCGGCGAAAACGCTGGTGACGCGGCTTTTCCCGTGAAACTCGTTGATGCCCACGATCTCGTGGCTGTGGCCTCCACCCGCGAGGGAACCCAGAATGGCGTCGATCGCGATGGAAAGCCCGCTGCCCTTATATCCCGCAATCGGGGAGAGCAGGGAGCTTTCGAGAACCTGATGGGGGTCGGTGGTGGGTCTTCCCTCCTTGTCCAGTCCCCAGCCCTCGGGGATGAGTTCGCCCGCGCGCGCCGCTTCGATGATGTAGCCTCGCGCCACGACAGAAAGCGCCATGTCCAGCACCATGGGCGGGTCGCTCGGCAAGGCGACCGAGACGGGATTGTTGCCGATTTTGGGTTCCTTGCCTCCTGCCGGAGGCAGAACGCGCAGCGTATTGGTAGTTACCAGGCCCACCATGCCCGCTTCGGGTGCCATGGCCGCATACGTCGCGGCGGCGCCGAAATGGTTGCTCTCCTTGAGCAGGACGACGCCCACGTTGTGCTCTCTGGCGCGGGCGATGGCCTCTTCCATCGCGCGTTTGGATACCACCTGGCCCATGCCGTTGTCGCCGTCTGCGAGCGCGAGTGCGCCTGCATCCTTGACGATGCGGAAATCAGGCGCCGGATTGGCCAGCTTGACCTCCAGACGCCTGGCGTAGTGCGGCATGCGGATCACGCCGTGGCTGGTGACGCCGCGCAACTCGGCCGTTACGAGCGTATCCGCCGTCCATGCGGCGTCCTCATCCGGCATGCCCAGCTTGGTGAATACCCGGTTCAAAAAAACGTGGAGTTTCTCGCCCGTCGTGTGTCCGCTCATTCACTCCTCACGCGTGAACAGATAGGCCATCCCGTGCCGGACGTGCTCGCCCGAGTCGACTTCGCTCAGAAAATCAGCCCGCGAAACCGACCAGCGGTTCACCTCGTTCAATTCCCGCACGCTCCAGTCGTGCGCTTCCCAAAGTGCTTCGCTCCCGGCGTAGCCCGGCCCCTGCTGCACCACCGCCAGATACCAGCGTAGGCGCTTCGCCTCCAATATCTGTCGTTCGGCGCCTGAATCATACGGCAACCAGCAGGAGAACGCGAAATCGGGCGCATGGGCGTTGAGCGCATCCCGCGCATCAAGGGTTTCTACTCCATCACGTCCGGCGGGATCGGTAAGTTTCAGGTTCACACCGCGCGCCTTAAGCGCTTTTCCGATCGCCCCGTCGCCAGCCCCCACTTCCAGGAGCGTTTCGGGAGCAAGGGCCAGGATTTCCTCTGCCAGCGCATTCAGCCACTCGACCACGGGAAGCTGGTAGAGATTTTCCCTCTCGCAGTACACGAGCCAGCCGTCCCCCCGCTCCTCTTCGGCGAGCATCGCGATGGCCTCGGCGTAGGGAAGGGGATTCATCTAAGGCCTCGGGCAATGAGCATCCGCATTGCCTGCCGCGTGAAACAAACCCCCGGAGGGCATCCTCCGGGGGCCGGTGATGAACCTCCTAGACGCTGGGCCCATTCCTGTTGATGGCGAAGGCGTTGTCCTCGTGCAGAATCTCGGCCTTCGTCATCTTCCCGCTCGCGACGTCGATCACCTCGTCATAGACGCGCCGTCCCGCCACCTCGATGGGCGCGCCCTCGAAGATGTCCGTCACGTCCACGTCCGTGGTATCGGCCTGCAGCTTCGCCGAGAGCGGGTTGCCCGTGATGCGGATGGTGCTCATCAGGGGGTGATTGATGGTATGGCCGCCGCCCGTGGAGAAGATGAGCACCTGCGATCCGCCCGCCGCGATTCCGGTGATGGACTCTCCCCCGTGGCCCGGGGTGTCCATCACGTGGAGGCCGCTTCTGCGGTTCGCGCGCTTCGCCCAGGGAATCACGTCCACGATGGGGGCGGAGCCCGCCTTCTGGATGGCGCCCAGGGATTTTTCCTCAATCGTGGTCAGGCCGCCCTCCATGTTGTCGCCTGTGGGCTGGCTGCCCCTCAGGTCGACGCCGCAGGCGAGGATGCGCTCTTCCATCTCCTCCACTATCCTCCAGATGCGCTTGCCCAGGGCCGGCCTCACGCATTTGTCGGCCAGCACGCCTTCGCCGCCCATCATCTCGGTGGTTTCCGCCAGGAGCGCGCGTCCGCCCAGCTTGACGACCTGGTCCGTCACCCAGCCGGTGGCCTTGTTGTGCGAGAGGCCCGACGTGGTGTCCGACGTTCCGCAGTTGAGCCCCAGCAGGAGCTTGCTCACCGAGACTTCCTGGCGGCGCTCGTTCGTGAGTTCTCTCAGCATCTCCATGCCGATGCGCGTGGCCTTGGCGGTGGCGTCTATCGCGCCGCCGTCCTCGCGGATGTTGATCGCCTCCACCCGTTTTCCCGTTTTGGCGATTTCATGAGCGATCTCGTCCGCCGTACAGCCTTCCTCGCGGTGGTGATCGATGACGATGACGGCGCCCGCGTTGGCGTTCTGTCCGTGACCGACGAGGGTCTCGAACGTGCGCTGGATGTCGGGGCCGATCTGGCAGCGGCCCAGCGGGTGGGTGAGGGCCACGCTATGCCGCAGCGTTCTGGCGACGCGCTCACACGTGGGGTTGGCGTAAAGGGTGCCGCTCAGCACGAGCAGGTAGTTTCTCGCACCCACGTCCCCGTTTTCTCTGGGGTATCCCCACCAGGTTTTTCTCAGACGTTTCGATCTCGTAGCGCTTCCGTTTCTTCCGGCCATGGTGGACCTCCTTCTCTACGCGAGGTCGCCGCGGCCGCGGGCGCTCTCTATGTTGTGTACGTGAATGTAGTCGCCCACCTTGATGTCCTTACTCGCCACACCGATGGACAGGCCGTATTTCATGCAGTGCTCGCCCTTTTTGAGGGGCTTGATGCAGATTTTGTGGATGTAGGGAATCGCTTGATTGGCCTTGAGCGTCTTGCCCATCTTTCCGTTGAGCATGAGGCGAACCGAGCCTCCCTTCGCCACCTTTTGGAGACAGGTGGCGACGTTGTCTCCTTCTTCGATGATCATCGCAGTTACCGGCATGTCTTCTCCTTCAAAAATTCAGGGCGCGAATACGCCTCGCACCCAGCCATATGATGGATATGTGAGGAACGTCCAATCAACGAGCCATAAAACTAGCGCATGGGGGCCGACACTTCAACAAAGGCGGGGGGTTTTCATTACACTTATCTCCCGGACAAGGGCGCCACGCCCACCTCCGCTGCTATCCGCTCCAGATCCTGCGCGAGCGCTTCTTTGATCGTGATGCCCTCGGTCAGTGCGGCCTGGTACCTGCGGTGAGCGCCTTCGCCCGGGATGCGGATTTCATCGAAGCCGGGTGCGAGCCCCGACGCCTTGATGCGCGTCACGGCCTCATCCACCGCCGCCTTGTAGTCGCCGCCCAGGCATCTCTCCGGGTCAATCGCCATGGCGAACATCGGCAGGCCGAAGGGTTTGTCCGTCTCCAGCCAGTCGGGCTGGTCGGCGTCGAAGCCGTTGCCCGAAAGCGCGCCCGTCAGGAAGGTGAACATGAGCGCCAGTCCGTACCCCTTGTAATCACCCAGGGGCAGCATCGTTCCCTGGGCGGCGAGGGCGGCGTCCGTGGTCGGGTTGCCCGCAGGGTCGAGCGCCCAGCCCTCGGGAATCGGCTCTCCCGTCCTGGCGGCGAGGAGCACGTAGCCTCTCGCCACCTTGGACGTGGCGATGTCGAAGAGTATGGGATATTCCTGGTTCGAGGGCACCGCGAAGGCGACCGGGTTGTTCCCGATCATTCGCTCGAAACCGCCCCACGGCGCGAGGTTTCCCACCGCACCGCTGATGACCATGCCGATCATGCCGTGCTCGAGCGCCATCGCGGCGAAATAGCCGATGTGGCCCGTATGGGAGGATTTGCGGATCGCAGCAGCGCCGATGCCGCCGTCTTTCGCCTTTTCGATGGCGACCTCCATGGCGCGCCGCGCGACGACGGCGCTCATGCCGTAGTCCCCATCCAGCAGAGAAAAAGCGGGCAGATCTGTGATGGTTCGCACGTGAGGTCTCGGGTTCGCCGTCCCGCTTTTCAGGCGTTCCACAAAAACCCCGAAACGGACGCACCCGTGTGAGCTTACGCCCCTGAGTTCGGCGTCCACAATCTGGGCTGCGCACGCATTGGCGTCCGCCTCGGGCAAGCCGAGAGCCTGGTAGACGCGCGCGAGATAGGCGTGCAGGTCTTTCGCGTGAACCTTGATGTCCGGCATGTTTTCTCCCCGCACGGGCTGGAAGGCCGCGCGCAAACAAATCCCCGGTCTCGTCTTGGCGGATGGGGAAAAGAGTGTTAAGAGCTATTGCGGTGAGTTTGCCTTTACAAGTGGAGGGTTCGCAAGCATGAAAGCGTGGCGTTTCTACGCCTTTGGCGATATGCGATTGGATGAAGTGCCGGACCCTGACGTGAAGCCGGGTTGGGCCGTGTGCAAGGTGCGGCGGGTGCAGCCGAGCATCACCGACGTGCAGAGGTCTTTGGGAATCGGGACCATCAATTCGGCGCTTTTGAGGGAAATGCTCGAAAAGCACGCGCCCGTCCAGTTGCTGGGGCACGAGATGAGCGCCGAAGTCGTCGAGGTGGGCGATGGCGTCGAGCATCTCAAGCCGGGTGACAGGGTGTGCACCTCGGGTCACGTTCCGTGTCTTGCGTGCAGTTTCTGCCGCGAGGGTCGGGAGATGTACTGCGTCGACAAGCTGCACGTGGGCATCAACACGCCGGGCGCGTTCGCCGAATACATCTCGCTACCGGCGCACGGCCTCGTGAGGCCGCCCCAGACGCTGGACGATTCCTCCATCGCATGTCTCCAGCCGCTCTCCTCCACGGTCGCCGCCATGCGCGACGCGAAGGTACAGCCGGGCGAGACGGTGGCCATCACCGGCCAGGGCGTGATGGGCCTCTACGCGTTGCAGGCCGCGCGCACCTGCGGGGCGGGTGCCGTCTACGTGAGCGACGTGAAGGATGAAGCCCTCGCCTTGAGCCGTAAGTTCGGGGCGGATGAGGTCATCGACGCGAGAGCCGACGACCCCGTCGAGAGAGTGATGGGGATAATGGAGGGCAGGGGCGTCGACCTCGTATTCGAGTGCGCCGGCGGCAACGCGGATCAGGGCCTCTCGGGCCACACCACGCTTCACCAGGCGACGCGCATGGTGCGCATCGGCGGGCGCGTCATCCAGATAGCGGGTTTGATCGGAGACGTGAAATTCGACCCGGTCTTCATGCGCGCACAGGGGGTACAGTGGGTTTTCCCCGAGGGTCATGGCGCGGACACCGTGGCCCTCGGTGGCAAGTGGGTGGCCAGCGGAAGGATAGACGTGAACTCTCTGATCACCCACGAGGAGCACGGGATCGAAAACCTGCCCCGCGTGATGGAGATCACCGACAAGAAGGCCGAATACCGGGCCACGAATCCTTGCCAGCTCGTGCTGGCTTAAGCAGCAACATTTCATCGTTATATTCATGATTTTCTAAGGAGAAAAAGATGGATCTTGGTCTGACGGGAAAGATTGCGATCGTAACGGGAGCGAGCCGGGGCATCGGCAGGGAATGCGCGATTGCGCTGGCGAGAGAGGGCGCTCGCGTGTGTGTCACGGCGCGCGATGAGGGACTTTTGGCTACAGCGGTGGAAGATGTAAACGCCGCAGGCGGTGAGGGTATGTCCGTCTCCTCCGATCTGAATTCTCTTGATGGCTGCCAGAAGGTGGTCGATGCGTGCGTCGCGAATTTCGGCGGCGTGGACATCCTCATCAACAGCGCGGGCGCGGCGCGGGGCGGAGACATACTTGAACTCGACGCGGAGTTCATCACCGAAGCGCTTACGCTCAAGACCTATGGATATCTGCGCATGTCGCAGTTGGTGATTCCCCACATGAAGAAAAACGGCTGGGGCCGCATCGTGAACATCGCGGGCGGAGCGGGCGCGAGTCCCGCGCGGGGGAACATCCCCACCAGTGCGGCGAACATCACGGTGCTCAACAACACGAGAGCGCTCTCGGACGCCGTGGCAGGGGAGGGGATTCAGGTGAACACTCTGTGCCCCGGCATGACGAACACCCAGCGCGCGCGCGACCTCATGCAAGGGCCTGCGGAGAAGGCGGGCAAGGACGTGGAGGAATTCTTGAAAGAAGTCGGCGCGCGGACGCCCGCCGGCAGAATCGCCGAGCCTGAGGAGGTGGCGAACGTCGCGACGTTCCTGGCCTCCGCCGCGTGTTCTTATGTGAACGGCAGTTCCCTCTACATGGACGGCGGCGGCCGCAGAGCGACCCCGTAAATTGTAACTGACGCGTTTTCTCCTCCGGGCGGGCCCTGCAGCCGGCCCGGAGGATTTTTCTTTTGTTTTCTAAGGATAAAACAAGATGGCGAAACTCTTCGATGAATTCTCTTTGCGGGGCGTCACGCTCAGGAACCGGATTTGCGTGTCCCCCATGTGCCAGTACAGCGCGGATGACGGCAAGCTCACCGACTGGCACCTCGTGCACCTGGGCGCACGCGCGGTCGGCGGGGCGGGGCTGGTGATGGTCGAGATGACGAACGTGGAGGCTCGCGGGCGCATCACGCGGGGATGCTCGGGCATCTGGTCGGATGAGCACGTCGAGCCGCTGGCGAGGGTCGCGCGTTTCGTCTTCGGTCAAGGGGCCGTCGCCGGAATTCAGATAGGGCACGCGGGCCGCAAGGGCAGTTGCGCGCCCACCTGGGAGGGCGGAGGCTATCTCTCCAACGAGGAGGGCGGCTGGGAGATCGTGGCGCCCAGCGCAGTGCCGTTTCATGATAAGGCGCGCGTCCCCAAAGCGTTGAGCGTCGGGGAGATCGTCGAGATTCAGGAGGCGTTCCGCCAGGGCGCGAGACGCGCCGACGAGGCGGGTTTCGGGTGGCTCGAAATCCACGGCGCGCACGGGTATCTCTTCCACAGTTTCCATTCTCCGGTTTCGAACCAAAGAAAGGACAACTACGGCGGCAGTTTCGAGAACCGCATCCGCTTCACGGTGGAGACGGTCCGGATTGTGAGGGAGCAATGGCCGGAGGGTAAGCCGCTCGCCATCCGTCTCTCGTGCACGGACTATTACGAGGGTGGCTGGACGCTCGATGAAACGATAGAACTCGCCGAAATCCTGAAAACCGAAGGGGTCGACCTCATCGATTGCAGCGGGGGCGGGGGAACGCCGCTGGCGAAGATTCCGGTGGGGCCGGGCTATCAGGTGCCGCTATCACAGGCCGTGCGTAAAGGAGCCGGAATTCCCACCGCCACCGTGGGCATGATCACCCAGGCGTGGCAGGCGGATCAGATTGTCCGAAACGGCGAGGCCGACATCGTTTTCATGGCGCGCGAGATGCTGCGCGAACCCTACTGGCCGCAAAAGGCGGCCGCCGCGCTAGGGGTGATGGATGAGGCCTATGTCGCCGACCAGTATCACCGCGCCCACGGGAGGTGACGCTCAAATCGCCGCTCATCGAGATTTCTACCGCGCCTGTTGATTGCCTCGCGCAAACGTTGACACGGAACAAAGGCCCATGTTGTAATTTTCGCACTCTCAAACAGTAGAATTCTGAATCCATATCCACACGGGAGAAAAGTCGATGAACCACATTTTCTCGCGCGTTTTGAAACGCGCTACTTTCTGGGTTGCGCTCATCGTAGCGATTGGCTTGTCGGGCGGCCCGCTCGTTGGTGACGCACCTGCGGCCAAGAAGAAACCGCTTCGCTTCGGGGTTGCGGATCCGTTGACCGGGCCCGCCGCGATTTTCGGCAAGGATCAGATGCAGGCGGTCCGCTGGGCGGTCGAGGACATCAACGCCAAGGGCGGCGTCAACGGCCATCCGCTCGAAGCCATCATTCTGGATCACCAGGCGAAGCCCGAAGTCGGTATCGCAGTGGTGAACCGTTTCGTCCATGTGGAGAAGGTGCCCGTATACATCACCGCGTTCAGCAACGTGGTCAAGGCGGTCGCGCCCATCGCCAACCGCGAGAAGGTGCTGATGCTCAGCGTAGGCGCAAATGCGCCGGCCATCGCGCGGCTGGGCGATTACGTCTATACGACTTTCCCGCTGGCCGACGTGGACATGAACGCGCTCGGTAAATACGCTTATCAGAAGATGGGCAAGCGCCGCGCAGCCGTGTTGCACGTGAACCACGAGACGGGCAGGGACGGCGCCAAGGTCTTCAGTGAGAGCTTCAAGAGGGCTGGCGGCAAAATCGTTGTTTACGAGTCCTATGAGCAGGAGCGTTCGGACTTCACCGGCCTGGTGCTCAAGGTGAAGGCGGCGAATCCCGACATCATCCACATCCACAGCGTAATCCGCGATTTCACGGCCGTCGTCGCGCAGATGCGCCAGCTTGGCGTGAAGACCCAGATCACCAGCTACCAGACGGCTTTCAACCCCAAGATGATCCAGCAGTTGGGCAAGGGTGCGGAGGGCATCATCGTGACCGCGCTGGCTCCCAGCGTGGAGGACAACAAGAACCTGCCCGCCTATATCGAGCGCTGGAAGAAGGCGTACAAGCGCATGCCCATCGGGCTGCCCTATACGCAGTATTTCTACGATGCGCCCTACATCGTGGCGGCGCTCTACAAGTGGGTGCTGGACAAGAAGCTGCCGATCACCGGCGAGAACATGCGCAAGGCGCTGGTGGCCATAAAGACGTTCGAGCAGCCTTTGACCAATACGGTGACCATCAACGACGATCACACCGTCAAGAAGCCGGTCTATTTCTGGCAGGTCAAGGGCGGCAAATTCACGCTTATCGGCTCCCAGAAGGATTAGTTCCGTATGTTTCCTCTGCGTGGGGGGGGCCGCGGGGGCGGCGCCCCGGGGGGTTTGGGGGGGGTGGGGGGGAAAAAAGGGGGGGGGGGGGGGTGTGGGGGGGG
>VXPH01000185.1:49447-55349 GCA_009839615.1 Nitrospinota bacterium
TTTTTTTTTTTGTTTGCTTCGGATTAATAACCCCCCCCCCCCTCCTTTTTATTTTTTTTTTTTTTTTTGTTGGTGGGGGGGGGGGGGGGGGGCGGCCCCCCCCCACCGGGATTTTACCGTGTGTGACGTCAAGCCATGCTGACCTGGGGGATTCTGGGGCAGCTCCTGTGGACGGGGTTCGCCGCCGCGACCTATTACTGCCTGTTTGCGGTCGCCTTCTCGCTCGTCCTCAAGATCAACAAGATATGGAACTTCGCCCAGGCCGGGGTGATGGTGTTCGCCTACTACTCCCTGCTGGTGGCGTTTCGGCACTGGAGTCTGCCGCTTGTTCCCGCGCTGATTTTCGGGCTCCTGATAACGCTCGCCGTCTCGCTCGCGCTTGAGCGCTGCGCCTTCATGGTGTTCCGCGACCGCAACTCCTCGATTCTGACCCTGTTCATCTTCACGATCGTGTTTTCGGAATTCTCTGTCTATCTCATGGAACTAATCTTCGGAACCGAACCCCAGACGCTCTACCCGAGCCTGTTGTGGCCCGTCGACTTATACGCCGGCATTGCGATCAGCCACTGGGATTTGATGGCGATCGCCGTGACGGCGGTGCTCATGCTGATCCTCTATCTGTTCATCCACCGCACGCGCTACGGCCAGTATCTGATCGCCGTCGCCGATAACGAGAATCTGGCGGAGATATACGGAATCAGCCGAAAGCGCGCCTACGGCGTTTCGATCTCCATCGCTGCGGTGCTCATCACCGCCGGCATGTACCTTTTCGGGACGAAGGCGGCGCTCTTTCCCTCCACGCCGCTCCAGCATCTTTTGATCTTCGCCGTCATCGCGACGATTCTCGCCGGAATCGGCAACATCTTTCGCGCCGGGATCGCGGCGATTGCACTGAGCCTCATACAGGCGTTCAGCATTCTCGTCATCGCGTCAAAATGGCAGGCGTTGCTGGCCTATATTCTGATATTCGTCGTCATCATCTTCTTCCCGCGCGGATTCGCCCTGCCGCGCCGATTGAGCGGGCTGGTGAGACCATCGGGACGCTCCGCCGCCGTGGCGGTGGCCGACCCTGCGGGAGATTGAGCCGGAAATGGAATACATCCTGACAGTGATGGTGCTCATCGGGATTAACGTGGTCCTCGCTACGAGCTTCAACCTCATTCTGGGATACGGCGGGCTGATGAGTGTCGCCCATCCCATCTTCTACGCCATCGGGGCCTATTGCTCCGGATTGCTGGCGATTCACCTGCAGATTCCGGTTCCGCTCTCGATCCTGATAGGAGCAGGAATCGCGATGGTGCTCTCGTTCGGTGTGTCGCTGCCCTCGCTTCGCGTGTCGGGCGATTACCTCGTCATCGCCAGTATCGGGTTTCAGTTGGGTATCCTGCACGTCATCAACAACCTGGACTTCACTGGCGCGGCCGGCGGGTTGACCAACATTCCGGTGCTCAACGAAGGCCCGTCGAGAAGCCTCGTCTTCGTCTTGCTCATCGCGGTCGTCGCCGCCTGCGCGGTCCTGCTTGTGGCCTGGATTGTCGAGGGGGACTACGGGCGGGCCATCACCGCCATGCGAAACGACGAGGAAGCCTTCAGCGCCCTGGGCCGCAACGCGATGAACATCAAGATCGTTTTGTTCGCCATCGGCTCGGGTATGGCGGGTCTGGCGGGCGCGCTCTACGCACATTATTTCGCTTACGTCACGCCCGAACAGTTCGGCATATTCACGTCCGCGGCCCTGTTGACGATGGTGGTCGTGGGCGGCGCTGCCACGACATGGGGACCCCTGGTGGGCGCAGTGCTCCTGACGACCCTTCCGCAGGCCATCACGTTTCTCGGCCTGCCCGTCTCGATCATGGCGCCGCTTCAGGGCGTCATCTACACGACGCTCGTCATATTCTTCCTCTTCGCGCGGCCCCAGGGCCTGACGGGAGGCAGCCGCGGCGGCGGGGGGCTCGAGGCATGGAGCGCAAGCGCGGCCTTCAGGGCGAGGAGGGATGCGGAGTGAGCGCTATTGTCCGGGTCGAGAATCTTCACAAGAGCTTCGGGGGAATCGTTGTGGCGGACGATGTCAATTTGAGCTTCGAAACGGGTGAGATCGTCGGCCTCATCGGGCCCAACGGGGCAGGCAAGACCTCTTTGTTCAACCTGATCTCAGGCGTCATTCCCCCCGACGCGGGGTCGATATTCCTGGAAGACCATCGCGTGGATCAACTGCCCATGCACCATCGCGCGCGGATCGGGCTGGCCCGAACCTGGCAGAATACCCGCATGTTTCATTCGATGTCGGTGATCGACAACCTGCTGATAGCGACCCGGCGCTACCCCGGAGAATCCCTGGCGCGCATTCTGTTTCGCCGCCGCGCACTCGACGCCTTCCGCCAGGAAGCGACGGAGAAGGCCGTGGCGCTCCTCGAACGGGTAGGGCTCGCTGACAAGATGCACGAGATGGCGATTGAACTCTCCTATGGCCAGCAGAAGCGAATCGGCCTCGCCCGAACGTTGATGAGCGACGCGGCTTGCCTGTTGCTGGATGAGCCCATGGCGGGCGTCGAGGGGCAGGCGTATGAGACGATCATCCGCGTCATCCGCGAAGAGGCCCAGGCCGGGCGTGCGGTGTGCGTTGTGGAGCATAATATCTCGTTCATCCGCGACATCAGCGACCGCACGGTTTTCATGTTCAACGGATGTGTTCTGGCCAGCGGCTCCGTCGAAGAGTTGACCCGCGATTCGCAGCTCACGGACCTGTATTTCGGCGGCGAACACCCGCAGTAATCGAGAGAGAACGATGTTCGAAATCCAAAACCTCACGGCCCGCTACGGGCCATTGATCGCCGTGAACGACGTGTCGCTTTCTTTCGAGACCGGTGTGCGGATGGGAATTTTCGGCCACAACGGTTCGGGCAAGTCTACGTTTCTCAAATGCCTCGTGGGCGGCGTCAAGGATGTTTCCGGCGCCGTGGCTTTCGGTGGTTCGCCTATTGTTGCCGATCAGGTTCACCGCAACGTCATGCTGGGAATCGGCTTCGTGCCGCAAGTCCAGAACGTTTTCCCGAACCTTACGGTCGAGCAGAATCTCCACATCGCGGGCTCGAAGTCGGACTCGTCGTTTCTCGAAGAGGCCTATGCCCTTTTTCCGCTGCTGCGAGAGCGCCAGGACCAGCTCGCAGGTGACATGAGCGGTGGAGAGCAGCAGATGCTCGCGGTCGCGCTGGCCTTGATGACGAGGCCCCAAATCCTCCTGCTCGACGAACCGACCGCAGGTCTCGCTCCGGCAATCGTGAAGAACGTGCTGGAATCGCTATTGCGCATCAACTCGGAACTCGGCACCGGGCTGATCCTCGTCGAGCAGAACGTGCTCGCCGCCCTGGACGTCGTCGAGCGCGCAATCGTGCTCAAAGGCGGACGCGTCGTGTTCGACGGCGCGAGCGAAGAACTCCGCGCAAAGGAAGATTTGTGGGCCTGGTTCTGAGCCCGCAAGACGTCGTATTTTCCGTACCCGTTATTTCGTCCCGATGGCGTCGATCTGAACAAGCGCTTCCGCCACCGGGCCGGGACCATGAACGATCACGCATTCGAACGCGGGCAGGTTATCTTCGATGAAGGTTTCGCGAACCGCCTCGTAGACCGCCAGGTCCTCCGGATCGGAGAGATACACCCTGGTCATGGCGATATCCGCCAGTTCCATCCCCGCACCCGCTGCGCCGGCGCGCAATTGCTCCCACGCCATCCAGCATTGCGCGGCGAGACCCGGCCACCGCTCAATTTCTTCCATAGGCGACACGGCGCGCCGTCCCGTATCGGGAAGAGCGTCCGCGCTCCGGGCGAGCACGCCTTTCTCATCAACGCCCACCATGCCCGAGAAGTAACAAACCGGCCCCGCCTGGGTGACGGCGGGAGCCGCGAAGGGCGCCGCTCCTTGCCAGGGGAATGATCGGCGAACGAGTCCGCTTTTCCGATCCATGGCGGTGATTTCGATCTCGATGCGCGTGCCGCGGTGGCCCACCTCGTCGAATCCCACGACGCAAAGCGACGGCTGGACTTCGGCGAAGAAGTGGGTATGCACCCGGTGGAAAGTGGAGAAATCGCGCAGGTCGCCCAGAAAAATCGACACGTTCACGACGTCTTCCATATCCATGCCGTGACCCGCGAGTGTGCGGCGCAACTCGTTATAGACGTACCAGGTCTGCGATGCGATGGGGCCGTGGCGGCTGTCCGGGTGGCTGCGTCCCGTCGATAGGAAACGGCCCTCTTCGGGAACGTCGTCATAGGAGTTGACCAGCGGTTTTCCAGGCTCCGCCGTTTTGATGGGGATGTGGCCCGCGAAGAAGGCGAACGGGCCCGAGCGAATCGCCTGGCAGTAGTGTGAGGCCGCAGGCAGGTCCGGGTTGTATACGTCGGTCAGCACCTGTCTCTCGCCGAACACGCCGCCGGCTTGCGTGCAGGCGGCGATGGCGTCGACCCCGATCCAGTGCCTGCCGCGTCCAATCACGTCCGTAACGCCCAGTCCGCTGCTGGGAGCGGGCGTCGGCTGCCAGTGCACCCGTACTTGTTCGTAGCTGGGAAAGTAGCGCTTGTCGCGCTGCCAGATGTGCTGGCGCAGCACCTGGTCGCGGTGCGTGCCCGCTGCGACCAGGATTTTTTCGAGGCTGTCGTGGACCGCCCAGGAATCTGCGACGACGCGGCCTTCGGTGAGGTCGGCGAGCGGGTAGCCCTGCATCTGCTCGCGTCCCGCTTCGGGCAAGTCGGCAAACCCGGCCGAGTCGGCCGGCCTTAATCCTGAGACGAACAAGAGCTCACCAGATCTGACCGCCAGCGGATAAGGCGGGAAGGCGGGGGTCACGTCCTCGCAAATGACAGGAGTCTTCTTCATCGCTAAATAAACCTCCGTGTGTTGGCGAATCGTGTTGCTATCGTATGGATGGGGGATTTTCTCTTCTCAGAAGATCACAAGCGGCCTACATCGCCAGTGTGCCGCCGTCGCACGAAATGAAGGCGCCGTTCATGAAATCGTTCTCGTCCGAAACCATGAAGAGCGAGACTTCGGCCATCTCTTCGGGAGTCGCAAAGCGGTTCACGGGTATCCGGGGCAGTTTCGCCCGGGCGCGCTCCGGGTCGTTGATGTGGATCTCCTTCACGCGCTCGCTCTCTGTGGTGCCCGGCATGAGGCAGTTGACGCGCAGCCCCAGGGGGCCGAGTTCCACGGCGAGGGCGCGCGTCAAGTTGTGCATGGAGGTCTTCGTGGCGCAGTAGAGCGCGTTGCCGGGGACCCCGCGTTCGCCGTCGATAGAGCCGATCATCAGTATCTTGCCCTTACCTTGGGGCGCCATGAGCCTGGCCGCCTCGCGCGTGGCGATGAACACGGATTTTGCGTTGACTTCATACAACTCGTCGATCTGCTCGTCCGTGAACTCCAAAAAACTCCCGTGCGCCCGCATGGCGGCGCAGTTCACCATGATATCGAGACCGCCCAGGAATTGCGCGCCGTCGCTCATGACGTCGTTTGCTTTTCGCGCATCCCTCAGGTCGTAGCATTGCCCGTCGATTTTGGCGCCCGCCGCGCCGCAATCGGCGATGATTCCGTCCAGGCGCTCCTGATTAAAGCCTCCCGCCGCCCAGATGGATGCGCTCTCCGCGCTGAACCTTCGCGTGATGGCCGCGCCGATGCCCGATGAAGCGCCCGTGACGATGACTCTTTTCCCTTCCAGCTTGCCCGGCATGTTTTCTCCTTGACGTGAAAAACTATTCCTCATCCGGCAGGAGCGCGGATTCCGCCATCGAGAGCGGGTCACGCGCCCGCCCCCGTACGGCGGCCACCGAGGGGTTGAACGAGAGAAACCAACCGGTGGACAGTGCGGGGTGTTTGTGGTTTCTGGGGTGGCCCGCTTGTGGGGAGGTGGTCAGG
>VXPH01000070.1 GCA_009839615.1 Nitrospinota bacterium
TTTTATTTGACCTTTTTATACCCCCCTGACAAGGGGGGGTAGGGGGGGTTGGTTTTCCAGTCTAGAGGGACGTCCCCTTTACGCCCTAAAAAGGAGGCCTTTTCAACAGCCCCTTGAGGGGGGCTGATTTCTAATCAACAAGGGTATGTAAAAGACAACTACTCTGTTGGGGGACTCTTTCAACACCCCCGCTGAGTGACGCGTCACTCCGGCTTCCTGGCGTAGCGCAGGAAAATCTCATCCCCCTCCTGCCGTACCTCCACGAGCGTGAGGCCCAGAAACTCGCCCGAGCGGAACCCCGGCCCATCCATGAGCGTGGGGGCGTCGGAGCCGCCGGCCAGCCAGGGGGTGAGCGTCACGTGGAACTCGTCTATATATCGGGCGAACTCCCACACCAGGTCGCCGCCGCCCTCGATCAGCACGTTCTTCATCCCCCGCTCCCCGAGATGGGCCAGCACCTGGCGGGCGAGGGAATCCGCTTCGTCCAGTACGATAATTTGCGCGCCCGCGTCACGTGCTCCCTCCAGGCGGGAGGCGCCCTCCGGCGCGGTGAAAATGAACCGCTCGATTTCATCGGCTGAAAACCAGGGCAATTCATCGGGGAAGGCGCCGCTTTTCGTGATCAGCGCGTTCGCCGGATGCGGCGCGACGCCGCGTTCCACGCGCTCGCGCACCAGGGATTCCTCGCGCACCCGCGCGGGGTGGCGCGCCGTCCTGAGCGTCCCCCCGCCCCATACCACGACGTCCGCCCCGGCTCTCAGTCGATCCATCTCGAGGCGATCCGCGCTTGAGCCCAGGGAGAAATCCTCGCGGTCGAAACTCGCGATTTTCCCGTCGAGCGTGATGGCCAGATTCGCGTATACGAAGGGCTTCTCCATCCTGGTTCCCGCCTTGAGGTTGTGGTTCGCCCGTATTAGGCAGTAAAGTTTCCTGTCACCTCGTCTTCATGAACACAGGTCTTCACCAGACAAAGGAGAGAAAACGACATGGGTGAATTCGACCAGAGAGTGGACCTTCCCGCACTCGATTTCCAGAAACTCAACATCGGCCCCTACAGCAACAACGTATACGTGCTGACGTGCAAGGCGACGAAGGAGTGCGTCATCATCGACACCTCCCATTCCGCCGAGCCGATTCTCGCCGCGTGCGAAGGCGCCACGCCCAGGTACATTCTACAGACCCATTGCCACGGCGACCACATCGACGCGCTCGATGAGGTGCGCAGCCGCACGGGCGCGCCCCTGGGCCAGCACGCAGAGGACGCGAAGGAGTTCGGCATCAGCCCGGATTTCACCATCGCGGACGGCGAGGAGATAACCTTCGGCGAGATCACGCTCAGGGCCATCCACACGCCCGGCCACTGCAAGGGCATGCTGATGTTCTACTATCCGGGCCACTGCGTCTGCGGGGATACGATTTTCCCCGGCGGCCCGGGTAAGACCTGGAACCACGGGCAACTGGTTCAGTCGCTCGATTCCATCGAGAACAAGGTCTTCGCCCTGCCGGACGAGACGGTTCTCTACCCCGGCCACGGGGCGAACAGCACCGTCGCGCAGAGCAAGGCGGAAGTCGCCGGGTTCCGGGCCGCGGGCAGGCCGGGGCCGGATGAATTCGGGGACGTGACCTGGGACTGACAGGCGAAAGAGGAGCCGAGCAATGAGTTCAGTAAATATCGTATTCGACCACGTGCACGTCATCAGCAAGGACCCCGAGGCGAGCGTGAACTGGTTCGTCGAAAACTTAGGGGGAGAGCGCGGCGAAGGCGGCGTGTTCAAGGGCGCGCCGCAGATTCCCATAAAATTCAACGGCGCGACGGTCATCGTTCGCGGCGAGAGAACGGGCGAGAGCGCGGGGGAGAAGAGCGGACTGGAGTGGGGGACGGATCATTTCGCCTTCGAGGTTTCAGGCGATTTCGACGCCTATTGTGACGATCTCAAGGGAAAAGGTGTGAAATTCACCGTCGAACCCGTACAATTCAACCCGACGACGCGAATCGCCTTCATCGAGGCGCCCGATGGCGTCAGCATCGAGCTGTTGCAGAGGGCGTAAAGACGGGGGTCCTGCCCGCCCCGGGCGGTGTTCCGCCTTGAAGAGGAAAACCGTGTTTCACCTCGCTCGAATCGCAGCGCTGTTTCTCCTGATACCGTCGCTCGGGTGGGCAGCCGCGACGCCGGCGCACGCGCAGGACGCGCGCGCTCAGGCACAGGAGGAACTTCCCCCTGAGCCGCCCCTGGGCCTCGACGACGTTCCCGTGCCCGAGAACAACCCCATGACGCGGCCCAAGGTCGAACTCGGAAGACTCCTCTACTTCGAAAAGCGCTTCTCCGGCGACGGGAAGGTTTCCTGCGCGACGTGCCACATGCCCCGGCGCGGATTCTCGAACGCGCGCCAGTATGGAACGGGATTTGGCGGCAGGCTCACGCTCAGGAACGTGCCCACCGTCATCAACGCCGCCTACAACGAGTCCCAGTTCTGGGACGGGCGCGCGGCGAGCCTCGAGGAGCAGGCCAAAGGGCCCATTCTCCATCCGAGCGAGATGGCCTCCAGTGAGGAGAAAATCGTCCGTACGCTCGGGGCGATTCCCGAATACCGAAAGCGGTTCACCGAGGCGTTCGGAAGCCCCGGCATCAGCCTGGAGCGCGTGGTTCAGGCCATCGCCACCTTCGAGCGCACCTTGCTATCGGGGAATTCCCCGTTCGACCGCTGGAAATACAGAGGGGATGAGTCCGCGCTCTCGCCCCGCGCCATCAGGGGGTTCGAGGTATTCAAAGCCAAGGGAAATTGCGTGAAGTGCCACCTGGTGGATGAATTCAGCGCGCCGTTTACGGACGATAAGTTCCACAACTTAGGTATAGGGATGGACAAGAAGCCCCTGCAGATCGGCCGCGAGAAAATCACCGGGAAAACAAAGGACCGGGGCAAATTCAAGACGCCCACGCTTCGCCACATCACCCGGACGGCGCCCTACATGCACGACGGCCGCTTCAACACGCTTGAGGAAGTGGTCGATTTCTATGAGAAGGGCGGACACCCGAACCCCCATCTCGACCCGGACATGAAACCCCTCAAACTCACGAAGACCGAGAAAGAGGACTTGATCGCCTTCATGGGCGCGCTTACGGGCGACCTCCCCGAAGTCAAAGCTCCCGAGTTGCCGAAGTGAGGCTTTTTCGGCAAACTCCACCTCGCCACCGTCTGAGCCGATTCGAATGGATCGAGGGCCATCCGGATGAAACGCATGAAAAAGACATTTCCCCTCGCGCTCGCAGGCGTTTTCTCTCTCCTGCTCACGTTCGCTCATTCATACGGGGCGGAGGTTCAAGAGGGAAAATCCCTTTTCGAGCGAAAAGGCTGCGGAAGCTGCCACACCCGCAAAGGCCCTGAAGCCAGGATACCCCCGCCCGCGCGCCACGGGATAAAGGGCCCCACGCTTTGGTACGCGGGGAGCAAATTCCGGCCCGGCTTTCTGGCAAAATGGCTGGCGGAACCGGAACCTTTTCGAGGCGTCATCTACGGCACCATGAAGCGGGGCAAATACCCGCACCCCGCCCTCCCCGAGGAGGAAGCTGCGAAAGTCGCGGCCTATCTCGAAAGCCTTAAAGATCCGCAAATGCCGGTGGGCGTCGTTCCGCGCTGGAAGAAAATCCCCCGGAAAGTGCTCCGGCGCGCGAGGATCCTGTTCCAGAAAAAACAGCCGTGTTATTCGTGCCACATGGTCTCGATACGAAAGACGGTGTACCGGGCGAAAATCGAGGTGGGCGGCCATAGCGCGCCCCATTTCAAAGAGGCGGGACACAGGCTGAACCCCGATTTCATCGTGGCCTTCCTCAAAAAGCCTGCGCGCTACAACCCCAACGGCAGAATGCCGGTGTATGGGGATGCGGCGTTCACGAAGCTAAGCGAGAAGGATTTCCTCGCGCTCGCCGCCTATATCGCGAGTTTCAAATGAAGCGTATCTCTCGCCTCGTCGCCGGGGTTCTCATATCCGCTGGTATTATCGGCGTTACGGGCGTCGCCCCCACACGAGCGGAGGAGTCTGCGAGCCGCGTGAGCGCGCAGGAGAATTTCCGCTGGTATTGCATCCAGTGCCACGGCCCCACGGGAGACGGCAAGGGGGTGAACAACACCAGGAAGCTGCCCGTGAGCCCGCGCAATCTTACCGACGGGGAGGACATGGCCCAGTTCTCGGACGAGGACATGGTGCGCACTATTACCCATGGAGGCGGTGCGAGCGACCTCTCCCCCATCATGCCGCCGTGGGGCAACGTATTTACAAATCAGGAGATTCGTGATTTGGTGGCCTTGATCCGCAAGATGTGCAATTGCCGTTTCGATCCCAAGGCGAAAGAGGCGTTTTTGAAGCAACAAGGCCGCTAGGTTCTCCCGCTATGCGCAAGATACTCATCACGCTCATCATTTTTCTGCTATCAGCTCCCGCAAGCGCGCTCGCGGCGGGCGAGCGGATTCTCGTCACGAACACGCGCGACGGCACGCTGAGCGTCATCTCGCGCGATACGCACGAGGTCATCACAACGATCCCCGCGGGCCGGAAGGCGAACCGCCTCTCCCTCGCGCCCGACGGGCGCCACGCCTACGTCATCAACGACGGCAGCGCCTTCGTGCGCGTTTTCGACACGCATACCCTCAAGTTCATCCGCCGCGTGCGCGCGGGGCGCGACCCCTACAACCTGGCGTTCTCCCCCGACGGCGCGCGCGCCTATTTCGTGAACACCTACTCGGACAACGTGACGATCCTCGATGTCGCGGCGCGCAAGATCATCGGCCTCATCAAGCACGGGGGGAACAACCCGGTGAACATCAAGCTGAGTCCCGACGGCCGCCTCGCCTTCGTGGCGAACGAGCTCAGCGAAGACGTCTCAGTGGTCGATCTCGAAATGAAAAAACCCATCAAGCAGATAGAGGCGGGCCACTACATCGAGGGAATCGACGTTTCGCGCGACGGCAAGAGGCTCTATGTCATGAACGGGGAGCGGAACTCCTACAGCGTGGTCGATCTCGATACCCTGGAAATCATCCGCACCATCAAACTATCCGGCGAGCCGCACGACGCCCTCATCACGCCTGACGGAAAATTCCTCTACGTCACCCTGCCACACAAGAACAGGGTGTCGGTCTTCTCCTTGCCTGCACAAAAGCGCGTCGCCAGCGTGAGGCAGGGGGTCCGGCCCGACCTCATCGCCTTCACGCCCGACGGCGCGCTCGCCTACGTGACGAACCGCGATTCGAAGGAAGTGTTCGTGATGGACGCGAGAAAACACCGCAACATCAAGCAAATCCGCGTGGGAAACGGGGCGCACGGCGTGCTCGTCGTGCCGCCTGCGCCGACGAACTGAGGGGCTTGCTCCGGTAACGGTACGCCATGCGCTATATCGGGCAGACCCCTTCTCGTCTCAAGGGAAAAAGACCATCGCCCGTCCCGAATGAACGGCACGAAGCGAGCGATAACTGCGACCGATGGCGGGCGTTGATTTATCCTCCCCCGTGCATCATATTCGAGAGGCTACTCCACTCCCATTCCAGACCCGCGGAGAGGAAAAGATGACGGAATTTGAAATAGCGACGCTCGAATTTACACGTATCAGCCTCTGGATTTCTGCGATTCACGCCTTCATATCGCTCATCGTGGGCGCCGGACAATGCGCGCTCATCTTGTACGGGCTGAGGCTGATGCAGCGCGGCAGCGAGAGAAGGGAAGAACAAAGCAAACGGCAGCATGAAGAAACCATGGCCGATCTGGATACTCGCCACCGCGAAAGTATGAGGGCCTTGGAAGCCCGTCACCGCGAAAGCATGAGAGCACTGGAAGCTCTGATTGAAAGAACGGCGAAGTGAGCGGAGAAAAAAACCGCCGCTTCGCCTGATTTACCTCATCATTTCTTGACGAATCACAAACCCTTCGCCGCGCCAGGCAAGCGTTTGCCGGCACATTGGTTCGGTGTGTCGTGCGCGTCCGGCCGTATTAAGGACTCTCGCCCGCCGCGCAGCGAAAGCCGATCTTGTTGTTCGTATAGTGGGGCGGGCGATGGTAGCGGTTGTGCGCCGTGGCCCAGGCGACCGGACTGCCCCAGGATGCGCCGCGGACGACTCTGGTTTTTCCCTTCGCCGGGCCGTGGGGGTCGCGCTCGGCCATCTTCCGGTAGGCTCTCGAGCCATAGCGGTCGGCCACCCATTCCCAGACGTTGCCCGACATGTCGAGCGCGCCGAACGGGCTCGCGCCCTTCGGAAAGCGGCCCACGGGGGCGACGCCGGGGAATCCGTCCTTTCCCCCCTTCAGGTTGGCTCTCATCGCGTCGCGCGCCACACCCCAGGGGTAGCGTCTCCCGTCCGCACCGCGCGCCGCGCGCTCCCATTCCGCCTCGGTGGGCAGTCGCCGACCCGCCCACCCGCAGTAGGCTTCCGCGTCGGGCCAGCTCACGTGGGACACGGGCTGCGTCGGCGTGGCTTTCCAGCTCGATTTCGGACCTTCGGGCCGGCGCCAGTCTGCGCCCTTCGTCTTTCGCCAGCCGCCCTTCCCTTTCCTTAAGGAAGCGTCCCAGGTCCAGGACCACTTCCGCTTCTCGGCCGTCGTCTTGTATCCGGTCAGCTCAACGAAGCGCGCGAAACGCTCCGCCGTCGCTTCCGTCTCGTCGATCCAGAAGCCCGAAACGAAAATTTTCCGGGGCGGACGCTCGTCCTTGTCGCCGGATTTGCTGCCCATCACGAACCGCCCCGAGGGAACGTGCACCAGCGCCGCGCCGTCGAAGCCGGATACCTTCTTGCGAACCTCCTGTGCTTGCGCGGAAGAGGCGGTGACGCCCAGGAGACTGATGAGGAACAGACAAACGAGGGGTCTTATGCGAAACATGCGCGTACTCACCTCCTTGCCCGGGCGATCACGGGCGGCTGGAAAACGCCCCGGAAAAGCGAAAAACTAGTCTCTCAGCGGGTCTCTGGGGTCGTCCACGAACGTCGTACCCGCCGCTTCCTTGTTGGGCATCGCGCCGTAGGTGAATATCAACTCCGCCGGCTCGTCCGTGCTCGGATTCTCCTGCCCGTGGATGCACCCGCAGGGAAAATAGACGAAATGACCGACGGGCACTTCTTTCCTTTCGATCTCCCCGCCTTCTTTCCAGTAGATGTTGATGGGGCCTTTCACCACGTAGATCGTGGTGTCGCAGTTTTTGTGGTAGTGCAGCGCGTTGCGTCCTCTCGGGGGGATGATGGTTCTTCCCATCGTGATGGTATCCGTCCCCGTCGTCTCGTGGTTCACGCCCCAGCGGATGTCGTAGGGCGGCTCATAGGCCTTGTCCTCGTCGACGTCCAGGGAATTCACGACTTGCGGTATCGGCAGATCCGCCATGAGATAGCCTCCAAAATGTGAATGAAAAGCAGAAAATTCTTGTTCTGTCCTGCGTCCTACCCCTCGGGCGGAGCGCTCCAGGACACGATGTCTTTCTCTCTCAAGTCCTCGAGTTCGTCATCCTCCATGCCCAGGAGACCGCCCAGAACCTCTCTCGTGTGCTCTCCCAGATAAGGCGCCCGCGTGTACTTCATCTCCGCGCCCGGCAGCCTGATGGGCGGACCCAGCACCTTCATGCTCCCCGCGGCGGGGTGCTCCATCTCGACTATCATCTCCCGCGCGAGAATCTGGGGGTCTTCCATCGCCTGCGCCACGGTGTTCACCGGCGCGAAGGGGACATGGCCCTGGAGCAGCTCGGTCCACTCCGCGTTCGTCTTCTCCTGAAACGCCCTTTCGAGGATGTCCAGCAGAACTTCGCGGTTCTCGAAACGGTCCTGCGCCAGCTTGAAGCGCGGGTTCTCGGCGAGCGCCGGCATCCCCATGCGCTCGACGAGGATGGGGAAGAAACTCTGCTTGAGGCAAAGCACGCTTATCCATCCGTCTTTGGTCTCGAAATTCTGCGCGGGCACCATCGAGGGATGCGCGCTCCGGGAGAATTTTTGCGGCACGTAGCCGCAGTTGAGCGCCCAGGTGGCCATGTATGCGAGCTGCACCAGGGCGCCGTCCATGAGCGCCACGTCGACGTCCCTTCCCTTTCCGGTGCGGTTCGCCTCCCACAACGCGGCCAGCAGGCCCACGAGCGAGATGAATCCGCCCGAGAAATCGACGAAGCTCACGCCCGCCTTGGTGGGGGGGCCGTCGGGCTCTCCCGTGAGGTCCATGATGCCCGCGTAGGCCTGCATGAGGTAGTCATAGGCCGGCTCGGGCGCCCTTGGACCCGTCATCCCGTAGCCCGAGAGAAAACAGCACACGATTTTCTCGTTGTAGGGACCCAGGTGCTTATACGTTATTTCGAGCTTCTCGGGCGCATCGCCCCGGCAATTCGCATAGAGCGCATCCGCCTTGGGCACGAGTCTTCGCAATACCGCCTTGCCCTCGGGCGTGCGAATCCTGAGCGCAACGCTCTTCTTGTTGCGGTTGAAAGACTGGAAATAGTAGCTGTCGTTATTGGGAAGCGCATACGGGGGAACGGGCCGCGCGGAATCACCGCCCACGGCGTGATCTTCAATCTTGATGACCTCGGCCCCCATATCCCCCAACAACTGCGAGGCCAGCGGCCCCGCGCCGAACTGCTCCACCGCCAGTATCCGAAGCCCTTCCAGCGGAAGTCGACCGTCCATCTATCAAACCCTTTCCGAAATTCCCGACCCGGGATTCACC
>VXPH01000251.1 GCA_009839615.1 Nitrospinota bacterium
CGGTGGTGGAGCAGGAGGTGGACGCCCTGGCCGAAGCGGTGGCGCTCGACGTGCTCCAGGTATGGATATCGGATCTTCACCGGGCGATCGAGGAACGCGCCGGATCCATGGACGTCGCGGACGGCGAGCGTCTCACGCGCTGGCGCGAGGGACTGCGCAGGAACCGGGCCGCCCTCGCGCGCCACCGTGGCGAGGGCCTCGAGCGCTTGAACACCGCCCTGGCCGTGGTCGAGAAGCTACGGCTCATCGAGACCGAACTGGCGGGCGCGCTCTCGGCGGATCTCCGCGCGGCGCTCGCCTTCTCGCGCGGCGCAGCGGGCTCACGATAGCGAGGGTAAGAGAGACCATTCATGTTTGAAATCTTCACGCTCGGCGGCGGGACCTACCTGGTCGACCTCCTGAACGCGGTGGCCGCGATCACCGGCGGGGGCGCCTTCGTGACGCTGGCCCAACTGGCGGGCGTCACGGGACTCGCCTGGGCGCTGTTCCGCACCGCCTTCGGCGGGTCGTGGAAGGACAACGCGAAGTGGCTGCTGCTGTTCGTCTGCGTGTGGGGCGCGCTGGTGGTCCCCAGGGCGACGGTGCGGGTGGTGGACCGCCTCGACGCAGCGCTCGCGCCCGCCGTCGTGGCGAACGTGCCGCTGGGACTGGCGCTGTTCGCCTCGCTCACGAGCCGGGTGGGAGACGGACTCACGCGATTGACCGAACAGGCCTTCGCCCTCCCGGCCGACCTCGCCTACCGCCGCCACGGCCTCATCTTCGGCGCGCGGCTCGCCGCCGCCGTGACCCGGATGGAGGTCACCGACGCCGTCTTCGCCAGAAACCTGAGAGCCTACGCGAGACAGTGCGTGTTCCACGCCCTGCTCCTGGGCCACGTATCGGCCGACGACCTGAGGCAGAGCACGGACCTCTGGACGCTCGTTACCACCCTGGGATCTCCCTCGGCGGGCGCATCGCCGGCGCGCATGGTGGAATATGTGACCCGTGGCGCACTCTCGGGCACGGGCGCCACGACGCTGAACCGGGAGATCGTGACGTGCGCCACGGCCGCATCGCGCCTGGACGTGCTCTGGGGGGCGGAAATCACGCGCGCCTCGGGCGTCTTCGGGACGAGGCTCTTTCCCGAGGCGGCGACCGAGGCGCTTGCCCGTACGGAACTCATGGCGGCGCTTCCCGCCGCGCACGACTTCCTGATCGGGGCGGCGCGGACCGCGGCCCAGGTCCTTCGCCAGCAGATGGTGCTGAACGCCATGCACGACGCGGGCGAACAGTGGAGCGCCGAGGCCGGGAACGCCGCGGCGTTGAGATCCTACACCGAGGCGCGGGCCGAGGCCCAGACCGTCTCCGCCTACCGGGCCATCGGCAGGCAGGCGGAGACCTGGGTTCCGATGCTCAGGATCGTGTTCGAATGCCTCTACGTGGGGGCGTTCCCCATGGCGGTCCTGCTGATGCTGACGCCTGCGGGCGGCGCCATATTCCGCTCATATTTCTCGGGCCTGGTGTGGCTGCAGAGCTGGGGGCCGCTCTACGCGATCCTTCACCGCATCGCCATGGGCGAGGCGGCGGAGCGCATGAGCGCGGGCGCGCTCATGCCGGGAGGCGAGGTCGGCGTATCGCTCATCGCCCAGGCCGGGATCCGGGCCGTGGCCGCCGACGTGGCGGTGATGTCGGGCTACCTCTCGATGTCGGTGCCCTTCCTCGCCGCCGCCCTCGCCTACGGGGTGGGCCGCGCGACCTCGCTCGCCACCTCGGTCCTCTCCGTCGGACAGGAGGCGGCTTCGTCCGCCGCGCAGGAGGGCACGACGGGCAACATCTCGCTCGGAAACACGAGCGCAGACACGCACCGCTTCGCATCGGTGGAAGGGCATCAGCTTCGCACCTCGGCGCACGTAGACTCCGGCCGCTACACCGGCTTCGCACCGGGGGGCGCGGCCTACACCGTGACCGGGGAAGGCGCCGCCGTGATGGACGCCGGCTCCGCCACGAGCCGGATTCCCGCGGCGGGCGTCCGGCTCTCCGAGTCCCTGGCCCGGAGCCACGAGGTACGGGCTGGCGCGGCCGTCGAGCAGGCCCGCCACTGGTCGGCGGAAGCCGCTGCCGCCCGGACGGCGGCGGCGACCGATTCCGCCGCCATGGTCGAGCGTTTCTCACACGACGTCCGGAGCGGCCTCACGCACGCGCGGGGGGTGACGGAGAGCGAGAACCGGGGCGCGCAGAGTCTCGAATCCCATCTCGAAAAACTCTCCCAGGCCGGCGGCATCACGAAGGAGCAGGCCGCCGTCCTCACGGGCGAGGCCAGGATGGGCGGGGGGTTCGACTTCATCGTCAGGTTCGGAGCGGACGGCTCGGCGAGCTGGCGGGGACAGACAATCGGCCGCGAGGCATGGAACCGGATGACCGATTACGCGGGACAGCACGGACTGCTCGACCTGTGGTCGCGCGTGTCGGACGCCTCGAGGCGCTACGCGACGGCGTCGGGCGAGAGCGAAATGAAGAGCCTGGATGAGAGTTTCGGAGCGAACCTGACGAGGATGCGCCGTTTCTCCGAGCAGGAGGCGGCGAGCAGGCGCGAAGCCGAGAGCTGGTCGAGCCAGGCGGCCGAGGTGCGCGGCAATTCCCGTGCGATCGAGAGCGAACTCGGCCAGCCCTTCTTCGAGTGGCTCAGCGCGAGACAGGGCGCCGACGGGCGCGAGATCGGCGCGGCCGGCGCGATGCGCCTGGCCTCGCCCCGGTCGGCCGAGGACGCGGAAGTCTTGCGCGCCCACGCCGCCGCCTTCATCGCCGAGCGTTTTCCGGCAGGTGGAGGGGTGGAGTCGGCGCCGGGTCGAGCAGAATTCGATCATGCGCGGGAGGGTTTGCGCGAAACGGACGGGACCGGCGCGGCATGGACTGGCTGGTCGGGATCGGTGCGCGAAAGGGCAAGCGGCGCAGGCGCGCCGGGGACGGGGGATGTCGGTGAACGGGCGGAACGAGGCCGTGCGGAGATCGAGACCGAACTCGACATCCGCGAGGCCGGACGGGCGGCCCGCAGGGGCGTGACGGGGGAGCGAATCGGGGAGGGGCGTCCTGAAATCGCGGCGGAGACCGACAAATCCTTCGGGGAGCATGTTGTGGGAGAGGTCCCGCTCGTCGGCGAATGGCTGGGCGGGAAACTCTACGGCACGGCGCGGAACGCGGCGCCCGGAGGGGAGGATAAGAAAGCCGTTTCCGAACCGCAGAGTAAGAAAGAAAGCGGAGGCGGGAGCGGGTTTTCGGGCGATCAGGTGATGGGTCCGTGACCGGAGAAATCGTCATGGGCGTGGAGTTCACCTTCCTCGTCATCCCGGCGCCAGGCGTAGCGGCCCGTCCGGGTGGCCCAGTCGAAGCGGTCGCCGTCCCCCTCGGGGAGTTCGTAGCCGGCGAAGGCGGACCGGTCCCCTCGATACGCCCGCCACAGGGCGCCCGCGAGAGCCGCTAGAAAGGTCCAGAGCACGGCCCAGAACCAGACGGCGAACAAAAGGCGGGCGCCGCTTCCGTTCACAAGGACGTACAGGATGAAGAGGAGCGCCAGGGCGGGTCCGCCGAGGACGATTGCCCGCGCTCGACAGGATGGGTTTCGTTTCGTCATGGGTCGTTCCTCCCGGATCGGGTGTCAATGGACAGCGGGCGCATACTCCCTCTCCGTTCCGCTCCCGCACTCTACGCTCCCCCCTCCGCGACCTCGTATCCGGCGCATCGCACAACTCAGGCGCTGAACACGACATCGAACATGAAACCCTGATAGGGGGAACCTGATGACCTTCGGAAACGCCACCCTGCGCGGCGGCCAAACCCTGCTTCACGACGCCCGCATGTGGGGCCAACTCGTCCGCTGGGGGATTCTGGGACTTGTGCTTGCGATTGTACTCACCCCGGCCGTCAGCCTCGTCACGACGACGAGCGCCCATGAGTGGCGCGTCGTTGGCCTAGGCACTCTCGCCGAGTTCAAGCTCGGCCTGAAATACGACCCTGATTCGCGCCAGGCCTACGAGTGGCGAGAGGACGAGCGGACGCTTGAGCGGATATCTCTCATCGCAAGCGATCCCAAGATCGAGCGGATCAGGAAGCGCATGCTCGATACCGTCCATAAAAAGGCCTGGCTGGGTCTCTGGCTCGGCCTGGGCGGCATCGTCCTCTTTGCACTCTTCTTCTGGTTCCTGGGCCGGCACACGGCAAGCTCCCCGGAGAGCCCGGGCGAGCGGAGGTGGCCGGGAAAATCCTCGAGCCCCGACGGCGCCTCTACGCTTTCCTTCACCGCTCTTTCCTCCCGGAACCGGGAAATACGGCAAAAAACATAGTAATACATGAAAAAGGCATGATCATGAAGACAGAAGGTACGATAAGGATAGAAACTTTTCGTATACTGAAAGATGCACCCGATGAGTGGATTTGCATCGTCCGGGGGAATCATGAGCGAACTCGAAAAGATGCAAGGCCGAATAGACGTGCTGACGGACGTGTGCTTCCGCCTGATGGAGACGCGCCTCGACAAGAAGTCGCTCTACGAGCACGTCTCCGGGGAATGGCAGGAGAAGCTCTCCGATAAATCCGTTGACTATACGAAGGGCGCTCACGACACCTTGCAGGCGGTGTTTATGAGGTCACACGACCTCGAGCCGCAGGAACCGGCTGAGCGATCAGCGGCTGAATGAGGGGTTTCGAAACAACCCTTCAGGAGCTCACCAGGCGGCACGACTACGACAAGAAGAGTCGTTGGCGTCTGTTTCTCGACAAATCCGCCGACGCGGTGGCCGGGCACCACACCGGCGAGCAGGGGGTGTTCGACACCCGGATCGCGTTCGTGTGCCCCGGGCCGCACATTCGAAACGGCACGCCGCCCATCCCGGTTCCCCCCACCTTTACGGGCGTGTAAAGGTCGTGGATAGAGGATTGATCGCCATCTCCGGGATGGGCGGCACCTGAAGGAGAGTCACGATGAAAAGAATGACCCGCAAGCAGAAGATCCGGCTCGCCAGGTTGCTTCGCCTGATATCACTGAGGAAATGACGGGTCTTTTCGCCATACATTTCCCCGGCGCGCTCGGGCTCGCCATACTGTTGGCCCATGTGAACTACATGGTGCGCGGTCGCGCCGGAAAGCGGGTTCTCGATAGTTTTCCGGAGAAACCACGAGTGCGAAGGACGAATCCATAGCCGCTTTATTCGTAGGTGTCCTTCATCCGATGAGAGGACGCCATGCATTGGGGAAGCGGCGAGTCGCCCCTTCCGGTTCCTGGAACTGAACCCTCCTGGCCGGCAAGGGGCGGCGTTCCTGCAGGAGGCATGGGGGAGGATGGCTGGATTCGTAATTTCACGACCTTGGAAGGTGAAGGGTCGGCTGTGAATATCGATGAAATTCCCGGGTCGAAACCCATTGTTGCAACCATTTCTTCCGGAGAAGAGAAAGAAGACAGGGTGCTTGTTTTGGGAGTTATATGCATGACCAGATACGGGTCGCTCCCTTCGACAACCCGCATGATGCCTTGGGGGCACATGCGATCTCATGGCGTCGGGAGCGGCCCACCCGTGTATATCATTTCCCTGGAAAGCGGATTCCCGGGAACACGACGAAACGAGCAGGGGCCAAAACCCGGAATGAGAGCCATCCCGCCGGCTGACCCGGACGCCAGGCCCGTGCCCGGGAAGCCGGGAACCAGGCGCCGGGCCGATTCGACAGGAAAAACTCAGGGAACAATCAAGCGAAGTTTACAAGGTTTTCCCGTGTTTTTCACATATTCATATCCTGTATAAATACAGGAAAGAGGAGGGATTCGGATATGGCTACACGGAAACTCAGGCGCTTCGATGGTGAATTTCAAAAAGAAGACAAAGGGGATAAAATTGAAAGATAACGGATAATCAAGACGCCATATGATGGAGGAAGCGATCATGTTCCGGCGTATAGCAACTGTTTTGATGGTTCCGTTTTTCGTTTTCTTTTGCGCACAATCGAACGCTCTCGGGGAGCAATCCGAAACATGCGCCAATCTTTACGACGAGATAGAACGGAAGCAAAGGAATTACGGCGATAAATTGAAGGCCGGGGATGTTTCCGGTGCAGGGATAGCTGGATTTATTTTCGGCGGGTTTTTCGGAATGGCCGGTGCCCTGGCCTCCGAACACGAAGCCAGGATGAATGAATTTGACGCATTGAGAAAACGTGCTGCGGATATGGGATGCGAAGTTCCACCGGAATTTGTACCTCCCATACCACCCAGTTACGAGGAGATTGAAAAGGAAATGTCGCCCGAATAGACAAGGCGGGTTTTGTCGACTTTGCTTGATTATTCCCAAGATTTTCATCCAGGAATATATCGCCGCGGGAACCGGAGGGCTTACGTTGCTTTTCGCGGCCAGATGCATGGCCACGGCGTGAAGAACTCCTTCCGCCTGCGGGGAGCGGGAACGACCGCTTGCCCGAGGCGCTCTCCACAAGTGCAGACGCAGTCGTTCCTTAAGGCCTGAACCGAAACGCTCCGCGAACGTTTGGCGCCCATACCGACGACGTCTACGCCTCGCCGGGCGCGGGCATCTTGTAGCCGACGCCGCGCACGTTCCGGATGAAGGAAGGCGAGGCGGCCTCGTCGCCGAGCTTTCGGCGGAGCTTTTTCACGAAGTTGCGCACCTCCTGCACGGTGGCGTCCTCGCGCCGGGCCCAGACCCGGCGCAGCAGCGCGTCCGTGCTCATCACCCGTCCGGCGTTCACCGAGAGCACGCGCAGCAGTTCGTACTCGGTGGCGGTCAGCTCCACGGGGCGGCCGCCGACGGTGACCTCGCGCCGCTCGTAGTCGATGGCCAGATCCCCGAGCGCGAAGGGCTCGGCCCCCTCCCTGTGGCGAAGCGCGGCCCCGACCCGCGCGGTGAGCTCGGCGGCCGAGAACGGCTTGACGACGTAGTCGGCCGCGCCCGCCTCGAGCGCGCGCACGATGGTCTCCTCTCTCCCGTAGCCCGAGATGATGATAACCGGCAGGTCGGAGAGTTCGGGCGTCTCCCGCATGAACTCGACCCCGTCGCGCCCGGGCAGCATGAGGTCGAGGAGCACCAGGTCCGGCCTCTCCGTCCGCACGAGGCGCGCCGCCTCGTCGGCCTCGCCCGTCACGAGCGCGGCGTAGCCCGCCGCGGTGAGCGCCTCGCGCACGTGGCGCAGCGTCTCGGGGTCGTCGTCCACCACCAGGACGGTGGCCGCCTCGCGCGCCGGGCCGTTCGCGCGCGGCGCGGCCGCTGCGGCCTCTTCCGCCTGCAGCGTGAAGGTGAAGCGCGCGCCGAGCCCGGGCCCCGCGCTCTCGGCCCGGATGCGCCCCCCGTGCGCCTCCACCAGCCCCCTGCAGACGACCAGGCCCAGGCCGAACCCCGCGGCGTCGCCCTCGGCGTAGCGCCGGAACAGGTGCGGCAGTTGTTCGGGGGAAAAGCCGCGGCCCTCGTCGGCGACCCACAGTGCCACGCCGTCGCCCTCGCGGGCGGCGCCCACCTCGATGGGCGAGGACTCGGGTGAATGCCGCGCCGCGTTGCCGATGAGGTTGTTCAGCACCTGCACGATGCGCCGCTCGTCCGCCATCACCCGCGGCAGGTCCGGCGCGAGGTCGACTCGCAGCACCTGGCGGCCCCCGCCGCCCGGGAACGTGGTCCGCGCCTGCTCGACCAGCGCCGTCACCTCCATGGCCTCGGGGTCGACCGAGAGCGTGCCCGCGTGGATGCGCCCCGCATCCAGCAGGTCGCCGATCAGGCCCTGCATCTGGTCGGCCCCCTGGTCGATGATGCGGATGAACTGGCGCGTCTCGGCCCGGTCGAGATCCCGCGGGGCATTCAGGAGCGTCGTCGTCGAGCCCTTGATCGAGGCCAGCGGCGCGCGCAGTTCGTGGCTCACCATGCCCAGGAACTCGATGCGCAGTCGCTCGAGCTCCTCGAGGGGTGCTAAGTCCTGCATCGTCACCACCACGGACTCGACCTCCTCGCCGGTGCGGATCGGCGTCGTGTTGACCAGCACCCGGATGCTGCGCCCCCCGGGGACGGAGAGCTCCACCTCGGCGCCGCGCAGTCTCTCGGCGTTCCTGAGCTCATCGAGCGTGAGCTCGCGCCCGCCCGCGAGCCGCGCGGTCAGTTCCCCGAGAAGGTCCCGCGCGGCGTTCCCCGGCCGGCCCAGCGCCTCCACGATGCGCCGCGCCTCGCGGTTCAGGGCAGCGGGCTCGGCCGTCCGCGCGTCGAACACCACCACCCCCACCGGCGAGGTCTCCACCAGGGCCTCGAGGTGCGCCCGCGCGCGCCGCTCCTCCGAGTGCGCCCGCGCGTTCGCGAGCGCCGACGCCGCCTGGGAGGCGAAGAGCACCAGCAGTTCCTCGTCCTCTTCGGTGAAGCCCCCTTCCCCCTCCTTGTCCCCGAGGAAGAACGTGCCGACGTGCTCGCCCCGGTGGCGCATCGGCGTTGCCAGCATGGTGTTCGGGGGTATCAGGTCGGAGTGAAACC
>VXPH01000179.1 GCA_009839615.1 Nitrospinota bacterium
GTGCGATTGTCCATGGGACGAAATATTGAACGTGTCTTTCGATAAATTTCTGAAAATTATTTTTCCCGTAAATAATTGTTATCAAAAGGATTACTATATAAACCTGAGTGTCGAGAACTCAGATCTGACGGTAAAAAAAGTTTTCTCGCTCCTACGCATTTCCCCGCAACCGCCCGCATTTGCTCACCGGCGGGGCTTCGGTTCCACCCGCCTGATGCGGAGGCTTGCCCAACAATTCCCCAGGGAGCGGAGCGTTCCGTTCGGACTGATGAACGAACGAGCCGCCGAAGGCGCGAATCAGCTCTCTTCTTTTTCCTTTTCAATCCGTTCCTGCTTCACGCGCGCGACCTCGGCCTTCACGTCGTCGATGACGTCTTTGCCCCAGAAGAGCTTCCCTTCCACCACGAACGTGGGGATGCCGAAAATGCCCAACCCTTTTCCCTGCGCACGCTGGCTGTGGAGTGCACCGATGTAGCGTCCCTCGGCGATGACGGCTTTGATATCCTCTCCGTCGAGGCCGACTTCCTCGCCGATCCCGGCGATGACGTCCAGATCCTCGAGGTTCAGGTCGTCCTCCCAGCGGGCCTTGTAGCAGCGATTCCGGAATTCCTTGAACTTTCCCTTGTCCCGGGCGTAATAGGTGGCCATGTGGAGGTTGGTGGTGCGGTAATCGCCTCCCGCCACCCGGATGGGCACGTTGTACTTCTCGGCGAGAGGTTTGTGGTTCGTTTCGTAATTTTCCTGTTTCTGCTCGGGCGAGTAGCCGGCGAACTCCTGGCCGGGAGGTCTCCCTTCCCAACTGACCCACTCGACGACGACGTCGGGGTCTTCTTCAATCACGGGCGTGCCACCCACGGTGGCGACATAGCAGAAAGGTCATGTGTAATCCGAGTATTTCACCACAACGATTGGTTCTTTCAACTCACTCATGGGGTTGCCTCCGTCTGGTTTGCAACGAATCTCTTGAGAATACCGTTGAATATGTATCCAGGCAGCAATTCTTCGATTTATACCACTTCGGCGCGGTCGTGGTCGATGGCGTCATGCCCCCCGGGGTCGACCCACACCCCCATATTGCGCAGTTCCGTGACCGCTTGTGCGATTTCCTCCTCGTCGCCGCCAAATTCGCATACCTGCCAACCCGACAGGGCATCCAGCTCGCTCCTCATGATGTTGATGGAAAACGAGTATTTTCGGCCGAGTTCCCACAAGATGGGTTTCTGCACGAGATGACCCGGAACGGAGAGGACCAGCCGCTTGCAGCCCCGGGGTATGGGAGCGGCGTTGATGCCGACCGGGCCGCCGTTTTCGAGCCTTTTGAGAAAGCCGCCGACGATTTCGGTGAGCTTGTCGTATTGCACCAGAAAAGCATCGTGTCCATAGGTGGATTCCACCGTGTGCAACTCCACTTCATGCCTGAGTTTTTGGAGAATTTGAGCGATCTCCATACTTCGCTCCGGCGGGAAGAGCCAATCGGAGATGAAGCATACGAGCAGGCATTTGGTTTTCAGCCGCGAGAGCGACGCCTCGAGGCTCTCGAAACCCAGGGAAGCGTCATACAGATCCATCATGCGGGAGATATACAGATACGAGTTGGCGTCGAAGCGATCGACGAATTTATCCCCTTGGTGATCGAGGTAACTCTCCACTTCGAAGCGCGAGGCGATATCGTCCAGCATTTTGTCCTTATCCCTGATCTCGCGGCCGAATTTCTCCCACATGATTCCTTTGCTCAGATAGGTGATGTGGGCCAGCATGCGCGCTGCGCTCAGGCCTTTGCGTGGTCCCTGGCCGGCGGCGTAGTGGCCGTCGTTCCAGTCGCCGTCCGCCGTGATGGCCCTGCGGGCGATTTTGTCCCATGCAATTCCCATCGGGTCCAGGCGCGCGGCTCCTGCGACCGGGATGACGGAGTCGCAAAAATCGCTGTAGCGCAGGCCCCATTCGAGGGTCTGCATCCCGGCGAGCGAGCCGCCGATGACCGTTTTGAGGCGTTTGACGCCCAGATGGTCGAGAAGCAGTTTGTGGACGCGAACCGTGTCCTCCACCGTGGTGACGGGAAAATTGGCGTTGTAAGCCCTGCCCGTGGCGGGATTGATCGAAGTGGGACCCGTGGTGCCTGAACAGCCCCCCAGGTTGTTCGAGGAGACGACGAAGTATTTTTGTGTGTCGATGGCCTTGCCGGGGCCGATCATCGGGTCCCACCAGCCCGGGCGCGGGTCGTCCGGGCTGTGGAAGCCGGCTGCGTGCGCGTCGCCCGTAAGCGCATGGATGACCAAAACGGCGTTATCAGCGCCGGGGGAGAGTTCGCCATATGTTTCATAGGCAACCTGGACTTCGGGCAATGTTTCGCCGGAATCGGTCCGGAACGGCTCGGGAAGAGTGATGGTGCGTGTTTTCGTGAGGCCGACTGAACCAGGATCCTGCGGGGAATTTTTTTGATTCATGATTTAGCGCGATTTCCTTATTTCCAGGACAAGAATATATACTGACTTGTAGCAAAATTATGTGTTTTGACACGCTTGTTCAAGTGGGTGTTACATTTGCTTGTTTTTTCTTGTTTGCCGCCATGGTGGTTGTTACATTTTTCATCAGCGAAATAAAATACTTCCGGGTCATGGACTTGGAGATTCAACGGATTGGGAACGTATTCTCCGCCGTTTTCTGGTGTTTCAAATGATAGTTTGTCCACGAGATAACCATGTTCGTCTCATCAGCCAGCATGACCACGCCCGAGCCGCAGGCACGATTGCGCGAAATTGGATAGGCATTGAATCGCTTCCCTCACCGCCGGATGAACTCAGAGAGAAAGTTTTGTTCGCCATCGATAACCATGATGTTGGATGGTGCCGCTCGGACGCCACGCCGAGATGGGATGAAATGACGAAACTGCCTTATAGTTTTTTCGGCATAACGGCGGACAAGGCGGTGGAGATATGGTCGGAAGGTATTGATTCCTGCGCGTCTTTTCATCCGTTTTCGGGTTGTCTTGTCAGCCTTCACTTTTCTTCGCTCGCCGCAGGAGGAAGGAGGGGTGCGCCATTCGAGGTGTCCAAGGTACTTAACGGGTTCATTCACGCTGAATCAAAAAGGCAGGAAAAGTTGGACGCCCTCATCGAGCCGAGACACAAAGGCACGATTGAAAATTCCGTGTCTTTGCTCAGGGTTTGCGATACGCTATCACTCTTGGCATGCCGGGCGCCGGAAATCACCCCGCCCGATGACGACGTCCATCCCTTGACGCAGAGCGGTCTGAAAGTGAAAACGGCCAACACGGACGATTTGGAAATATCCCCGTGGCCGTTTTCAGAGGATTCGATAAAGCTTCGGATGCCGGGATTGCTCCTCCCGGGCGAGTGTTTCGCGAATGAAAAAGAACTGGCCGAGGCGTTGCCCCTGTCGGAACCCATTGTATTTTCAAGCGTTCTCAGGCGCTTGTCGAAGTATGCGGAGACCGACTCCCCTCAGGATTGAACTCATGGAGCTTGAATGAAGAGCGAAGCCGCCGCTTTGGAGTTGAACGTCGCCGCCGGGATTGTCCGGCATGAAGGGCGCATTCTCATTTGTCAGCGTCCCGAGGGTGGACACATGCCGGGTTTTTGGGAGTTTCCCGGCGGGAAAATAAAGGATGGTGAGAGTCCACGGGAAGCATTGCGCCGCGAGATTTACGAGGAACTCGGAATCAAAGTGGGTGTGGGTCGTCTTTATTGGGAGACCCGCCATCGTTATCCTGATAGAGACGTTCATCTGCGCTTTTATGATTGCGAATGGAAAAGCGGGGTGGCGAAGAATTTGGGAGTGGCGGAGCACGAGTGGGTGCATCCTTCCTCACTAGGGGATTTTAATTTCCTGCCGGCGGATGCGCGGTTGGTAGAATCTCTCATGAATGGCGAGGAAATACGGAATTCGGATGAAGAGGCGAAACCCGCCTCCGAAGCTGATTTAAGCGCCGCTTACGATACTTGCATGAAAATCGTAGTCGGCCACTACGAAAACTTTCCTGTCGCCTCGAAGTTGTTGCCGGCGAAGATAAGGCCGCACGTCGCTGCGGTATACGCTTTCGCCAGAGGCGCCGATGATATCGCGGATACGACCGGACCCGTCGATGTGCGCCTCGCACGCCTCGATGAATGGGTAGAAAAACTCGTAGCGGCCGCGCGGGGAGTCGCCGAAACGGACGTTTTCATTGCGCTTTCCGACACGATTCAAAAATTCGATTTGCCTTTGCAGCCTTTTCAGGATCTGTTCTCGGCGTTCAAACAAGACGTCACGGTTCTCCGGTATCCGAACTATGAAGCCCTGCTCGATTATTGCCGCCGCTCGGCGGATCCCGTCGGGCGAATCGTTCTCATGCTGAACGGGGTGCGTGACGAAGAGGCCCTTCGCGCCTCAGACGCCATTTGCACGGCCTTGCAGATTGCGAATCACTTGCAAGACGTGAAAGAAGACGCCGAACGGGGCATCGTCTACATGCCGCAGGATGAGATGAAACGATTCGCCGTCTCCGAGGATGATTTGCTTGCAGATGTGGCGACGCCGCAATTGCGCGCATTCTTGGTTTTTCAGATAAAGAGGACAAAGCGTCTCTTCAGGCAGGGCCTGCCTCTTTTGTACCGCACCCGCGGCGCATTGGGCCGTGAGCTTCGTGCGATTTGGCGCGGCGGCGTTGCGGCGCTTGACGCAATTTCCCGTGCGGAATGGAACGTCTGCGCGGGCTCTCCGCTTTTGAATGGCCGGGATAAGGCCAAATCGCTGCTCGCTGCCTTTCGCCCGGTCTGGCGACTCGAATCCAACGTGGATCGGCATGCCGAAGAGGAGTTGAACCGTGCATACTGCCGCTGGTTCATTCGCGCGAGCCGGTCGAATTTTTATCTCTCTTTTTTCAGTCTGCCTGCGGAGAAAAGGCGCGCCATCACGGCGGTTTACGCGTATTGCCGCATGGCCGACGACATCGCCGATGAGCCGGGCGAGATACCCGGCAAGAAAAACACGTTGCGTGAATGGAAGGAGGCGTTGAATCAATTGAGCGATGAGGGCCCACCTCACCCGATAATCGGGGAGCTTGCATGGGCGTCGCGAAAATATGAACTGCCGCCGGAGCATTTCCAGGCGATCTGTGACGGGGTGGCGATGGATCTGGAGGAAAATCGGTTTGAAGATTTATCGGACCTTGAAAATTATTGCGACAAGGTGGCGTCTGCCGTAGGGTTGGCGTGCCTGGGTATTTTTGGCGCGAAATCGGAATTCGCCAAGGACTACGCCGTTTGCTTGGGAAGAGCGCTGCAGATGACGAACATTTTGCGAGATGTCTGGGAAGATGCCGAGGAAGGGCGCTTCTATATTCCGCGAAGCGAAATGGAGAAATATGGAGTAACGGTCTCCGATTTGAGAGACAAAAACGATACTTCCCAGGTTCTAAGTCTTCTTCGGTTTTTTGCGGGTCGGACGCGCACGTATTACGAGCGGGCGAATGAGCTCTTGCGCCATGAGAAAAAAGGGAACCTCCTTCCCGCCAGAATCATGGGCCGAATATACGGAAGGCTTCTGAGTGAGATGGAGGACAATCATTTTCGACACATGAATTATCGTCACTCATTGACGGCTGGGAAAAAGCTACAAGAAGCGCTTCGCTGTTTTCTGGAAGCCTAAATGTCTGAGCTGGGCGGATTCGAGCGACCGGTTGTCATCGTTGGAGGCGGCGCCGCAGGGCTGTCCGCCGCTTTGCGCCTCGCCGAATCCGGTGTCAAGGTTACTCTGCTCGAGGCGGGGAAGTTTCTCGGCGGCCGGGCGCGCAGTTTCATACACTCACCTACGGGTCTGGAGTTGGATTGGGGCCCGCATTTGTTCATGGCGGCCAACCCGGCGTTGCGCTCATTGTTGGAAAGGGTTGGCGCCACGGATGATGTTTCGTTCTCCCCCTCTTTGGAAGTGAGCTACCGGATTCGGGAAGCGGATTCGGCCAGACGCACGCAATTGTCATTTCCGGAAGGCGGAGGAGTTTTGGCGCAACTCCGGGGCTTGCTTGAATGGCGGGGCCCCCGCTTTTGGAGCAAATTGAATCTTCTGAAAGGTCTATCGAAGATTATTTCCAAATCGAATGATGAAGACCCGGATGAATCCATGTGTGAAATGCTGGGGCGTCTGGGCCAGAAGGATGAGGCGGTGCGCTGGTTTTGGGAGCCGTTTGCGCGCGCGGTGTTGAACTTGCCCTTGGAGCAGGGGAGTGCGGAATTGTTCGGGGCGGTGATTCGGGAAGCCTTCGCCGATGGGCCGAAAGGAGCCGCCCTGGGAGTGCCGATGAAGGCATTGGGTACGCTTTGGGCGAACAGAGCGGCTCAACGCATCCGGCACCTCGGCGGAGAAGTGAGACTTCAGCAACCCGCAGTCGGTGTTGAGGTCAAAAATTCAATAGTTAGCGGTGTGATTTTGAAGAAGCGCGAGACCTTGCCTGCTGCCGCAGTCATTTCCGCTGTGCCGCCCGACGCACTTGGCAGACTGCTGGGCGGAGAACTCGCTGAACGGGCGCCTTTTTCGAATCTGGGAAAATTGCGCCCGGGGCCTATCGCCAGTGCATATTGCTGGCTGGAAGAGCCGGATGAGGGGCCGCCTTTCGAAGCGATTGTGAACGAGGAATGGGATTGGCTGTTTCGTCCGGAAGGCGGTAGAAAGGGCGTGAGAAATCTGGTGTGTCTGTTGGCCGGAGCGGAGGATTCCATCGCATCCGCAGAGAGGTCGACCATCGAGTCGTCTGCAAGAGATTGCCTGAAACGTCTGATTCCCCTCAACCGTATTCGGGACATATTGGTAGTGCGGGAGCGCTCCGCGACCTGGGCGAACGGGGTGGGGGAGCAAAGATACCGGATAGATACGAAAACTCCGATAGAGGGTTTTTTTCTGGCAGGAGACTGGACTTGTACGGGTCTGCCGGCCACCGTAGAGGGTGCGGTGAGAAGCGGGGAAAATGCGGCACAGGCGGTTTTAGAGTATACCGAGGCCAGCTTGTAGCTTTTACCCGATGAGAAGTGCGATGATAGGGAGGAAAGTTATTCTTCTAGTTTGGTTACATTCGCCGCCTGAAGCCCTTTGGGGCCTTGGGTGATCTCAAATGTGACCTTTTCACCTTCTTTCAGTGATTTGAATCCATCCGCAACGATGGCTGAGAAGTGAACGAAGATGTCGTCGCCATCTTCCCGAGAAATGAAGCCATACCCTTTTTTGTCGCTAAACCACTTGACGGTTCCTTCTGGCACTTACAATCCTCCCGCGCGGAGACCCCTGATGAGGTCGAGGATATCATGCCCAGCCCTTGCCTGAGCTTTGATTCACAGGGAAATGCAGTTTCCCCCATCTTGGCGAACGAGATACAGTATAACATGCGTTGTTGAGAGGTTTGTGTCAAGCGAAAAATTTTCATTATTCCGCGCGGACGTCTTTTGAAGCCACATAGCCGTCAGGATTGATAACGGCGTCGATGACCCATGGTTTTTCGGAAGAAAATGCACGGTTAAGCGCATCTTTTAACTCTTCTTCTGTAGAAACTCTCTCTCCTTCACAACCCAGTCCTTTCGCCACCGATGAATAGTCGGAATCGCGGAACTCTGTCCCGAGACGCGGGAAAGAGCGGTTGTCTTGTTTGATCTTGATCAGGTTCAGATAGCGGTCGTTGAATATGACGGTGACGAAGGGGATATTTTCTCGAACGGCGACTTCCATGTCGCCAATCCGCATGAGAAACCCTCCATCCCCGGTAAGGCAGACAACCGGCGTGTCCGGTTCGATTAATTTGGCTGCCATGGCTGCCGGCGTGGCGACCGCCATCGAACCCAGCCCGCTGGAGGTCAGATAACCCAGAGGGCGCCTCGTCTCCCAGATGTCATTGGCGAGGACTTTATGGCTTCCTGCATCGGCGGTCATGATGCCGTTGCCGGGGAGACATTCCCGCGCAATCCGGATGACGGCGCCGGGCATCAGACCCTCTCCGGTAGGGAACAATGCGGATTGTCTCATTTTCTTGTAGGAATCCATATCCTCGGTGTTCCAGGCGTGGCTGGAAGAGACGGTAGCGCTCAACTCTCTGAGGATGTCGGCGAGATGAGCGACGACTTCTATTTCCGGTCGAATCAAATCGTCGAGATGCGGCACCTCATCCAGATTGATCACCTTTTGGGGGTAGTCCCAATACCCGGGGGCGAATACTTCCACCGTGTCGAAGCCCACCAAAAGAAATAAGTCCGACTTGTCTATCAATTCCCGCTCTGAGGGCGCGCCCCGGAAGGTTCCCATGGCAAGGGGGTGGTGTTCGGGCAAGACGCCCTTTGCCGAAGGCGCCGCGAGAACGGGCGCTCCGAGTTTCTCGGCGAAAGATACGAATTCTTTTTCCGCTTCTCGCCCCGAGCGGTTTACCTGAAGGCCCGCTATGACTATCGGG
>VXPH01000231.1 GCA_009839615.1 Nitrospinota bacterium
CCCCCCACACTTTTTTTTTTATTGATCCCGCGACCACCTATATATCTACGCTTATTATCGTCGGCATCTTCTGTTTTTGCTGTCTCACAGGTCGCGACCTGTCCCTACTCGTTGATTACGCACGGTTGGATGAAAAGCGCCCCCCTACATCCCCAACCCCCCGTCGATTCTGAGCACGATGCCCGTCACGTAGCTTGCCTCGTCCGAAGCCAGGAAGACGAAGCCCGCCGCCATCTCCTCGGGTTCTCCCCACCGGCCCAGGCAGATGCGCTCCAGGTACTTGGATTCAAAGCGCTCGTCCGTGCGGATCGTCTCCGTCATCGGGGTGATGGCCGCGGGCGAGACGCAGTTCACGGTGATGTTGTAGCGGCCCAGTTCGCGGGCGGCGCTCTGCGTCGCGCCGACGATCCCCATCTTGGCCGAGGAGTAGTTGATCTGCCCGATGGTGCCGCGAAGCCCCGCGCCCGAGGTCACGTTGATGATGCGGCCTTCCTTCCGGGGAATCATGCGCTTGGCCGCCGCATGGATGCCCGTCCACGTGCCCTTCAAGTGTACCGCGATCACCTCGTCCCACTGCGCCTCGCTCATCTTGTGGAGCATGGCCGCGCGCACGATGCCGGCGTTGTTCACCATCACGTTGATGGGCCCGTGCGCGGCCTCGGACGCGTCGAGCGCGCCCTCGACTTCCGCGAGGCTGCTCACGTCGGCCTTGTGGAACAGCGCCTCGCCGCCCGCGTCTCTGATCAGGCGCGCCGTCTCCTCGCCTCCCTCCTCGTTCATGTCGACGACGAGCACCTTCGCGCCCTCCTCGGCGAAGCGCTGGCACACCGAGCGCCCGATGCCCTGCGCGGCGCCTGTCACGAGGGCGTTCTTGTTTTTGAGTCTCATGGAATTCCTCTCTTTCCGTGCTGTGGATTCAGTCCAGCCAGGCCTGCGCGCGGCCCGCTGTCACGACGCGGCCGTCTGAGTCGACCGCCTCGATCTCGCAGGCGGCGTATTCCCGGCCATTCTCTTGCGCGATGTCGGTCACGACGCCCCGGCAGGTGATGACCTCGCCGAGTTTCACCATGCCCTGAAAGCGGACTTCGAGCCGCTTGTAGCTTCCCGCGCCGAAGGTGGTCTCGACGAATTGCCCCAGAAAGCCCATCGAGAGCATCCCGTGGGCGATGACGCCCTCGAGACCGCCCGCCCGGGCCGCTTCGTCGTCATAGTGGATGGGGTTGAAATCCCCGCTCGCGCCTGCGTATTTCACGAGCTGCATACGCGATACGGGCGCCTTCACGAGTTCGGGGAGCGCGTCGCCCTGTTTGTAGCTCATCCTCTCTCCTTCAGTTCCTGAACCGCCGGAGCGACACCCACTTGCCGCCGCCTGCGCGCGAGCCGTCGCGCGCGTCGGTGAACTCGTACTCGCGTTCGACGAAGACGAGGTCGCCCGTGCGCCCCGATTTCTCGGTGATGTCGACGATGGTGAAGGAGACGTCCAGTTCATCGCCCGCGCGGATGGGCCGCTCGACCTCGTAGACCTGGGAGGCGTGTAGGCCCACGTCGCCGAAATCAGGCGGAAGATCCGGATAGGCGTCCCCGGGCCGGAAGGTGGTCGGGAAGGTGGGCGGCGCAATGGCGTCAATTCCCCTGTAGGCGGGGTTGTCGTCGCCGATTGCGTCCGCGAATTTCTCGATCGCCCCCTGCTCGACCCGGACGCGGTAGGGGCCGTGCTTTCGCCCCACCAGGGCGCGTATTTCGGGCGTGATCCTGTTGCTCATGTGTGTCCTCTCACTGGGAGTTCGTCTTTATCCGGACGTCGGCGGCGATGCAGCCTCCCGCCGTGGCGATGAGCGGGTTGATATCCATCTCGGCGACCTCGCTTCCGAGTTCCGTCGCCAGTTCCGAGATTTTGACTATTATATCGGATATGTGCGGGATTTGAACGGCCGGCCTGCCCCGGAAGCCTTCGAATATGACGCGCGAGCGGAGCCCCGACAGCGCGCGCGCGGCCTCACTGGCGTGAAAGGGCGGCAGCAGGCGGGCCACGTCGTCTAACGCCTCCACGTACACGCCGCCGAGGCCCGCCGTGACGCACGGGCCGAACGTCGGGTCGTTCGATATGCCGACGAGGAGTTCCAGGCCGCCTTCCACCATCTCCTGCACCAGAAGGCGGGCATCGTCTGCAAGGGTGAGCAGCCGCCCGGCGCAGGCGATGATTTCATCGGGCGCGTCGAGATTCAGGATCACGCCGCCCGCTTCCGTCTTGTGCGAGAGACTATCCGATACGACCTTGAGGGCGACGGGGGTTTGAATTTCCTCCCACGCTTTGAGCGCTTCTTCCGCCGTGTCCGCGAGCGCTTCCTTCGGTCTCGGAATCCCGTAGAGGTCGAGAATTTCTGCGCAGGCTTCTGGCGGCAGAAAGCCATCTGGAGAGGGGGTGCACTCCTTTATGATTCGCTTGGCCTTTTCCGCCCGCGCCGTATCGACCGAACGGGGCCGGGATGCGGCCGCCTCGCGCGCGTTCTTGAGGGAGAAGAGGGACTCCAGTCCCCGGATCGCGCGGGCGTAATCGCCGAATACGGGCACGGATGCTTTCCTTAAGCATTGAATCTGCTCGCGCGGCCCGGTGAGCCATGCGAAGGCGACCGGAATTTGCGAGGATTCGAAGAGCGCCTTCACCTCCGCCGCTATCTGATCGCCCACGTGGTGGTAGACGCCCATCATGAAGAGCAGGGCGTCCACGCTCTCATCCCCCGCCACGGCTTCCCCCGCCGTCTTGAGCGGCTGGCTCTCGGGCTTGCTGACCATCAGGGATACGAGGTCGACGGGGTTGTCCTTGGGCGCGTAATCGGGAAGGACGCCCGCTAGTTTTCCCTGTGTACTCTTTGCGAGAATGGGGAGCGTCAGGCCCGCCTCGGTGCATAAGTCCGCCGCGAGTGCGCCCAGACCGCCGGAGAAGCTCAAGACGCCGACCCCGTTTCCACGAATCGGCCCCGAGCGCGCCAGGAAATCCGCGATCTCGATGAACTCGTCCATCGAATCCAGCACCTGAATTCCGTACTGTGCGGCGAAGGCGCCGAAAACGTCGCTCTCGGTCGTGAGGGCGGCAGTGTGGCTGCGTGCTGCGCGCGCGCCCTCCTCGGTCTTCCCCCCCTTGAGCAGGACGATGGGCTTGTTTTTTTCGAGCGCCCGGAGGGCGGCGCGCTTCAGGCGTTCGCCGTCGCGCACCGATTCGAGATACCCGCAGATGACGCGCGTGTGCGGATCGTCGATGAAGTATTCGACGCACTCCGCGAAATCGACGTCCACCTCGTTCCCTAAGCTCACGAGGCTGCTGATGCCCGAGCCGCTCTCCTGAAAGCCCGTGAGCATGCACGCCCCCATCGCCCCGCTCTGGGTGACGATGGCCACCGCCCCCGGTATGAGCGGGTCGTCATCGCGGATGGATATCGTGAACGTGGCCATGAGGCGCGAGCGCACGTGCACCACGCCCATGCAATTGGGGCCCAAGACGCGCATGCCGGATTCGTCGCGCAGCGCCAGGATTTTCTCCTGAAGCGCCGCGCCTTCCGCGCCCGTTTCCGCGAAGCCCGAGGTGATGACGGCGGCGGCCTTGACGCCGCGTTCCGCACATTGTGCGAGGGCGGGGAGAACGTCCTCACGCGGGGTGCAGATGAGGGCGAACTCGGGCGCCTCGGGCAGGGAGGCGACGTCGGGGTAGCACTTGAGTCCCGCTATCTCCTCGCGCCTCGGGTTGATGGGGTAGATGGGGCCGGGGAAGCCGTAGCGCATCGTGAGCCTTAAGGGGATGCCGCCCAGACGGTTCAGGTCCGAAGCCGCGCCCACCACCGCGAAGGATTCGGGGTGGAAAAGGCTCTTGAGGTTTTCGTGCACGTTCATCGAGTGGAAATCAGGCCAGGCGGCCGCCGGCCGTGCCGACCGTTACGGCTGCGCCGTCTTGGTTCGTGAGCGAAACGTCGAACAGATAGCGCGTTGCGTCCCCATCGGGCGTTTTCTCCTTGAGCACGGACCTAAGTGTCAGAACGTCGCCCGGAAAAATCAGCTTTACGAAGGAGACTTCCACTTCACCGCCCATGATGAAGCCGAAGCCCAGGTGATCGACCATGAGTTCGGTGATGAACGAGACCGGGTGGCGGCCCGTCGCCACCGCGCGGGGGAGGCCCGCCTTTCTGGCCACCTCATCGTCCGTGTGGATGTTCTTCGTATCGACCCCGCCGGTGACGTAGCGGTTGAATTTGAGGATATCCTCCCAGTCCACCTTGTGCGTCCGCTCGGGGAGGGCGTCTCCCGGTTCCAGGTTTTCGAGGGGGGTATCAGTCATCTTCTTCGTGCCTTCTCGTGAGGCTCAGGACCGAAGTGTGCGCGGAGGTGAGCAGCAACTCCCCCGCCTCGTTCGTAACGGCGAGCTCGCTCACGATCCAGCCCTTTTCGCGCTTCACGTACAGGTCGGTCACCGTGACCTTCTGGTGCACCCTCTCGCCGACGCGTACGGGTTTGTGGAAGCGGTAGCCGAGCTTGGCGTGGATGGTGCCGAAGCGCTTGTAGTTCGCATCGTAGATGGCGAGCAGGTCGTTGATGAAGATCATGGGCGGCGCGATGGCCCCGCCCGCGGGCGATTCTCCCCGGTACCACTCCCGCTTTGCGCCCACGGCCTCGCAGTGCGCGTCCACCATCGCCTGCGTCACCGTGAGGCTGCGCTCGCCGATAGTCATGCCGACTTCCAGGTTCTCCCAGATGAAATCGGGTTTTTCGCTCATCCGGGTCGCTCCGCTGAGTCGTCTTCATCCTCCGGCCCCGGGAAACGCTCGGGCCACGCCGCCACCACATCTGCGAGATAATTCTTGAGATTCTCGGGGTCCTGCCTGCGTCCGATGGTGATGCCCGATATCGTTTTCGACTCATCGAGCGGGATGCGCAGGGCGTCCTGAAAGCGGTTTCTCATGTTGAAGTAGGTGATGACCATCGTGAGTTCGACGAATTCTGTGTCATCGAAGTGGCGCCGCACTTCCTCGAACACGTCGTCGCGCGTCTTGGCGGTGTTCCGCGTCACGTGCTCCGCCCACAGGACGGCGGCTTTCTCCCTCGGGGTCATCGTCTTTGAATCCATATAGGCGTCCGAGCAGATTTCGCCCACCTGATCTTCGGTGACTCCGGCGTCCCGACCGAGCGCCGTGTTGTGGCCGAGTCAGTAGTCGCACCCGTTCAGGTGGCTCGTCTTGATGACGGCGATTTCCTTGATCTTTGTGGGCAGCACCGTGCCCAGCCCCTCGCGCATGAGCGTGACGGTGAGCGGCAGGATGACCTTGGCGACGTGGGGCTGATATGCCATGACGGCGAAGGAATTCGCCACGCGGCCGAGCATCTTCGTCACGCCTTCGAAGAGTTTTGCGGCTTCGCCTTCCGCCTCCTCGACCTGTATCGGTTTCATGTAACTCATTCTTGCGCCCCCTTGCTCATTCCACCGGCGGCCAGATGCGCTTGCCGCGCGTGGGCGAGCCGGGCGCGTGGAGCAGGCGCTGGCACACGTGGTACGACCAGTCGTTCTCGCCGGGGAAGAGCTTGTCCGCGCGCGGGAAGTGCTCGAGGACTTTCTCCAGTGATGAGAACTCATAAAAAATGCTGTGCTTCGCCCACCCCGCCACGGAGACGAGCTTGCGCGTGCCCACGCAGCCGCGCATGTACTTCATCGCGGGCAGGCGGTCCTGCGCATACCAGGAACTCAGGTCGAAATCATCCTCGGGCGTGAAACAGTTGAACGTGCCCATCTGGAGTATCGGCGCGGGCACGCCGCCCACGGCGCGCTTGGCGGCGTCGGGGCCGTTCACCCGGTCGACTTCGGTGAAGATGCCGGTGCGCTCGCCGATTCGCTTCGCGATCATCGCCTTCGTCTCATCGGAGTAGGTCTCCGCGAGCTGCGCGGGGTTGGGACTCAGGAAAACTTCCGCGCTCGTGCCACCGAAGAGCAGCAGAAACTCCGTGCCGCTGGGGATCGAGGGGTCGTCCGTGTAGGCGAGGTGGTCTTTTCGCTTCGATTTGGGCGATTCCCTGTCCACGAGCTCGTAGTGGGCCGCCCACATGTAGCCGGGGCGCTTGAGCGCGTCCTTGATGTGAGTGTGGTGGAGCCAGTCGTTGTATTTGGCCTCGTCTTCTTTCGGCAGATCGTACCAGGTCGCCCAGATGCTTCTGTCCATGTTGCCTCCCCTGGGATATCGAATAATGGATACTAAGACTTCCGCTCCTCCAGCACGGCGCGCAGGCACTTGATGCCCATCATCAGCGAGGGCCCGCCGGCCGGGAAGATGAGGCATTGCACGGCCTCGAATATCTCATCCTCTGTGGCGCCCAGGTCCAGCGCGCGGCGGATGTGGTTTTTGACGTAAGTCTCCACCTCCGTGCCCGGCAGGCGCACGCAAAGGGCGGTGACGGTGATGATCTCGCGCATCTTCTCGGAGAGCGCGCCCTCGCGCTTGATGACGTGGTTGTACACCGCGCTCTGTCTGGCGTGATATTCGGGGTCCTTTTCGATGTAGAATTCCTGTTCGGGCAAAATCCAGCCGCGGTCGGCGACCATCTGGTCCATCAGGGCCTTCTTCTCGGCGTCGTCCATGTTCGGTCTCCATCTTGTCGGTGCGGAAGCCGGCCGGGGAACGGCAACGGGCGCGCGAACCGGCCCCCATACGGGGGCGCCGCGATTCCCGCCCTCACGCGCCCTCGGCCGGGCGGTCCTGTGAGAAATAGTATGAAACCCGAACGGATTCGGGGCGATTTGTGGTGTGCCGCCAGGGACTCGAACCCTGGACCTACGGATTAAAAGTCCGTTGCTCTACCAGCTGAGCTAGCGGCACAAAGAGAAAAGAGATTTACGACGCGTCGGCCCGTAAGTCAAGCCTGATTGGCGAACCTCAGGCGGCGCGGACTCCGCGATTCAGGCTTCGCGGCCCTCTTTCGGCTTGACGAAGAGGGAGGCGGCGTGTTCAATACCACCCTCATGGGGAACGCGGAACCTCACCAGGGTTGCATGCTCCTTCTTGCCGACGTAGCTCAGACAGGTAGAGCAGCTGATTCGTAATCAGCAGGTCACCGGTTCAAGTCCGGTCGTCGGCTCCAGCATATTCCTTCATCCCAGGGATTTTTCCGAGGTGTTTCATGGCGAAACGAAAGGGCGTGGGCGTCATCGGCCTGGGCCGCATGGGGAATCCCGTGGCGCAGAGGTTTATCGGAGCGAAGATGCCCCTGATGGTCTGGGACGTTTCGGAAGAAAGGCGGGAGCCGTTCGAGGATACCGAGGGCGTGACCATCGCCACGCCGCACGAAATAGGCGAGGCCTGCGCGGTCGTCTTCTTCGTCGTGCCTTCATCGGACGAGATAGCGGCGTGTTTCCGTGGAAAGGACGGCCTGCTCAAGAACCCGAGAAAAGGCCTCATCATTTACGACCTCACGACGTCCGATCCGGCGAAGACCAAGCGCCTTGCGAAGCGCGCCGAGCGCGCGGGGTTAGGCTATCTCGACGCAGGGATGAGCGGCGGACCTGGCAACATCCTGGAGGGCAGGCTCACGCTCATGATCGGAGGGGATGAGAAGCTCTTAAAGCGCACGAGGCGGTACCTGAAACCCTTCGTGGACCACATCTTCCATCTGGGCGCGCTGGGCTCGGGCCACACCATGAAGCTCATCCACAACATGGTGCTCCACACGATGTTTTTGGCGACGTGCGAGGGCGCGCGCCTCGTCGAGCGGCTCGGGATGCGGGTCGAGGACATGATCGACATCTTCAACGCATCGACGGCCTACAGCTACGCGAGCCGCCACCGTTTCCCGAACAACATCCTCTCGGGCACCTGGAATGGGCAGGCGCGCATCTACAATCTGCAAAAAGACGTCGGGCTGGCCGTCGGCATCGGACGAAAGCGGGGCGCCGACATCCAGCTCGCCGAGCACACGCTCTCGTTTCTGAAGAAGGCCGTTGAGCGGGGGATGATCGAGGAAGACCTGACGCTCCTCTACCGCGATTTCGACCAGATACAGAAGATGGACGCGCCCGAATAGGTGAAATGCGGGCCGATCCCGTTCGGTATGCGGTTTGACGCGCTCGATCCCTGAAAGTAGAATACGCGCGCTTGGGAATCAGGGCAGAGATACAATTTTACAAAAACGGAAAACCTATCCGCAGCGTCTCGTTTCGCCGTCATGCGAGCCGGCTGGATTTTGATGATTTTTCGGGGCTGCGGCCCCTGTGGTTTGATTTTTATCACCTGAATCGGAACCTTCCATTCCCATCAAGGAGAAAACGAAATGGCATTTGAACTTCCCGCTCTCGATTACGACTACAGCGCACTGGAGCCGCACATCGACGCGCGCACGATGGAGATTCACCACACCAAGCACCACAACACCTATCT
>VXPH01000122.1 GCA_009839615.1 Nitrospinota bacterium
GGTCGGATTGGGCATCGCCCTAGCCGGATTCTCCGGAGTCATGATAGCGCCCCTGTTCGAGGTGGACGCCACGATGGGCGAGCTCATACTGGTGCAGACCTTCATCGTGGTCGTCGTCGGCGGCATGGGGAGCTTCATCGGTCCGGTGATCGGCGGGCTGATTCTGGGCCAGCTATGGGCGCTGACGCCCCTGGTGGGCAGAACCCAGTACGTGGTTCAAAACTGGACGGGTACGGTGATCGGCCCCGATTTCTGGGAAAAAGCGTCCGACATCCTGCTCTTCATCGTGATGGCGGTAATACTTCTCTTGAGACCAAGGGGGTTGTTCGGCCAGGAAGGCGCTTTTGACTAAAAAACCGGTTCGTCTCGGGAGAGATTTCTAAAGTGGACTCAACTGCTCCAAAAAACCGATTCACGCCCAAGGATTTCTGGGCCTGGCTCGCGGAAGTTTTCGACAACTACGGGATACTCATTCTCGCCGCCATCCTCGTGGTCTATCCGTTCCTGTTCGACGCCCTGAACGAATCGATCATCTGGCTCGAGGACAACGACTGGGAGGAAACCGCTGAGATCGTCGCGGAGATTCGCGGCTTCGTGCCGAGTACACCGCTCATGATCCAGATTCTCATCTACACGCTGTTCGGCATCGCCTTCAACATCCTGCTCGGCAACACCGGAATGCTCAGCCTGGGCCACTGCGCCTTCTTCGGCGTGGGCGGCTACACCGTGGGCATCATGCACGCCTGGATCAAGCCCGGCACTTACGCGCCCGACTGGATGGTCAGCGTCTTCAAGGTGCTGCCTCTCGAAATCTCGCTCATCACCTGCATCATCGTCTCCACTTTCGTCGCCTGGCTCATCGGCACCATTTGCAGCACGAAGCGCGGCGTGTACTTCGCCATGGTCACCCTCTCGATCAGCATGATCTTCTACTACTCCGCGCAGACGTTCGACGACCTCACGGGCGGAACGGACGGCCTGGGCGGCCTCGAGAACATGCGGCTGGGATCCATCGGCCTGCGCGTGGGCATCATGGACGCGAACATCACCTATTTCTTCGTCTACATATTGAGTGTCGTCTTCATTGCCGCCATCTGGCAGGTGCTGCGCTCACCGTTCGGTCATGTGCTTAGGGCAGTTCGTGAAAACGAGGACCGCGCGCGCATATGCGGCTACAACGTGGCGAAAGTGCGGCTCATGGCGTTCACGATGAGCGGGGCTATCTCTGGAGTCGCGGGCGCGCTGGCGATCATCTACGGCGAGACCGTACCGATCGAGAACATCCACTTCATCACCTCGGGGCAAATCGTCATCATCACCCTCTTCGGGGGCGCGGGCACCTTCCTGGGCCCTGCCGTGGGTTCGTTCATCTACTGGTACCTGCGGCAGTTGATGAGCGTGGAATTCGTCAAATACCTGGACATCTTCCAGTACTGGGAAGCGTGGGTAGGCGGCATCTTCGTGCTGATCGTGCTCTTCGTGCCTTCCGGCATTCTGGGCACCATCCGCAACATGACGCTCGAATACCGCGAGAAGAAATTATTGACGAAACAAGCCGTGGAAAATGCTTTGGCGAAAAATGACGAGGCCGAGGCGGTTGCCGACTCCGAATAACGGAAAGACAAAATGCCTATTTTGGAAACAAAAAGCCTGAGCAAGCACTTCGACGCCCTGGTCGCCGTGGACAGCGTGGACTATGCGGTCGATTCCGGCGAACTGCGCTCCATCATCGGACCCAACGGCGCGGGCAAAACGACATTCTTCAACATGATCGCGGGCGATCTGCTGCCTACGTCGGGACAGGTCATCTTCGACGGCGAGGACGTATCGGAAGTGCCCGCCCATGAACGCTCCCATCTGGGCATCGGCCGCACATACCAGATCACCAACATCTTCCCCAAGCTGAGCGTGCTGGAGAACATCCGCATCGCCGCGCAGTCGCGCAAGATGACGTTCAACCTCTGGTCGACCGTTCCCAGCCACAAGGAGTTGGTCGAAAAATCGGACGAGATCCTCGAGCGCATCAACTTGACGGAAAAACGCGACGAACTCGCCGGCACGCTCGCGCACGGCGAGCAGCGCTATCTCGAAATCGGGATCGCGCTCGCCACCGACCCTAAATTGCTCCTGCTGGATGAGCCCACCGCGGGCATGAGCCCAGAGGAGACGCTCCAGACGGGCGAGTTCATCAAGGGCCTGGCCGATCCGCTCACCATCGTGCTCGTGGAGCACGACATGGAGGTGGTCCTGGGTATTTCGGACAAAATCACCGTGCTGCACAACGGCGCTTTTCTCGCCGAGGGTACGGTGGAAGAAGTTCGCGCCAACGCCGAAGTGCAGCGCGTATACCTGAGGGAATAATGCTCGAAGTAGATTCCATCAACACGTTTTACGGCCTGAGCCACGTGCTTCACGACTTGAGCCTCAAGGTGGACGAAGGTGAGGCGGTGGCCTTCCTCGGCAGGAACGGGGCGGGCAAATCCACAACCATGAAGACGGTTATGGGGCTGCTGACGCCCCAGAGCGGCAAAATCACCATGGAGGGAGCCGACATCACTCAGGCCGAGGCGCACACCGTCTCGCTCGCGGGGATTTCATGGATCCCCGAGGATCGCCAGGTGTTCACCAACCTGAGTGTTTATGAAAACCTCAAGATCAGCCGCATCCCCATCGACGGCGCAAAAAACCTCGATACGCATCTCGACTGGATTTTCTCCCTCTTCCCGCGTCTCAAGGAGCGCATCAACAACAAGGGGAACCAGTTAAGCGGCGGCGAGCAGCAGATGCTCACCATGGCGCGCGGACTCGGCACGGAGCCCAAGCTCATCATGGTGGACGAGCCCACAGAAGGACTCATGCCCGCCTACGTCGAGACCATCGAAAACGTGCTGGTGGAGATTCAGAAAAAAGGCATCGCCATCCTGCTCGTGGAGCAGAACTTCCGCATGGCGCTCAGCATCACCAGGCGCGCCTACCTCATCGAAAAAGGCGTCATCCAGTGGGAAGGCGCTTCCGCCGACCTGCTCGAAGACCAGGAAACCCGCATGCGGTATCTCGGCGTATAACCGAGCCGCAGAGAAACCCCGCCGAATTTACGGCTCAACGCCAACCAGGGAGGAGACGGTATGGATCAGCGTCTCAGCATCGTCACCCTGGGCGTGGAAGACCTCTCTCTCGCGCGCGCGTTCTACGAGGCCCTCGGCTGGCGTGTTGCGAGCGAGGAGAACGCCGATTCCATCGTCTGCTTCACGCTCAACGGAATCGGTTTCGCCCTCTACCCCCGCGACAAGCTCATCGAGGACGTCGGTACGCAGGCGGGCAGCGGTGAGGCGACCGGCGCGGTCACCCTGGCCTACAACGTTCGTACGCGTGAGGACGTCGCCAAAGTGCTGGGTGAAGCCGAACGCGCAGGCGGCGTCATCGTGAAACCGGCGCAGGACGTCTTCTGGGGCGGCCATTCGGGATACTTCCAGGATCCGGACGGGCATTACTGGGAAGTCGCCTTTAACCCCTTCTCACCGCTCGATGAGGAAGGAAACTTCGCCTGGTAGGCGTTGGTGGGTCAGCCCTTCCTCGTCAATCGGTGCAATCGCGCTCTCCAGGGATGTTGAAAAAATCTCGTCGGGGGCATTGCTTTTACCCCCTGACAAGGGGGGACAGGGGGGTTGGTTTTTAAGTCGAAGGAGAGGGGCAATTCACTCCCCCCTTGAGGGGGAGTCGAAGAGCTGAGGGCGTAAGCCCGAAAGCGATTCGGTGGGGGGTATAACTCGGAATGACAATAAACGCATTTTACCCCCCACCACATCGGCCTTCGCACAAACCGCTCGGCCTCTGTGACTCCCCCTCAAGGGGGGAGTGAACTTCAAAAGCGTGCACGCTACCCAATATCACTTCCCGGAGATTTTTCAACAACCCCTCTCCGGTCGCGATTGACGCTCACCGCTCATCGACGAGGCGGCGGGCCTTCACGTCGCGCATCGGGTCGTGGATCACGCCCGGGGCCACGAACTCGAGAGCCGGCCGTATCATCACCGCTCCCCGTACCCTGTCCGGCAAGGAGGCGCCGAGCCGCTCGCGCTCGGATTCCTCGGCTTCCAGGCGGATGATCATCTCATCCATCGAATCCGCATCCTCGGGCGCAGACTTGCGAATCCGCACCTGAAACTCGCGTATCGCGCGCTCTTTTGAGAGGAGGTCGAGGATGATATCGGGGTTCATGAGCATCCCGCGCACCTTGAGCAGATCGCCCGTCCTCCTCGGCAGGCGCACGATGCGCTCGCCCACCCGCCCGCAGTGCGGGCACGGCTCCCATTTGAGCGCGATGAGGTCGCCGATGAGATAGCGCAGGAACACCGTGCCCCGGCGGTGCAAGTGCGTGAGGGCGACCGCCCCTTCTTCTCCTTCCGGCACGCGCTCGCCCGTCTCGGGGTCCACCACCTCGAGCAGATAGAGTTCGGGCACGACGTTGTGCGGCATCGCGTCGTTCGCGCACTGCACGAGGCCGCCCTGCATCTCCGTGGCCGCGTAGCGCACCCTGACTTGCGGCTCATCCGCCCCGAAAAAGCGCAGGTGATCTATATATTCCTCGCGCAGGGCGTCGCTCACTGCCTCGCCCGTGGTGAGCACCATGCGCGCGCGGGAGAGCTTGACGTCGCGCTCGCGCGCTCTTCTTAAAAAACGGCGGACGAAACTCGGCACCCCCCAGATGATGGTGGCTCCCGAATCGGCCACCACGTCGACGGCCTCGTCCAGCGAGCGCCTTACGGGATATTCGGGATGGGGGCTGCCCGTGAGCGCGCTCACCACGGGCAAACCCATGACTTCGGCCGAGCGTACGCAGCAGAGAAACCCGCCCAGAGGCATGGGCGAGAGCGGGTAGAGGTTCGCGATGACGTCACCGCTCCGCAGCCCTTCCGCCTCGTTGCAGACCTTCGCCTGGAGCATGATGTGGTACTGATCGTGCGTGGTGTTGAAGAAAGGAGACGGCCGCCCGCTCGTGGTGCCCGTGGTGTAGGCCACGTTCCACATGGTGCGCTCCTCGAAGGGAAGCTCGGGCAGCCAGGAGGGGTCGAGGCTGAAATCCTCGGGCGCCGCCATGAAATCCTCTTTTTTCGTGAGGGGGATTTTCTGGAGATCATCCAGTTCCTTGACCGCCTCGGGGATGAGGTTCGCCTCGGCGAAACGGCGCTTGTAGAACGGATGCGCCCGTCCGCACAGGGCGACCATTCTCCGCAGGCGTTTTCGCCTCAACTCATGCAACGCGTCTTGTTCGTTCATCCGTTCTTCGTCCTCTATCCTCTAAAAAATCCCGGCCTTGCGCTGCAGCCAGCGCACGTACCCGACGATCAGGGCCACGTCTTCCGGCTTCACGCCCGGCACGGGGACCATGTCGCCGAACTTCCAGTGGTGGCTCTTCACACCGCGCGATACCGCCATGAAGAATGCGGCGTCTCCGTGGTGGGAGGGCTCGTAAATCTTGTGCACGAGCGGCGGACCGATTCGCGTACCCGTGGCTTCGGGTCCGTGACAGCGCATGCAGTTGCGCGCGAACAGCTTTTTCCCCTGGTTAATCTGCGCCATATCCTCGGTTACGGGCACGCGTGGATGCCTCGGCGGCTCGGGCCTTTTCGTCAAAGTCACGACAACGCCAAACCCCGCTATGAGAAAAAGCCCCGCTGCGAAAACCCTGTTCATCGCACAACCACCTCCCCGGGAGGAGCGTTTTTACGTCTCGAATCGCGCGCTCCGCCAATCACATCATCTCTCACGAGAGATTGAAAAGATCGTCCAAAGCGGCGGGGACAGCTTAAGTGGATTCGCGCGCCGATTTCAAACCCCGAGCGCCCATGAAGCCGCGAACGTCTCCACTCTTCGTCCACTGGAAAAACCACGCGAGCAGGAGCGCGCCGCTCAATATCTGTCCCCCGCTCACCGCCCACCAGACGCCGCCCGCGCCCACGGCAAGCCAGAAGGAGAGCAGATAGGCGGCGGGCAGTTGTACGCCCCAGCGGACGACGCCCTCCACCATCATGGGCGGTTTCGAGCGCGATGCGCCCTGGAACGCGCCCGCCATCACCCGGCGGATCGACTCCATCAGCAGACCCGCGCACAGGATTCTGAGCGCCATGACGGCCGTGGCGTTCCCTCTCATGCCGAAGAACGAGACGATCTCCCGCGCCCAGACGAACAAACAGACGCTCGCCGCCGTCATCAGGACGCCGAGAGCGGCGACGGCGAGCCATACCGTGCGCGTTACCCGCTCGGGCCTCTCCGCCCCCAGGTTCTGGCCCACCAGCGTGCGCACCGAGCTTTGAAGACCGAAACTCGGCATCCGGGCGATCATCGTCACGCGGTTGCCGATGCTCCACGCCGCGAGAGCGCTCGCCCCGAATGGGGAGAGCATCCGCACCATGAGGAGCAGCGCGCTGCGCTCGAGCAGGTTCTGCGCCATGGCGGGCCAGGCGAGACGCGCGACGCGGGATATCTCGGACGCGCGCGGGCGCAAGTCGGCCCACCTGAGGCGGAGCCTCGATTTCCCCTTCACGATGAAGGCCAGCATCGTCGCGAAACCGCCCAGCCTCCCCACGCCGATACCAAGGAAACTGCCCGCTATCCCCAGAGCGGGAACCGGGCCCCAGCCGAACATGAAAAGGGGGATGAAGACGAGCGTCAAGGCGGTGGAGGCCACCACGCCCGCGATGGTGATGCCCGGTTCGCCGGTTCCCCGCAATATCTGGCCGATCACGAACATCGCCTCCACGGCGAGCAGCACGGCGAAGCCCGAGCGGATGTAGACGACGCCCAGGGCGGCCAGAGCCGGATCCTGCGTCATGAGACCCATCAGGGAAGGGGCGAGCCAATACCCCGAAATCGCGACGATGAGACTGAAGACGCCGACCAGGAAGATGGTCTGCCCGGCCATGACGGAAGCGCCTTGCGCGTCGCCCGCCCCCACGCGCTGGGCCACGAGCGCCTGGCCTGCGATTCTGAGCCCGAAAGGCCCCGAGCGGATGAACAACAAGGTGATGAAGCCCAGAGACGCCGCCGCCAGCGAATCCGCCCCCAACCGGCCGAGCCAGTAAATCTCAAAAATGCCGTCCAGATTGCGCAGGATGCGCTCGCCGCATATCGGCACCGAGAGGCGCGTGATGGCCCAGCCGACCGAGCCCCGGGTGTAATCGTATCCGCGCGTGCTTTTGGAGGGATTCAGAGGCGCACCTCGATGAAAGCGGAGATACCGGAAAACGACCCGCCCATGATACGCTAGAGCATCCGGTACGTTAAGGGAGAAAGGGAAACCGATGCCGCACCCCGATTATGCGCGCTGCGCGCGCCACATCACCGCCGACGCCGTGCGTGAACTGCTGAGCGAGATGGTGAACATCGCAAGCCCCACCGGCGGGGAGGCCGCGATGGCGCGCTATCTGGAAGGCCGCATGGCGCGCGCGGGTCTGGAAACCCAGCTTCAGGAAGTCGACCCCGGAAGACCGAACGCCATCGGCGTGCGCGAGGGCGCGGGAGACGGCTTGAATCTTCTTTTCACCGGCCACATGGACACCTCCTACGACGGGGATGAGGACTACCTGAGCGGCGAGGGCTTCAAGCCAAAGGCCGTCCACCGCGACGGCTGGATATGGGGTCTGGGCGCGAACAACATGAAGAGCGGCCTGGCGGGCGCGCTGGCGGCCCTCGAGGCCGTCTGCCGGGAGGAGGTCGGCCTAAGCGGCGACCTCACGCTGGCAGGCGTGGTGGGCGAGATAGAAAAGGCGCCCGTGGATGAGTTCAAGGGCCAATCCTTTTCGGGCTACGGGACGGGCACGCGCCACCTCATCCTCCACGGCGTGACGGCGGACTGCGCCATCCTCGCCGAGCCGACGGGGCTCAAGGTCTCGAACGCGAACATGGGCGTCGTGTGGGCGAAGATCACCGCGAGCGGCACGATCAGCCACAGCGTGTTCTCGAACCGTCCGGGAGTCGTGAACGCCGTGCGCGCGATCCACAGCATACAAAGCGCTGTCGAGGCGTGGATTCCCGGTTACGAGGCCAGGCATTCCTGCATGGGCGAGCACCCCAACGTGACGATAGCCGCCGTGCGGGGCGGCTGGCCCTGGCGCCTTTCCAGAAACCCCGCCGAGGCGAGCCTTTATCTCGACATCCGCACCGTGCCCGGCCAGAGCACCGAAGACATCAAGCGCGAGTTGCGCGGCGTGCTCGATGAGGCGGCGGATGAGGCCGGGCGGGCCTCGCTCACCTTCTACGTGAACGACCCCCCCCCCCCGCACCGCCCCGCCGCCCCCCCCGGGGCGGGGGGGTATAAACAAATGAGGGGCCCCGCGGCGGGGAGGGAAGGGGGGGT
>VXPH01000028.1 GCA_009839615.1 Nitrospinota bacterium
ATATACATCATCGCGCCGCCGGAAAAACCCCCCGGCCCGCCCCCCGTTTCCCGCCGTTTTCACTTTCAGAAAAACCCCGTCAATTTATTGAAAAACCCCGTTAATTTATCGATATTTATCGAATTTTTCAGGAATTCCTTTTTTTCATGACGCGCCAAGGCGCTTCCCCATCCTACGCGAACTCTCGCCGTGCCCCGTGACGGCAGTTGCGGGCAATTGCGTGATCAAACGCGAGTGAGGAGCGAGTGTTTCACGCGGCTGAGGAGAGGTTGTTGAAACCCTCGGGAAACGATTTTGGGTTGAAAGCCCCTCATCTCGAGCAGGCGCGTTTTCGCGCCGTATCGAGGGAGCGCCCTTCGGTACGCCGCCGGAGCCTGTTCCGGGCATCGCCGAGGGGACGTCTACTCGGGGTGAGGCCGATACGGCGACCATGCAAGACGAGGGTTTGACGCGGGCGGGGAGCGAGTTTTACATTCCGCCTGATAAAGGAGGAGCCATGCCCGCCGAACACACCTATGCCGCGCGCATCACCTGGGCTGGCAACAGTGGTACGGGCACGTCCACATACAAAGCCTACACGCGCGATTACGATATCGCCTGCGCGGGCAAGCCGCCCATCCGCGGCTCCGCAGACCCCGCCTTCCTCGGCGACCCGGGCCGCCACAACCCCGAAGATATGCTCGTGGCCGCGCTCTCGGCTTGCCACATGCTCTGGTACCTGCACCTGTGCGCGGCGGAAGGCGTCGTCGTCACGGCCTATGAAGACGAAGCCACTGGCGTCATGCGCACCCGCGCGGACGGCTCGGGCGAGTTCACGAACGTCATCTTACACCCCCGCGTCTCGATCACGGCCGGGAGCGACCCCGAGACGGCGCACGACCTCCACGCCGAGGCCCATGCCAAGTGCTTCATTGCGCGCTCGGTCAACTTTCCGGTGGAGCATGAGGCGGAGATAGTGAGTGCCGATTCCGACTGATGAAGGGAGAGATTGCCTGAGGTTCGGTTTCGCCCGTCATGCCGGAGCCCTTTCATCCGGCGTCCCGTAGCCGGACAGGCTCCTACGCCTGTCCGGGGTTCGCGAACCGCCCGGCTTGAGGGCGGGAAAGAGGCGACGCGGTGATTGTGAACCACTCCGCGGGCGTCGCTCATTCATGATTGGTTCACCCGCCCGCCGCGATGCCTCGGCCTCTCCGGGGGTTTATTATTTCTAGTCCACTTCACACTATCGGTTTCATACCAAAAGGCATCATCCCGAATTGCGAACCCGCACCCCCCGTGCTATAACCCCGAAAAAAACAGGCAACCCATTCTGTTTTCCCGGGGTACGAACGTCCCCGGAATCGGTCTTCCTCTTTGTGAAAAGGAGCACTCTCATGTGGCGTAAATGGATACGGATTCTCCCGGTCATCGCAGCGCTCGCACTTTCGCTCACGCTCACGAGCGCCGCGCCCGCGGCCGAGAAGGTCATCCTCACCCAGCCGGTGGACAGCCTGAGCTTCTTCCCCATCTACGTGGGGCGGATAAAAGGCTTCTTCAAGGAAGAGGGCTTGGAACTGGACGTGAAGGCCACCGCGGGCGGCGGACCGCACCTGACGGCCGTCCTGGCGGGCAAGGCGGAGTTCACCGCCAGCCCGGGCACCTACCAGCTGAACGCGCTCAACTCGGGCAAACGGGCCATCGGCTTCGTGGACCTCCTGAGGCGCAACATCATCGGGATGGTCATCCACAAGGACGCCGCCAAGAAGGCGGGCATCAAGGACGGCATGCCGCTCATGGATAAGGTCAAGCGCGCGAAGGGCCTGAAAGTAGGCGTGACGCGGCCGGGCGCCCTCACCGACGTGCTCGCCCGCAACCTGCTGGGCCGCGCCGGGATGAAGGTTCCCGCGGACGTGCGCATCCTCGCCGTGGGCGGCGGCGGCACCATGCTGCCGGCCTTCAAGAACCGCAAGATCGACATCTTCACGATCTCCACGCCGCACCCCGAGCGCATGCTCTCCCAGGGGCTGGGCATCTGGTTCGTGAACTGGGCGGCCGGCGAGGACAAGGCCATCAAGGAGTTCATGATGACGGCCGTCATGGCCACGCCCAAGCTCATGAAGGAGCGCCCCAAGCTCGTGAAGCGGATGGCGCGGGCGGTCATGAAATCGCAGAACTACATCCAGAAGACCTCCATCGATCAGCTCACCAAGGACATGACGCCGTTCTTCGGCAAGCGCGTCACGCCCGAGGCGCTCCGCATCTCGGTCGCCACGGTGAAGGGCGCGGTCAACCCGACCGGCGTAATGACGGACGAGGCCGTCCAGACCACGTTCAACATCATGAAGAGCGGCGGCAAGCTCAAGAACCTCAAGAGCGTCAAGCGTAGCGACGTGTGGACGGACGATTTTTTGAAGTAGGCGGTTTTTTTTTCGTACATGGAACAGCCCCCCTTTTTCACGGGGGGTTGTTGAAAAAGTCCCTGAGAGGGTAAAGGCAACCCCCCCTTGACAGGGGGGTAAGAAAAACAAGCCCCCTGATAAGGGGGGTTGGGGGGTTAAACGCGATTGATGAATGAGCGTTTGGCGCAACCGGGGAGGGGTTGTTGAAAAAGCTCCAAGTAGCGATTTTGGGTTGTGCGATCGCTTTTGAAATTCACTCCCCCCTTGAGGGGGAGTCAGCAAGGCGAGGGCTTTAGCCCGAAGCCGCGCTGGTGGGGGGAGTTCTTGCTTTAGAACCATGTCCCCCCACCGATTCAGCCTTCGCACAATACGCTCGGCTTCATCGTCGGGCTTTCCCCTCGGGAAGCCCGACCCTCAAGGGGGGAGTGAAAAGAACTTCAAGGAAGGTGTGGTTTTGCTCGTCATTCCGGCAATCCCGCCATCGCATGATTTTTCAACAAACCCGTCGGGGCGCGTGCGCTTTGGCGGGGGGAACTCAGGGAGCAAGATGACGTGACGGCGTCTTTGTCCATACGCCAGGTCGGCAAGCGGTTCCTCTCGCGGGGGACCATCGTCCACGCGATGAGCGACGTGAACCTCGACGTGGGCGAGGGGGAGTTCGTGACCATCGTCGGGCCGAGCGGGTGCGGAAAGAGCACCCTGCTGAACATCCTGGCCGGGCTCTTCCCCCCCAGCAGCGGGCAGGTGCATTTCCGGGGAGAGCGCACCAGCGGGCTGAACCCCGAGATCGGCTACGTGACCCAGCAGGACAACCTGCTCCCCTGGCGGACCCTGCGCAAGAACGTGCTGCTTCCCCTGGAGTTCCGGGGGGTGTCCATCTCGAACGGCGTATCGGAAAGGGTGCAGACCCTGATCGACAAGGTGGGCCTCTCGGGCTTTGAGAACCACTACCCGCACGAGCTCTCGGGCGGCATGCGCCAGCGGGTGAACATCATCCGCACGCTGATCTGCGACCCCAAGGTCATCCTGATGGATGAGCCCTTCGGTCCCCTGGACGCGCAGACGCGGCTGACGCTCCAGAACCAGCTGCTCGAGCTCTGGCGCGAGGAGCGAAAGACCATCATCTTCATCACGCACGATTTGGGCGAAGCCATCACGCTGGCCGACCGCGTGGTGGTGATGACGGGCCGGCCCGGCACCATCAAGAGCGTCTCCCCGGTGACGATCCCCCGCCCGCGCGACGTCTACCACATCCACGACTCGCAGGCCTACCGCGAGATCTACGACAAGCTCTGGGAAGAACTCCGAGACGAAGTGGCGAAGGTGATGTGATGGCGAAGACCGACGAAGTGAAATCCACGCCGCCCGAGGATCTGGACCTGCTTCTGCCTCCGGAAGTCACGGGGATGCGCCTGCTCTGGTGGCGGGTGCGGAACGCGGAGGAGCTCCGCTGGGTGCGCGTGGCGGCGCTGCGCGTGCTGTTCGGCGTGATCATGATAGTGCTTTGGGAAGCTGTTTCGGGCCGCCTCATCGACCACCGCACCATCTCCAGCCCGAGCCTGCTCGTGGAGTCGTTCTTCGAGATCGCCGACGCGGCCAACCCGGACGGCTCCCTGTGGGTGCACTTCTTCTACACGGTGGAGAACACCTTCTGGGGCTACGTCTTCGGCGCCCTGGCGGGCATCCTCTTCGGCTTCGTGCTGGCGGAAATCGATGTGGTGGCCCTGGTCATCGAGCCGTTCATCATGGCCTTCAACGGGGTTCCGCGCATCGCGTACGCCCCGCTGTTCATCGCGTGGTTCGGCATCGAGCGCCAGCCCAAGATCATCCTGGTGATGACCATCGTGTTCTTCCTGACGTTCGTGAGCACGTTCGCGGGCATACGCGGCGTGAGCCGCGATCTGATAAACGTCTCGCGCGTCCTGGGCGGCAGCAAGATCGCCATTCTGCGCAAGATCGTGATCCCCTCCGCCTCGCCGTGGATATTCAACGGCCTCAAGATCAGCATCCCCTTCGGCATGGTGGGGGCGATCGTCGGCGAGTACATCATCGCGGACAAGGGGCTCGGCTACCTGCTCCAGCGCTACAACAACGAGTACTACACCACGGGCCTCATCCTCATCATCTTCCTGCTCATGTTCCTGGTCATCCTGGTGAACCAGATCTTGAACTGGGCGGAGGGGCGCGCCCTGCGCTGGCGGCCCACGAGCCGGATGGGGCAGGAAACCGTCATTCCGGGTTAAACGATCCCCCGGCCCGTCTAAAACCTGGGCCGCCTCACGCACGGAGGAAAGAACAGATGCCGCAAGTCGTCGTCCTCGAGCAGGTCCGCGCGCCCGTCGATAAAGTCTTCGACTTCGTCGGGAACGTCGAGACGCACCCCCAGATCGCGCCCTTCTCCAAGGCGGTGACGATCACCTCGCCCGGCGGCCACCAGGGGGCGGGGACCCGCTTTCACCAGACCTTTCACGACAGGCCCGAGTGCGACTCGGTGATCACCGTCTGGGAGCCGCATTCGAAAATCGTCTGGGAGAACTACGTCGGCGGGAGCCAGAAGCCCGCCCAGGTCATCACCTACCGCTTCGAGCAGGTCGGCGACGTCACCCACGTGATGCACACCGTGGACAACGACGCCTATGAGGACCAGACCCTCCACCGGGGCGGGACGGAAGAGAACGTCGTGGAATTGGCGAACCTGAAAAGGCTGGCGGAGGGTCTGTAGCAGGGACAACCCTTTTGGGTTGTCCTGCCCCCGCGGATGCCCCTCGTCAGGACAGGCGCAGGGGCCTGTCCCCCCTTTCCCTCATCACGCTTTCGGGTTCATAATCCGGGTATGCTCGTTCACGAAGCCGCAGACGGAAACGCCGGGGCCGATCAGGCGGCCCGGGCGGAGAGATACGGCGGGAGCGGCCGCATCGGTTCTCCCACGCCGACCGATTGACGGATCAACAACCAACCCAAAGGAGGAAACACATGAGAAAGAAACTTTTCGTATTCGCCGTCGCGATCCTGGCCGCAGCGTGCGTCGCGGGCGCTTCGCTGGCCGAAGCCGCCATGATCACCGAGCAGGAGAAGAAGCTCATCCGCGCGGCGAAAAAAGAGGGCGGCGTGGTCATTCTCAACCCGCTGTTCAGCGACCGCACATCCAAAAAGATGGGGCCCGCCTTCATCAAGCGCTACGGCCTGGGCGACGGCTTCAAGTTCCGGAACGTGCGCAAGGGGACCGGCTCGACCGTCGCGCAGGTGCGCCAGGAGATCAAGGCGGGCAAGTTCACCGTGGACATCCACCTGGTGAGCGCGCCGGGGTTCTTCCACGCGGCGGTGAAGCGCGGCGCCTTCCTGAAGCTCGACAGCGGGCAGTGGAAGGGTCTCGTGAAGGTCGTGGAGAAGGCCGGCCAGTACCACAACTACCCCTACATCGTGACGCCGCTCGCCTACAGCTTCCAGCCCGTGTGGAACAGCTCGTGTCCGGGCATGAAGGACTTCAAGGTCACCTCGCTGTTCGACGTGGTCCACCCCTCGCTCACGGGCAAGACCATCGTGACCGACATCACCAAGAGCTTCACGACCACCAACACCGTCATCGGCCTGACCGAGGCGGGCGTGAACATGAGCGACTTCTGGCAGAAGATGAAGGCCACCAAGCCCATCGTCATGTTCCGCACCGAGCCGCGCATCCAGACGGTCATCAACTGCGAGCGTCCGGTGGACATGTTCAACCTCACGGGCCGCATCTACCAGAACGTGCTCAAGAAGCCCTCGCTCGCCAAGATCATCAAGTCCAGCCACTTCAAGGAAGGCCAGGTCATGCTCGGCAACCAGGCGGGCGTGATCAAGGGCTCGCCGCACCCCAACGCGGGCAAGCTCCTGCTCGAGTTCCTGATGAGCAAGGAGGGCACGGACATCTACGTCGGCAACGAGGCCATCTATTCCTTCAGGGAGAACTACACGCCGCCGGCGAACGTGCGGCCGTTCCTGATGGATCTCAGCAAGGTGAAGCTGATCGGCCTCAAGGACTGGGTCGCCGCCCAGCGCAGCTTCAAGAAGGTGCGCGGCGAGTGGCTCGAGGTGTTCAAGTAGGGTAGGTATCTTCCTCCACTCCCCTGCGGAAACGCCACTGCAGGGGAGCCGGGGGGATCCTCTCGTAACGCAAAACCGGCGCGGACGAAAATTTCAAGGAATTGTAGCCCCCTGTGGTTGTCCTGCCCCCGCGGTTGCCCCTCGTCAGGACAGGCACAGGGGCCTGCCCTACAGGCTTTGGGACGCGGGCCGCTTAATGGGGTTGTTGAAAAAGCTCCGATTTCTAGATTTGTCGTATGTAACCAACCGACGAGAGAGAAAATCCACTCCCCCCTTGAGGGGGAGTCGAAGAGCTAAGGGCGAAGCCCGCAAGCGATTCGGTGGGGGGACATGCCACAGTAAAAATCTCCCCCCACCGGCGCGACTTCAGACTTCGTCTTCGTCTTGCCGTCGGGCTTTCCCCTCGGGAAGCCCGACCCTCAAGGGGGGAGTGAAATTTAGCACGCTCCTTCTGTAGGCTTTTTTAATAGCCCCTCTGCAGATAGGTTCGACCCCGTAGCACCCCCGCCCCCTCCTGTGCTAAGAAAACCCCTCGTTCTTTCACCTCACGCAGCGCGCAAGGAGAATCCATGAGCGACAAGATACGCCTGCTCGTCACGGACGGGGCGTCGGGCCGTTTTCTGGCGAGAGTCAAGGCGAACGCGGCCGCAGCGCCCTTCGATATCATCGCGCCCGGGAGCGCGGATGAGGACGCGCTCCTGGCCTTGGCGCCCGAGGCCGAGGCGATCCTCAGCTACAAGGCGGCGCTGCCGGCTTCGGTCATCCATGCGGCGGCGAGGCTGCGCTACATCCAGAAGCACGGCCTCAACTGCAAAAACATCGCCGTGGACGCGGCGCGCGAGCGGGGGGTCACCGTCGGCACGCAGTCGCTCATGCGGAACGCCACGGTGGCCGAGCAGGCGCTCACCCTCATGCTCTGCTGCGAGCGCAAGACGATTTTGGGCCAGAAGGCGGTCGAGGCGGGCGTATACCGCGAGATGGGGATCGAGCCGGTCGCCACCAGCCAGTGGGACATCCGGCCCAACTGGCCGGAGATCGAGGGCGTCGCGGAGCTTTTCGGCAAGAGCGCGGGCATCATCGGCCTGGGCGACATCGGCATGGACATCGCCAAACGCTGCGCGGCCTTCGACATGGAGATATTCTACTACCAGCGCACGCGCCACGAGCCCGACGTCGAGGCGGAATACCGGGCGACGTATCTGCCATTCGATGACCTGCTCACGCGCGTCGACTATCTCGTGCTCGTCCTGCCGCACACCGCCGAGAGCGAGGGGATGATAGGGGCGGAACAGCTCGCGCGCATGAAGCGGACGGCGACCCTCATCAACGTGGGCCGGGGCGCGCTCGTCGATGAGGCGGCGCTCGCCGCCGCACTCAGAGAGGGCGAGATCGCCATGGCCGGGCTCGACGTCTACCGCCTTGAGCCCCTGCCCGCCGACAGCCCCCTCATCGGGCTGCCGAACGCCGTTCTTCTGCCCCACACCGGGGGCGGATCGAACCGCCAGTGGGACGTGGACATCCCCGCATCGCTGGGAAAGATCGCCGCGTTTTTTGCAGAAGATGAAGGGGCGTTATAGAGGGGGACAAGGCAACACGCCCCCTCTTCTGGAGCGCTCAACAATCACTCCCCCCTCGAGGGTGTTGTTGAAAAAGTCCCCTTTTTAAGGGGTAGAGGGGACGCCTCCTTTCGGTTGGAAAAGCAACCCCCCCCTACCCCCCCTTGTCAGGGGGGTATAAAAAGGCGATGCGCCCCCGCAGGGCAGAGG
>VXPH01000083.1 GCA_009839615.1 Nitrospinota bacterium
AAATACGACATGATCGGTTCGGGCGATTTCCACGTATCCCGAATATCCACCCCCGCGATATTCTCAATGCCGGGAGGTTCGGGAATATTTTCCATCTCAGGAGAATCCGGCATAACAACAGGTGTGGGAACAGAACCTCCGCCCCCTCCTCCGCCGCACCCGGTCAGAACCGTGAGGGCCGCAAGAATCGTCGCCGCAAGAATTGTCAATACTGTTCTCACATCCACCTCCCTTTGTGAGCCCGCCCGGGAGACTTCTCAGACGGAGCAGACAAGCAGTCAAACGAAACCTCGACGAGATTGCCGGGTCGTTGCGACAATAACAGCGAAAGTGAAGAATAGTTCTGTTTTTCACCCTTGCTCGTGGAGTTACCCCGAACCAGAATCGTATTCATGTTTTCGAATGAAACGATAGATCAAAATTATTTCGGATAACCATTTTACTAACATCTTTTGGAATTCGCCTTGCCCAATCCGTAATCAAAAGGGGAAATCGTATAGACGCTTTCCGATGACTGACGACCGCAGTTTGAGAGGGTCAATAGTGCCACTAAATATATGCGTTCGGTCGTAGGGTGGTGAGGAACAGGAAAGCACCAGTTGAAGCTAGCTACACAGCGCAATTCCTACAAAAGTCTCTGGCATCGACAAAGTTATCACCCCCCCGTCGAACCGTTACGTGAGAACGGCAAGGATATTCCGTTTCGGTGAAGGGTTCAACCTCCGCAATCCGCTTGGTCATAGGGATGATTTTCCACATTTTCCCTTGATGGGTGACCGCCCTGCGGCAGTCGGTATGGTCGTCAGGCCAATCTCCATCACTCGATGATGTCCTCGGCCACGATGGCCACCGGCCAGAGCCGGACGGGATGGGAACGCTCCGGAAACCCGCCTCCATGGCCAGTGCACCGGGTTTCACCTTGCTACCGTGCCAGCAGGAGTCGGGGTACGACGACTTCCCAAGCCTCGGAGCGAAGCCTTTGCTTGTACTCTTCGTCGTTCGTGTCTTTCGCCCAGCGCCGGAATATGCCGTGGACTTCCGCGTTGGCGATGTGCCAGCCTTCCGGCGGCGACCATTTGCGCGCCATACGGCCAACCTGTCGTCCGGTGACGTCGAGAACTTTCCACTGTCCATCCTCGTTCGACAAAGACAGCGGATCACCGGGAGCGAGAGCGTCGATGGCGCTGTGCACCCTGGAACCTGGATTTCTCCATCCGGCGAAAGACAGGACGACATCTTCCATCGTACAGACTGCGATCCTCTCGTCCAATCTCGGATCAGAGAGGTCGGGCTTCGGCGCCGGACGTTCCATCACGGACGAGGAGTCCTTGAGGGGTTGAAGTAATTGAGCGGCACGTTCTTCCTTCCTGGCGGGGAGCGGCCTGTCCCGGGAATCCGGCCGGTCGCCGTTTTCCAGATGCACCAGCGCCAACGTCTCGCGGGCGCGCGTCATGGAGACGTAATAGAGCCGCCGCGGGGACTCCTCGTCGTCTGAGTCGCTCGTTTTCCGCCATGCTCCGTCGAGAATGACGACGTGATCGAACTCCAGACCCTTGGCGCGATGGGCGCTTGTCAGGAGCAGGCCCTGCTGCTTGCGCCGTATTTCCTTGCTCCACTCGCCGAGCCAGTTGCGCACGTAAGCGATCGACAGCATCGTCGCATGGTGTTCCTCAAGCAGCAGTTCGTCGAGAGCCTGCGTGAGAAGGTCAGCCCATGGATCTGAGGGCAAGCCTTCGCGATACCGCCGGATCTCCCGGGTCTCGACGGTCGTTGCATCGCTCGCTTCCAGAGTGTCCAGAAACCGCTGTGTCTCACGGGCGCGCCAGAACGATGAGAGTTCCTCACGAGCGCTTTGCGTCGGTATCCCGTGCGCCATGCAGGCGCTTCTTGCCGGGTCGAGGTCGGCCCAGTTTCTGGCGATGATCGCGCACCGGCTCCAATGCCAGTCCGGGTCGAGTCGGGAGAGGCGCTTAAGCTCCTCGACCGCGGCAACGGCCTGTGAAAGTTGGCCGCCCTTGACGTTCAGGATCTGGACCTTGCCTTCGGCTACTGTATCGAGGCTGGCCCAAGATCCACCCGGTGGATCGCCGAGTCGGTGGGAGTCGATTCGAAGCCTGTGGTCGCGCTTGAGACGCTCGGCCGCGCCTTCGATGCACAGGCTTGCAGCATCGATGATGTGGCGACTCGATCGGTAGTTCTCGACGAGATGCTCCTCCTTGGCGAGATAGTCCTGGGCGAAGCGGCGGATGAAGCGCACCGATGCGCCCTTCCAAGCGTAGATGTTCTGATCGTCGTCGCCGACCGCGAACAGATTCAGTCGCGCGTCGTCTTCGGCGAGCGTCTTTCCAGCGAGCGCGGCGATCAACTCGTACTCGGGCTCGCCGATGTCCTGATACTCGTCGACCAGAATCCAGTTGAGGCGCCCGAGCATCTGCTCCCGGGTGATAAATCCGGTCGCCTCGTCGCTGCACAGAAGCCGGGTGGCATCCTGGAGTATTTTTCTGAATGTATCGTCGCTCGGATTCGTGGCGGCTTCTGCGAAGGAAATCCCGAGTATCCGCATGGCGAGCGCGTGGCAAGTCATGACGTTGACGCCGCGAGCGTCGCTTCCGATCAACTCGTCGAGACGACGCCGCGCTTCCACCGCCGCGTGACGATTGTAGGTGAGCGCTAATATGCTTCCCGGATTCTCCCGTCGTACGCGGATGAGGTAGGCGATGCGGTGCACGAGCACCCGTGTCTTGCCCGATCCCGGTCCCGCGAGCACGAGCACGTTGGTGCGCTCCCGGTCGTCGGCGACGATTCGCTCCTGGTCACGGTTGCCGAGTTTCTTGACAATCGCTTCGTAGTGCTCCGGGAGGGTATCCCGCCGTAGCGTAGTCTCCTGGCCCTTGAACCACTTGTGGATGAATTCGTCTTTAGAGATCTTGAAGTAGTCCATTGCCAGCCGGAGAGCCAGGTGGATATCGTCCACCCCGAGCTTTGCGTACTCGGTGACGACATGGATCTGCGCGGTTTGCTCGGCGTAGTGATCCAGCAGTGGCGCGAAGTCCGCGATCGTGAAGTTTCGTCCGTCTCGCATGACCTTCAACGTCATCGCCTGGCGGAATACGGTCAGGCCGCGGTTGAGAGTGACGACCTCCTGCTCGTGCATCCAGAGAAGCGCGCGGTCGACGAGCGGCTGTGTCTTCTGGTTCTTCAACTCCGACCTCAGCACCAGGTCATCCTTGATTGCCTGTTCGAGCGCTCCGTAGGTCGTCTCGATCAGTAAATCGGCCCCGCGAACTCCGTCTGGCACCTTGCCGAGCAGATGATCGAGAAGCCGGGCCGCGCCATCACGGCGAAGCCGCGCAATGCGATCGATGTCGGCCCAGTTCCGCCGTAGCCGGACTGCAACGGTCTCCATGTTGCGGGCGCGGATCTCGATACTGCGTTTCGCATCGGGCTCGTCCCGGCCGTCGGCGGAGATGCTCTGAAGAAGCCTCACCAGCCGTTCGGGCAACGGGTTTTCAATGTCCTTCCATCGAAGGCGCTGGGCGAGAGGGCGAAGGGCAAGACGGGTCCAGACGTCGATCTCCTGGTCGGGCGCCTCCTCGCGAAGCTCCGCGATGAGCGCTTGCTCCAGCTCCCGGGCGAGCATCAGGCGCCGGGATGAATCGTTCGCGATTCCTGAATGGACATATACGGTGATGCGCATGTCGTTCGACGCGACTCCGATCTCTTCGAGAGTGCTGAACACCTTGCGAAGCTGTGTCAGTGAGCAACCGCACTCGTAGATCAACTGGTCGGTGGAAATGCCGGTTTCCGGGTCCGCCTCCGCCAGTGTTTGAACCACGCGCAGCATCTGGTCCTGCTCGTCCTTGCGGATCCTTCTCCTTTCGCCTTCCCGCTGGATGCGGTCACGGGCCGCCGCCAGGTTCGGGACGCGAAGGGACGAGGGAAACACCTGCGTGTAGTTCTCGTCGCGTCGCGCGAGTTTCGATTCCTCCAGCCACGCGATGGCGGTGCGGACCCGATCGTCGTCGGTAGCGCTGTCCCGGGTGAATTCGCTATCGTCGTCTTCGAGCAGGATCTCTCCCGCTGTCGCGACTACCGCATCCTCGGTGTCGCCGTGGTGACGCCGGCGGCGCCGGTCGAGGCGGCGAAGCGCGCGCAGGACCGCCTGGATGTCGCGCCGATTCAGCCGCGAGCGCGCGGTGAGCGAGAATTGCTTTTCGGGATCCTCGGGCTCGAAGAGCAACAGGCAATGCGCGGGCTCGCCGTCTCTGCCCGCCCGCCCGGCTTCCTGGAGGTAGTTTTCCAGAGAGCTCGGAATCTCTGCATGCACGACCGCGCGAACGTTGCTCTTGTCGATCCCCATGCCGAACGCGTTGGTGGCGACCACTACGTCGATGTCGCCATCGTGAAAGCCGCTCTGGATATCGCGTTTGCGATCCGGCAAAAGGCCGGAGTGAAAGTGTTGGGCGGAGAGTCCCCTGTCAGCGAGCGCCTTGGCCGTCTCCTCGGTGCTCCTCTTGGTCGTGCAGTAGACGATGGCCCCTCCCGTACCCGCTCTCCCGAGAGCGTCTTCGAGTGCCCGATGGATGTGTTCGATTCGTTGCGAAGCCGAAGTCGGCATGACAACGAATTCGAGATTCCTGCGTTCCGCCCCGCCATCGATGACTTCGATCCGCGAATTCAGGGTTTGCTCGAAGTGCTCGCGAATGTCCTTGACGACGTCGTGCTTGGCGGTCGCGGTCAGGCAGAGAATCGGCGCCGCATCCTCGCCGTGGTGCTCTGCGATGTAGCGCGCGACGTAGCGGTAGTCGGGACGGAAGTCGTGTCCCCATTTCGAGAGGCAGTGCGCCTCGTCGATGACCCATGCGCCGATCCGGCGTCCCGCGATCGCCTTTCTGAAGGAGCGGTTGCGAAGCTGCTCGGGAGCGACCAGCACGATACCGGCGTCGCCGAGACGGATCTGGGCGAGCGCTTCCGCCCTTTCCGGCATGGAGATGAGGCCGTTGATGGTGGTGGCGCAGGCGATTCTCTCGCGCCGCATCGCGGCGACCTGATCGGCCATCAGCGCCACCAGGGGCGAGATCACCACGGTGAGCGACCCGGTAGCCTCGTAGCGCATCAGCGCCGGGAGTTGATAGCAAAGCGATTTGCCGGTCCCGGTGGGAAGGATTCCGAGCACATGGGAGCGGGCGAGGTGCCTCTCGACGATGGAGCGCTGAAGGCTCTCTCCGTCCCGGCTCTTGGGATGGTCCCTGAAGGCCGGAAAACCGAACCAGCGCTTTAGCGCTTTTCCGGCGTCGAGACGTTCCGAGCACCACGGGCAGCGTCGGTCTCCGCAGTGCGCATCGCGCAGCCTGGTTGCGAGTGCGCTCGGTTCAAACCTCTTCTCGACATAGGGAGGGATGATGGAGTTGCCCCCGGCCGCCGGCAACCATGCCAGCAGATAGGTGAGCGCCAGGGGATGCGACAGCGCTTCGCGAGCGATGCGGGCCGCCTGGTTCGGGCACCCGCGTTCCGCTAGGCGTTCCGTGATGGCCGGGATTGAGTCCTCGACAAGCGGCGTGACAACACTGTCGCGGATCAGCTGGAAGAAGTGGTCGAAGGCATGCCCCGTGACGCCCGTGGAGAGCAGTGCGTGCCAGGCCAGCAGCAGGCCGCCGTCCATCGACTTCAGCTCGTCGGCGACATCGGCCAGCAGTTCTAGTGTCAGTTCCGCATCCAGAAGGGGATCGTTTATCTGCACTCGCGCCAGCGCGGGTTCCTGATATTGCTTGACGAGATGATGGTAGGGATTCTCGGGGTAGGCCAGCGGACTCAGGTAGAGCGTGTCGATGGCAGGCAGGTCGAGCATCTTCAGGTCCGGCGCGTGCCTGGAGAGGAGTTCAAGATCATGCTCGATGATGTTGTGTCCTACGAGACACGTGGCTCCGTCGGCGAATTCGTCGAGTGCGGCGAGCGCAGCGCGCAATCCGCCGCTCTCTCCACGCCAGGTGAAGGCGGTCGAGCGGTCAGTGCGTACCGCTCCGATCGCTCCGATGTTCTTGCTGCCCTCAAGGTCGAGCGACAGCAGGGCGGTAAGGCGATGCGCCGCCAGACGTTTCCCCACCTCGTTGCCGTCGCTCCAGCGCTCGACTGCCATTTTTTTCTCTCCCGTGAGCCATGCCGGGAAATCCGCCCGGCAGATTGTCGCCGATCGGGTCGCCGCGAGCATCACGGAAGACATCCCGGGGCCAGGTCCGGGAGCGGTCGACACTAGCGCACTGCGTACCGCAGGGTTTTGCCTGCCTTTAAGGACGGCGTCTTCGAGGCGGCGATGACGATGCTCTCCCGCGTGCGGGGGTTTCGCCTCCTCCGCGCCGACCGGCTCCTCGTCGAGAACGTGCCGAACTCCGGCAGGGAGACCGTCTCCCCGTTTACAAGAGCACCCTTGTTGGTCTCGAGGAGCGCATTCACCGCCTGCTCCGCTAGGTCCTCGACAGGGAGTCGTGGTCTGCGGCATGGACTGCGATATCCGATTTCCTTATTTCCAGTTCCTTTCCAAACTGTATCGTACGCGACCAGGCGTATGCGCAAGGAGCGCGATGGGACGGTATTGTGCCGCCGCATCGCTTGCCGGGCAAGCGTCCCGGAGAGTCCGGGGAGAGAGACGGCGGGGGTGCGGGAGCCGGGCCGGAGAGGCCGGGCGGCACCCGCATTCCCCTCAGCCTTAAGCCCGGAGGCGCAACCCATGAACAACCGGAATCCATCCCGATACACCCGGGCCCTCGTCCTGGCGGGACCTGGCGCAGCGCTCCTCGCCACAATCTGCTCTCTCGCGGCCGGGAGCGGTCTCCGACTCCTGGGGGCCGTCTGGGCCTGCGCGGCCCTCTGGAGCCTTCTCACGGCCCTTCCGTGCGTCCTGTGGCGGGGGTTCCGCCATGGGGATTGGTCCGCCTTCGCTCGCTACGAACTCCCCGACGGGCGAGAGGAGCGTTTCGAATGGTCGAGCCGAACCGGCCGTTACGCCTGGCGCCGGGATGACGAGGAAAGAGAGCTTCACGGTCACGACCCGGACTTCCCCTTCCCGTAGCAGAGTCGCCTTCGCGCCCAGCGCCACCGAGAGGTCGAGTCCGGCCGGAAAGGGGCGGTGGAAGGCGTCCGGGAGAGGGCGTTCTTCGCCGCCATCATCCACCCACCCAAGGAGGCGCGCGATGCGGAAACCCAGACCAGAAGCGAACACCTTCCTCACCCATCTCTTAAGCCGGGGCCTGGCGGACGAGCGATACGAGATCAGGCGCTACAAATCGACCGGGGGCGAGGTTCGTCCCGTGCCCGCCGGGGAGAAGGGCGGGCGCAGGAGCAAGCGCGTGACCGCCTCGCGGAGAGCCGTCCGCGAGTTGCGGCCCGCGCGCGATGAACTCATCGTCTGCACGGGGCTCAAGGTCCCCGGCAGCGGGCTCCAACTGTGGGGCGAACACCTCGTGTGGGGCAAGATGCTGTGCCGGTGAGGAAGTCCCCCCTGGGGAGGGCTTCCGCCCGCAAGACGTCTTGCCGGCGAGTTGCCGGCCGCCGGACTTCCAACGCACGGAGGAAACCATGCCACACAGGGACTCGGAGAGAAGGCGAGTTTATGAGCGCGAACGCCACAGGCGGCGGGTGGAGGAACGCCGCGCCATGGGTCTGTGCATTAAATGCGGGAAGGACCGCCCTGCACCCGGGCGAAGTCTCTGCGACTCCTGCCTCGAAAGAAGCCGGGCCGCCGAACGCGCCCGATACGAGAGGGCCAGGCTTGAGGGAGCGGCTTATGGCGGGCGCGATCCAGAGAGCCGCCGGCGCATGGCGCGCGAGAGGAGCAGGAGGCGAAGGCGCGAACGCACCGAAGCCGGGTTGTGCACGACCTGCGGCGAACGAAAGCCCGTGGAGGGCGGCGCCGTCTGCGAGACGTGCTGCGAAGAACGCCGGGTGGCGGAACGGGAGCTCTACGCCGAAAGGCGCGCGCGGGGGCTTTGCGGCAGATGCGGGGCGGAAGTCATCGACGAGGCTTCTACGTGCGCTTCTTGCGCCGCAAGGGACATGAAACGCCGTCCTCGCAAGAACGCCGCGAGCCGGGCGCGTTATCACCGCAGGCGCGCCAGTCGACTTTGTGTCGACTGCGGCGCCCATGCGGACGCAGGGGTGAGATGCGCGAGCTGCGCGC
>VXPH01000149.1:0-38105 GCA_009839615.1 Nitrospinota bacterium
ACGCCCCTCCATACCCACACACCCGCGTGCCGCCCATCAACAGCCTGCGGGAATTCACCGTGGAAGCGGGGTTTCGGCCCGACCTAGGCGACGTGGATGAAATCGAGTACGCGGCGCGGCGCGACGCGGCCTGGCGCGACTGGCTGGCGGGGGCGCTGGAGGGCGACGATGAGCGGCTGCGCGATTTTCTGGAACTTGGCTTTCAGGTGTCCGATCTGGAGAAAATCCGCGACGCCCTGCTCACCTTGCCCGAATTGCGGGAGAATTTCCCCCGCGCCAGGGGCGCTTCTCCAGGTGAAATCCATGTGGAGATAGAAGAGGCGTTCGACGCCTGGGCAGAGGTGGGACGCCGTTGCCTGAATGAAGAAGACAAGGCGTTTCAAGAGTTAGAAAGAGCGAGAAGCTGGCTGGAAGGCCTTTCCGGGCTTTCGCAAACGGAACTGCTGCGCGAGCTATGGAGTCCGGGTTTCAAGCTGAACAAGCGGGTGGGTTCGGCGGCGAACTGGGGAGATTCGAAGGAGGAGGGCGGAGAAAACCTGAAACGCTTCCGAAGCGGATACGACGGGTTCCTGCAAGAGAGCGCCGCGCTTATCGCCCACGATGTGCTCGCCGGCCTTGTTTCGCTCGTCCGGGAATTCGCCAAGCTCTTCGAGCGGGATATGCGCGATGCGGGGCTGTTGTCCTATCAGGACATGCTCTTCCTGGCGACGAAGCTCGTCCGGGAAAACGCATCCGTGCGGGGGAGAATCCGCGAGAGCATCCGGCATTTTCTGGTCGATGAGTTTCAGGATACCGACCTCCTGCAGGTCGAGTTGATATTCCTGCTTGCGGGAGAGGGAGACGCCGCCGACTGGCGCGAGGTGCGGTTGGAAGGCGCCAGGCTTTTCCTGGTGGGCGATCCCAAGCAATCCATCTACCGCTTCCGCCGGGCGGACATCGCGATTTACCACAAGGTGAGGGAGATGATTGAGGCTCTCCGGAATGGCCGTCTGCTGCATATCACGGAAAATTTCCGCAGCACCCCCGGTGTGATCGATTTCGTGAACGAGGCGTTCTCGCGCGTCATCGCTCACGACCCGGAGAATCCCGACGTTCAGCCCGAATACGTCGAACTCGTCGCGCACAGAGAGGCTGCGGGCCCGGCCGTTTTCCTCATCAAGGAAAATCGAGAGGGAGATGAACCTGCCGAGGGCGGCAGGGTGAAAGAAGAAGACAGGCGCAAGGCCGAAGCCGCCTGCCTCGCTGCCGCGATCCGCGAGTTGGTGTGTGAGAGAAAAATCGAAGTCGAGGAGAACGGCGCGCGGCGCCCCGTCCACTACGGCGACGTCGCCGTTTTGTTCCGCGTACGCACGGGCTACGCCCAGTTCGAGGACGCCTTTCGCGCTGCGGGCGTTCCGTTCGTAACCGATGGCGGGCGCGGGTTTTACGACAAGTTCGAGGTCGGCGCGGTCCTCGCCGTATTGTCGGCAGTGGCGCGGCCCGGCGACCCGCTCGCGCTGGCCGCCGCACTGCGCTCCCCCTTGTACGGGTTCTCGGATGTGGAACTCGCCCGCTACTTCCTGAAATCGCGAGACCCGTCTGAAAAGATAAAAGACCCGCCCGAGGAGTTGCGCGAGGCGGTTCACGAGATATGCCTGCTCCACGAGATGAAGAGGGATTCGAGCGCGCGCGCCCTATTGGAGGAGATATACTGCCGCACGGGGGCGTTCGAGTTGTTCCTGGCCTCATCGGGCGGCGAGCAGCGCGTCGCCAACCTGCAAAAGCTCCTGGAGATGGCGCATGAGTTCACCGGCGACGGGAGGCGGGGCGTGGACGCGTTCGAGGCGCACCTGGAGGCGCAATACGACCTGGGGCGCGAAGCCGGGGAGCCCGAGGCATTTCTGGACGCCCATGGGGGCCGGGCGGTTCGCTTGATGAGCGTCCACCAGGCCAAGGGGCTGGAATTCCCCGTGGTCGCCCTCGCCGATATAGAGGGGCGGGGCGGTCGGCATACCGGATCGTGGATTGCGGATCACGGAAACGAAGCGGTCGACCTGCGCCTGGGTTCGAGTCCCCGACTCCTCGAATCGGAAGGCTATGCGAGTGCGCTCGAACGTGAAAAAGAGTTCGGCGAAGCGGAGATAAAACGTCTTTGGTACGTGGCGGCGACGCGGGCGGAGGACTATCTGCTCTGGCCGGAATCGAGCTTTCCGTCCTTCATGAAGGACGCCGGGCTGAACGAGGGGATGATGGACGAGGTGATTCAGGCGGCCTCCGCTTCGGTTCTCGAAGTTTCGCCGGAAGAGAGTGGAGTACCCGAACCCATCCTCCGGCTCCCTGACGAGGTTTTCCGTCCGGTGAACGGGGATTCGGGGAGTGTCACCGCGCGGCGCGACGCGCTGAAAGAGAAATTGAAACGGTTGAAAAAACCGGTCGAGGCGCGGAGACCTCTGGCCCCCAGCGGGCTGGCGAAAGGACCGGATGAGGAGGCGCCTGCGGTTTCGCCCGCGCTTGACGATGAGGATGCGCCAGAGGAGCTGGAGGTTCATGCGGGCGGGAAGGATTTCGGGAGCCTGGTGCATTCGATCCTCGCGCGGCTGGAGCCGCCGGCGCCCGAGCGGCTGGAGAGTTTGAGAGAAGAGGGGGTCGCTTGCGCCCGCGCGCTCGATTTAGGAGAGGACGAAGTGGCGCTCGCTATGGAGTTGATTCGAAATTCAGTCGAGACGGGTATTTTGGCGCGTGCCGCCGTCGCTCCCAAGCGCTGGCGGGAGCTTCCGTTCACCTTCGAGTTGGATGGGCGTGTCCTCCGGGGGTTCATCGATCTGGTGTTCGAGGAAGAGGGAAAGCTGACGCTCGTGGATTTCAAGACGGATCAGGTCGCGGCGGGCGAAGCGAACGAAAGAGCCTCGTTCTATGCAAGTCAAGGAGGCGCCTACGTCATGGCGCTGGAGGCGGCGACGGGTCTTGAAGTGGGTGACCTTGTGTTTTCCTTCCTGCGTCCGGGCGTGGACGTTTCCTGCCCCGTCGATGATGTGTTAAGACAGCGCGTACGAGAAGCCGTGGCGGAAGCGGGATAGGGAGCGTTCACGGGGCTTTAATCTGTTCTGCACGAATGGAGGGGATTGCGGTGAAGGTCGAATCCATCGAGATATTCCGCGTCGACATGCCGATGCGGGACTTTTTCAAGAACGCGAACCACAACCACAACGTCCAGCCCGCTGTCGTCGTTCGGGTGACCTCGGACGACGGCTTCACAGGGATAGGGGACGTCGAACCCGTTGCGGGGTATTCGGGCTTGAGCCGCGATGACGTCGCGGACGCGGTGGAGCAGAAGCTCGCTCCCGCGCTCATCGGCGCGAATCCAAGAGCCTCGCGCGAGATTACGCAGAAGATGGACGAGGCCTGCGACGGCTTCGGCGGCGGGAAGGGCGCCCTGTCGCTCGCCATGGCGGACCTCCATGCGAAGTACCTGGGCGTCCCGCTGTATGAACTGCTCGGCGGCGCCGTGAAGCGCGAGGTGCGCTTCAACGCCTGGATCGGCATCAAGGCGTCCGAGGAGGCGGGGCGCGAGGCGCGGGGTTTTTATGAGCGCGGGTGGCGGGCGTGCAAGGTGAAGACGGGGGGAGACGTGGCATCCGACGCGGCGCGGGTGCTGGCCGTGCGGGAATCGACGGGGGATGATTTCGAGATACGGATCGACGCGAACGAGTCCTACGGGGACGTGGAAGACGCCATCGCGCTCGCGCGTGAGGTGGAGGGGGCGGATATCCAGCACTTCGAGCAGCCCGTTCCGAGAGCCGACATCGAGGGGCTCGCCCGCGTGCGCCGCTCCATCAACATCCCCGTCATGGCGGATGAATGCGTGTTCGGGCCGGAGAGCCTGCTCGAGATCATCCGGGCGGAAGCCGCCGATATCGTCAAGGTCAAGATCATGAAGCAGGGCGGCCCCCTTCGCGTTAGAGATATGGTCGGCACGGCGGAGGCCGCCGGGATGAAGCTGGTCATCGGCCACGGGTTCGGTTTGTCGCCCTACACGCTGGGGGAGATTCACGTGGCGGCGACTTCGAACGCTTTCCTGGCGGCGATAGAATCCGTCGGCCCCGAGAAGATGCTGGACGACGTCGTGGATTCTCCGGTCGACATGAGCACGGGACGGCATACGATCTCGGACGCCCCCGGGCTGGGCGTCGCCCTGGATGCGGACAGGATGGAGAAATATCTGACGCGCGAAGTCGTCAGGGTGTAGACATCGGCGGAATCGGCTTCTCCGGTTTCGGTGCAGGCGTAGAGGCGTTTTATATACTTTCGAACAGGTAATTCCGGTGCCATTTCCATTTCAGGAAGCGCTGTCATTCTCCGACCATCTCCTGGCGGGAGGGTTTGCTTTTCTCTTCGCGGTTGCGGTTGCGTGCGTCTGCGGCGGTTCGGTTTTCACCCTGGTCTCGAAGTTTCGCGCTTCGCAAAGCATGGACCCCAGATGCGACGACCTCGACCTGGGGTGCGCGAAAACGACGCGCGCCCTCGCGGCGTGGGCGGTATGTCCCCTGGGTCTCGGCCTTTGGGTCGTCATGATGGCCCGGCATCCACGCATGATGGAGCAACTCCATTCGATTTTCATCGCGCCCGCCTTGCTCGGTTTGTTGCTTTTCGGGTTGAGCTTTTGTTTTTTGCACCAATACACCGCCTCATGGGGAAGAGACCGCCATGAAAGCCGGCCTCGTTTCGCGTGGGGGCTCGTCTCGGCGACCGGCTTTTGGTGTGCGGCGGCCGTTCTGGTTTCGATCTGCGCCTTTTCGGCGCACACCGGCGCGTGGGCGGCGCAGCCCGGCCTTTGGAACGCTTTCTGGAACCCCACGTTCCCCGCTGCCTTCCTGACGTGGGCGGCGGTTTCGATATCCATCTTCGGCGCTTTCGGCTTGCTCTACGCCCTGGCCCGAAAGGACAGCGCGTGGCGCGTCGCCCTGGTGCATGAACTGGGCAAGTGGGTGGTGGCGGGAGCCGCCGTCGGCGTCCTCGGGTGGATATGGTGGGGAATCAGCCTGCCGGAAAGCCCGAATCAGAAGTTGGTGTTCTGGTTGGTAGCGGCCGCGGTTGGGGCGCAGGCGGCCCTGGGGGGCGTCGCATACAGGTTGGGTGTCCGAGAGCCCGAAATGTGGTGTCGACGGCATGCCGTAGCGGCTTCGGCGCTGGTCCTGTTTCTCATGGCGGCATGCGGGTGGGTCTACGCCGAGGCGAAGGGGAATTTCCTGATTCACCGGTATATGTATCGCAACGGAATGATCATCGAAGAAGCGGAGGACTCGAATCAAACGGGCTTGTGGAATATCGTGAACCTGGGCGAACCCATGCCGGCGCAGGAGGAACTCGGCGCCTTCAGTTTCCGCGCGCAGTGTATGGCCTGCCATGCGGATTGGGTGAAGTCGCAAGACCCGGCCCGGTTCCCCCGATTCCGGCTCAAAGGAGACGCGCTTCGGTTTCTCGGGGAAATGCGCTCGAAACACCCTCCGTACCCTCTGTTGGCGGGCGCGCCCGATGAGCGCCGCGCCCTGGCGGAATATCTGGAAACGCTCATCACGAAATCGGGCCGGACGCTCGCATCACGCCCCGCCCCGACGCCCGTTGAATCCAAACCGGTGACGCGTCCGGCGGTGATCTCGAAAACCTCTCCCACGGATGCGGAAAAAAGCCGTGAAAACCCGGAGGCCGGCAAGCCGGAAATGATGGAGAAAGGCGTCGCCGTTCCCGCTCTCCCGCTCCCCGACGCGGCGCAAACCCCTGAGAAGACACAAGAGGCCAAGGTGCCTGAGAAAGAAGATCGCCCCATCGGTTCTCTCGCTCCGCCTGCCGCCGCGCAAGACGCAAAAGAATCACAAGCGCGGGAACCGGTCGACTCCGCCGTTTCCCTCACACGATCGATTGATTCGCAGAATATGGAAACCTCGGGAGAGGAAAAGGCAGTCCTCATCACTCCTTCCGCTCCGCCAAGCGACGCGGAAGACGGCGCGAAAGCCTGGGACGGAAGAAAACCGGAGGAAGGGGAAGAAGTTCCCCCTGTTTCTTCCAGTCCGCCGGGTGAGGGACAGGACGCCGGAAGCAGCCCGGAAGCCAAAATGCCGCCGGCAAAGGAGAGCGCCGCCGCATCTGCCACTCCCCTGAACGACGTGCAAAACAATAACCCGGAATACGGGGAAAGCGTTTCCGCTGCTCCTTCCGGTCCACCGGACGACTCGCAAGACGCAAAGAAACCGGAAGAGAAGAATTCGCCATGAACGTAATTACTGCCGAATGGAGCGAGTGGTTCATTATCCTGCTGGGCTCCGTCTTGTGGCTGTGCGCCGGTGTGAGTGTTTCTCTTCCGTGGTTTTCCGCGCATCTCGCGTTCTGGGGCCGGCGGGAGAACAACGCCGACGACATGGAATTCGCACGTCGACTCTCCGGTCTGTGCCCGGCATCTCTCGTTCCCGTCTTCCTCATCGGGGCGGCGCTGTCCTTGCTGGCGTCCACGACCCAGCCGGCCGTTTTTTTCACTTCCGTGATCGCGCTGATTCGCCCGTTGGGCGCCTCGTTGCTTTTGTTGCTCGTTTTCGTGGTTCTCGCCTCCGCGCATTCGAGGAATCGGGGATGGGGCCTGAAATCCGGTTTTGCGCACCTGATGATGGTTCCGGCGGGCGTCTCGATGGCGCTGAGCGCTGGATTGGCCTGGGCGTTCGCACTTTCCTGTATGAGTCTGCACCCCTTCGATTTCGAAGCAGTTTGGAACCTGCGCTTCTGGGCGTATTCCTCGATTTGGTGGCCCGTGGCGCATTTCTATCTCTCGGCGTTTTCGGTCGGCGGCCTCGTCCTCATGTTTCTGGGGGGGAAGGCTTTCCGGTGGGAGAGTTCCGTTTCGGTGTCGAACGGCGCGCGGTGGGTTCGTCTCGGCGCGAAGTTCTCCTTGTGTTTTCTGATGATTCAGGCGGGATTGGCGGGCGCCTGGTTCTTCTTCCGGGGGGCTGGTTTTTGGGACGGCATGCTGGCGTCGGGCGGCTCGACTTTCGTGACGCTACTCATCATCGGCGCCGTCAGCGTCGTATTGTTGTTCGAGTTGCTGCTCGGCGCGCTCAGGCGGGGCGGGAGTGTACGAATGGCTGGTTCTTTGGCTATCTTTCTCGTTTTCATCCTGGCGGTATCGGTGAATTCGGCGCGATTGACCCTGAATCAAAATAATTTTTCCATCTTCCAGCCGGGCGCATCCGCCGGCCAGGCCGAGGGCCGCTCGCGTTGATCATCGATATCTGCAGCTTCCTGCCCGTCGCGGAGTCCTACCGCGCCCGCCTGTCGGGCTGGGCCTCGATTCCCGGTTACCTGAAGATGTTCGCGAAGGGCTTGAGCGCATTTTGCGGCGTGGAAGAAGCGGAGTTTCGCCGCAGGGCGGTGGGGACGACGCAAGAGGAAATCCACGGCTTCATCGAGGAGGTATCGGCGAGGCTCGGACGGCCCCTGGAGGAGTTCATATCGCTTCTGGATTCAGCAGGCTACGACAAGGCGGTTGTTTTCAGCATCGATCAGGAGAGCACCTCCGGCGTCACGCCGCTCGACCCGGACGTCCTCGCCCGCGCGGTGGATTCGTATCCGGAGCGGATTCTGGCCTTTCAGGGCGTCGACCCCAACAAGGACGATGCGGCCAACACGCTGGAGGAGAGCGTGCGCGAGCTTGGCCTGCACGGGGCGTTTCTCGTTCCTTTTCTCCATCGCCTGCCCGCCGACGCGCCGGCGTATCGGCCCATCTATCGAAGATGCGTCGAACTGGACGTTCCCGTATGGATTCACACCTCGGTGAACTGGGCGCCCGCTCACCCCATGGAACTCGGCAGGCCCCTGGCTCTCGATCGCCTCTGCGGCGAGATGCCGGACCTGAAGGTAATCGCGGGCCACGGCGGTTGGCCCTGGGTGCCGGAGATGGTCGCCGCCGCCTGGCGGCACCCGAATCTCTATATCGACCCCTCGGGCCACCGGTGGAAGTATTTCACGACGCCGGGTTCGGGCTGGGAGATGCTGCTTCATTTCGGCAATTCCACGATACAGGATAAAATTCTGTTCGGAACCGATTGGCCGCTTCTGCCGATATCTCTGGGGGAGATTCTCGAAGAAGCGAGGAACCTTCCCCTGAAGCCGGCCGTCATGGAGAAATGGCTGGGAGGCAACGCGGCGCGCCTAGTGGGGCTGGACGGATGAGCGAGGAAAACCCGCACTGGCGCTCCATACTGGGAGCCGCCTGCTTCATCATTTTCGCCGTTTTCGGCTCGTTGGTGTCGACAAGCGGACTCATCGGTTTCATCCGGGATGATTTGGAACTCTCCTTCGGCGCGGGCGGCTTTCTGCTGTCCGCGCCGTTTCCGTTGATAGCGTTTTTCGCGATCGCAGGAGGTCGGCTGGTCGATCGGCTGGGCGTCAAGAAGATGGTCCTTTGCGGTGTTTTCCTCACCTTGCTGGGAGGCGTCGTCCGCCTCTCGAGCGGAGATTTCTGGTCGCTCGCCTCAGGAATCGCGCTCGTGGGCGCGGGCTTGGGGCTGGTGTTTCCCGTCATGCCGAAAGTGGTGGGGACGATAGTTCCTTCCGAGCGCAACGAGTTCGGCTCCGCCGTCTATACGGCTTCCATCATTGCGGGCGCGGGTCTGGGCGTCGCGGCATCGCACTATATGACGCCCCCCGCAGCGATTTTGCCCGCAGAGTGGGGAGGAAGCGTGTGGCGCGGCGGCTTTCTGGGATGGGCGCTCATTCTGGTCGCGGCGTTCATCGTCTGGCAGAGGAACTCCGCCTCGGTCGCGGTAGACTTGAGCTCCGAATCCGCCCCGGCCCAAAGCGGGGTGGTGTACCGGCTCCTCGCCGTCTGGGGTGTCGGCGGCTCCTTGTTCTTCAACAACATCGTTTTTTATACGAGCTTGGGCTGGCTGGCCACGGTTCTGATGACGAAAGGCTGGTCGCAGGCGAACGCCGCGCTTATCGTGTCGAGTTTGCCTTTGCTCGGAATTTTTGCTTCCTTGAGCGCGCACAGAATGGCGCTGGCCGTAGGCGGCGAACGGGTGATGATGGTTTTGTGCGGGTTGTTCACGGCTGTAGCGCTCGCCGTGATGCCGGCGGGAAACGCATGGGTCGCGGCGATGGGAACGGCTGTTTTGGGTCTGACCACGAATTGCTGGTTCTTGTTCTGTCTGGCGTATCCCGCGCAATATGTGGAGAAGAGCCAGGTGGGTCAGGCGGGTGGTTTGATCATCGGGATGGGATATCTGGGCGGTTTCGTCGGACCCTGGACAATCGGCGCGATAAGGGACTGGGCCGGGTCGTTCGGCCCGGGATTTTATACGCTGGCGGTTGTGTCGATCATCGGGATATCCTGCGCTCCGTTTTTCGGACGTTATGCCAATCAGGGCAGGGGGTGAGGCGTTTTGGATGTGACGTCGCAGCGATTGAAGCTGAGACCCGTGGAGGCCATACCTGCGGAGCATCAGGGCCAGAGGGTGTTGAGGCTCACGGATCCGCTGCGTCTCAGCGAGGCGGTTTTGTTTGCTCCCATGGCGCTGGTTCCCGTGCTGAGCCTGCTCGACGGGCGCCACACTTTTCAAGACATCCGGCAGCAGTGCAAATCCCGCCACGGGATGGATGTCTCAGAAGAAATCTACCGGGCGATGGTATCGAGTCTCGAGGAAGCGCATTTCCTCGAAGGAGACGCCTTCGCCTCCTGGAGCGCATCGCTCAGGGATACCTACTTGAGCGATCCGGTGCGACCGGGTTTTCTGGCGGGCAAAAGCTACGATGCGGACCCGGTGCTTTTGCGCTCTCAAATCGATGGTTTTTTCAATTCAGCTGACGGCCCGGGGATGCCCGTGAAAAATTCGTCCTCTCCGGCCAAACCGCTTCGGGGCCTGGTCGCCCCGCATATCGATTTTCATCGCGGAGGCGCCACCTTCGCATGGGCGTACAAGTCCGTCGCGGAACAAGCGGACGCCGATTTGTTCGTCGTTCTGGGGACGGTCCACGCTCCGACGAAGTACATCTACAACCTCACGGCCAAATCTTTCGAGACGCCGTTCGGGGTTTTGGAGACGGACGCAGGGTTCGTGGAGGAACTCTCGGATAAGCTAACGGTAAACGCCTTTCAGGATGAGTTCGCGCATCGCGGCGAGCACTCCATCGAGTTTCAGGCGGTTTTTCTTCAATATCTCTTTGCGGACGTTCGGCCGGTAAAGTTCGTTCCCGTCCTGGTGGGTTCGTTCCACCCGTTCGTTGCGGGAGGGCGCTCTCCCCGGGGCGATGCGCAGGTGGAGGCTTTTATCGCCGCGCTGAGGGAGACGATTGCGGCGCACCGCCAAAACGGAGGAAAGGTCTGTCTCATCGCGAGCGTGGATTTTGCCCACGTCGGCCCCCAGTTCGGCGATGAGTCCCCCGTGGACGAGGCGCGGCTCGAAGAACTCGCCCGGGCGGACGGGAAATCCCTGGAGGCGGTATGCGGCGGGGATGCGGAGGCGTTTTACTGGAGCGTGGCCGAAGACGGAGATGCGAGGAACGTGTGCGGCCTGGCGCCCATCTACACCATGTTGCGCGTTCTGGATGACTGCGAGGGAGAGGTGCTCCGCTATTCGCAGTGGCCGGACCCGAACGGGACGGTCACTTTTTCGAGTGTCGCTCTGACTTGAAAAGACTTGATTTCTGCAAGTCTTGAATCACAGAGGAGAGAGGATCGTTGCTTTATTTGAGTGAATCCGACGTCAAGAGTCTGGTGAACATGTCCGATGTCATGGACGTAGTGGAGAAATGTTTCAAAGCCCAGGGGGAGGGGCGTGCGCCGAATCAGCCGAGGCGGCGGGTTTTCCTCCCCAAGGGCACGATGCACGTCATGTTCGGCGGGATGGTGGATGAAAACGAGGGTTATCTGGGCCTCAAGGCCTACACCACGTTTCCGGGCATCGGCGTGCGTTTCATCTTCCTGCTGTGGGACGCGAACACCTCCGAGATGCTCTCGCTCATGGAGGCGAACGTGCAGGGGCAGATGCGCACGGGGGCGGCGAGCGGCGTGGCCGCGAAATACATGGCGCGGGAAGACGCCGAGGTGGCCGGATTGATCGGCACGGGCTGGCAGGCGAGGTCGCAACTCGAAGCCCTTTGCTGCGCGCGCGAACTCAAGGTCGTCAAGGTTCACAGCCGCCGCGCCGAGAAGCGGGAAAAGTTCGTCAGCGCAATGCAGGACAGGGTGAACGCGGAACTCGTTCCGGTGGAATCGGCGAGCGAGGCGGTGAGAGGCTCACAAATCGTGTGCACCATCACCACGGCACGCGAACCTGTTTTTGACGGCAACGATCTGGAGCCGGGCACGACGGTCATTGCGGCGGGTTCGAACCGCATCACGAACCGCGAGGTGGACGACGAGACCTTTCGACGTGCGGCGAGAGGCAGAATCGTGACGGACAACCTCGAGGGCGCCGAATTCGAGAGCGGCGACCTGGTCGGCGCCATACGGGCGAACGCCATCCAGTGGGGCCAGGTGTCCGAGATCGGGTTGATCGCGACGGGCGTCATGCCCGGGCGGGCGTCCGATGAGGAGATCAACCTGTTCCTGAGCCAGGGGGTCGCGATAGAGGACGTGGCCCTGGGCGCGGAACTCTACCGCCGCGCGAAGGCGCAGGGCGTGGGCGCAGGGCTTCCCGTGAAGGGTTTTTTCAAGAGGGCGACTTAGATTTCAGGCGTGAAATACTAAGCGCCTAGCCCTGCGGTTTTGTCGAAAAACTCGCGCACCGCGTTCTGGTCCACTTCACCGAAGCCCATGGCCGACGTGGCGATGAAGACCTGCCTTGCCAGTGCTGCGAACGGCGTCGGCGTCGTCGCGGCCTCGGCCATCTCGGAGATGAGGCGCAGGTCTTTGCGCATCAGGTCGACCCTGAAATATGGCGTGTAGTCCCTGCTCGCCAGGGCGGAGCCCTTGATGGCCAGAATCTTGGGGATCGATGCGTTTTTCATATAATCCATCATCTCGACGGGGTCGAGGCCCGAGCGTTCCCCGAGGGTGAGGCCTTCGGACACCACGGAGAGAAACACCGAGACGATCTGGTTGGCTACGAGCTTCATGTGCAGGCCCGCGCCGTTCGGCCCGAAATGGTTGATGGACTCGGATACGGCCTCGAGCACGTCGCGGTGTGCGTTCATCGCCGCCTCGTCCCCGCCCACCATCACGTTGAGTTCCGCGCTGATGGCGCTGGGCTCGCTGCCGCTCACGGGCGTATCGAGGAATATCGCGCCTTTTTCCGCCGCTTCCGCCGCGATGGCCTGGCTGCCGCCGGGAGCGATGGTGGAGAAATCAAAACAGACGACGCCTTCTTTGGAGGTGAGGAGTGCTCCTTTTTCACCCAGGTAGGTCTCGTGGACGTCCCCGGTTTTGGGCACGGACGAGCAGATGACGTCCGCCTCGGCGGCCGCCTCTGCCGGGGAGTCGAAGGTTTTCGCTCCCGCCGCCTCCGCCCGGGCGCGGGCCTCCGGCGCCGGATCGTATCCATGAACCACGAAGCCTGCTTTGAGAAGATTGTTGGTCATGGCTCCGCCCATGGTGCCGAGCCCCAGGTAAGCAACGATTTTAGGCACTGTGCTCTCTCCTTTGACGTTTGGATTTCAGATGTGCGCGGACCTTGCTGGACACATTGCGCTCCATCCGGTTCTCGATGATTTTGAACACGCGATTCTAGCGCATCGGCGATAAACAAAATACCTCTCGCGCCGCTTGCCTTTTTCTCCGGTGTTGGCTATGGTTTCGCTTCTTTGTGGACCGAGGATGCGCAGTTGCATCCCAAGACGTTGATTTTCGTTGAGGTTTCGAGATGCGCGAGAACATTCAACTCGAATGCACGACTTGCAAGAAGATGCGCTACACGAGCACCAAGAACAAGCGCACCACGCCGGATCGGCTCGAATTCAGGAAGTACTGTAAATTCTGCCGAAGCCACGAGCCGTTTCGGGAGACCAAATAGATGAAAACCCACAAGAACACCGTGGCACGCAAGCGATGCGCCGTCACCGGCAAGAGCGTGATGTACGGCAACAACGTCTCGCACTCGCACAAGAAGACGAGGCGGCGCTTCGAGGCGAACTTGCACTTCAAGCGCTTCTACCTGCCCGAGGAGAAGCGCTGGGTGAAGCTGCGCGTATCGGCGAGAGGCCTCAAGATCATCGCCAAGCGCGGCATCTCCAGGGTGCTGGCCGACATCAAGAGGCGCGAGCGCGCCCTCTAGCAACTCCTTTATTCCCCGATACTTAGAGGTTCTACCCGATACCGCCGTCGGGCGTTTTTCCGCGCGCGGGCGGGAGATTCGCGCGCGTTCGCAGAAGCGGATCCGCCTTGGCCGGGGGGTGCAACTCCCCGCATTTCCTGTCATTGCCAGGGCCGCGGACTATGGCAGAATCCCCTTGCGCCCCAATCCGGCGGCGTCATTTCCCCAAAAATAAATTGTCGGAAATTTATCGAAAAACCCCGTGAATTTATCGATATTTATCGAATTTTTCGGAAATTCGATATCTTCGGGCGAAGCGGTCGGCTCCGCCATCATACCGAAACCCCCCCAATCCGCACGGACGGCAAATGCGGGGAATTGCGTCCCTTCTCCTCATTGGAGAGGACCGGATCCATCGCGGCTGGGGGGCGCCCATCGCCCCGGTCCGCCGGTCGAGGGGTCTGTTTTTTCAGCCGCCGAACGCGCGGGAGGCGAGGTAGGCGCCCAGCGCTAAGAGGGAGAGGAAGAATATCTTGCGGAACAACTGCTCGGAGAGCTTTTGGCGGATCCGCTGCCCGACGACCATCCCCGCCATCGCCGGCAGGAGCGCCATGGTGGAGAGGGCGCCGTGCTCCATCCGCAGCAGGTCGTTGGCCTGAAGCGCGACGCCGAGCGCCAGCGTCGATACCGTGAAGAGCATCCCCATCGCCTGGATCAGCGCGTCGCGCGAGAGGCCGAGGGCTTGTAAGTACATCACCCCCGGCACGACGAAAGACCCCGTCATGCCCGTCAGCACGCCGTTCACCAGTCCGGCCAGCGCGCCCGCCCACTTTTCATGGCGGGCCTGGACTTGGAATTTCAAACCGAGCAGGTTCGCGGCGGCGTACGCCGCGAGCAGCAGGCCGAGCAGCGCGGTCAGCAGCGAGAAGTCGACGCGCGTCAGCGCGGCCGCTCCCAGCCGCACGGTGACCGCCGCCACCAGCAGGAACAGCCATATCCGGCGCAGCAGGTCCCGCCCGTGGCCGCCGACCATCGCCTGCCAGACGTTGGTCACGAAAGACGGCGCGAGGAGCAGGGCCATCGCAGTCGGCAGGTCGAGCGCCACCGCCAGGACGGCGAGGCTGACCGTCGGCAGGCCTAAGCCGATGACGCCTTTGACCGCGCCCGCGAGCAGGAAGGTTCCGGCGATAGCGAGGATGGTGGCGGCGTCGAACATCTCGTCGTTCCCTGGTCGGCGTTCGTCGATGCGCCCGCGAAGGGCCGTTCTTCCCCTCGGGGTCATGCTTCCACCGCCTCAGTATGGCACAGACGATGCGGCGGCGCTCCTCTTGCGCGGTTACGATTTTCGCGGGTATGATCCGCCTCTACACGAGGAACACGCCCGGAAAAACAGGCGGAAACGGAAGGCCCAGCCACTGGCGCGACTGCAGCCGGTGAGACCGTTTTATCCTTCGACTCGTCCATCCGACGAACGTTTCCCCACGATACATTCGAACGCATGTCCTCGTTCACGGCGCGATCCGATCCGCAGGCTCCGATGAGGTGAGGACCAAATACGACATGGCAACTCTCCGGTCACATCAGGGCCGTTCACCATGAGGGTGGACGGCGCGTCGGCTTCAGGGCAGGAAGATTCCTTTCGGCTCCGCTGCCTGTCGATAGACCTGGAGGTCAGCAGGAATGGTGTTATCGACGCTTTGGGCGCGTTGCGCGCGGACACCGCCGAGAGCCTGACGCATTCCGGCGGCGGCATGACGACCGCTCTGGAGAAGCTCGACGATCTCGCCGAGGGCGCCTCATTCATTCTGGGCCACAACCTAATCGCCTTCGACCTTCCGCATCTCGCCGCTGCGAAACCCGATTTGCGTTTATTGAAGTTACCGGTAGTCGATACGCTGCGTCTGAGCCCGCTCGCCTTTCCCCGCAATCCCTATCATCGCCTGGTCAAGCACTATCAGGACGGCGGGCTCAGGCGCGGGCGAGTCAACGACCCCGAACTCGACGCACGCCTCGCGCTGGAAGTCTTCGAGGATCAGTTGAAAGCGCTACGAGAGGTGCAGTCGGACCTGCTGGCGGCATGGCATTGGCTGACCACGCCGGAATATGAAGGCGTGGACCGCGCCCTGGACGATTTATTCACCGAGCTTCGCCGCTCGCGCCGCCCACCCGACGCCGAGGCCCGCGCGGCGATAAACCGGCGGATCGAGGGCGTCGCCTGCGCGAGCTACGCGCGCGAGGTGCTGGCGGAGGCGGACGGGCTCGGCTGGGCGCTGGCCTACGCGCTGGCGTGGCTGTCGGTGGCGGGCGACAACTCGGTCATGCCGCCCTGGGTACGCCACCAGTTCCCCGAAGCGGGCGAGCTGGTGCGCCGTCTCAGGGACACTGCCTGCACCGCTCCCGACTGCGGCTGGTGCCGGGAGCGGCACGATGCCGGGAAGGAGCTGACTCGCTGGTTCGGTTTCGATGATTTCCGGCCGGAACCAACGGACGACGAGGGGCGTCCCATGCAGCGGTCCATCGTCGAGGCGGCGATGAGCGGGGAGCACGTGCTCGGCATTCTGCCCACAGGAACGGGCAAGTCGCTCTGCTACCAGATTCCGGCGCTCTCGCGCTACGACAAGACCGGCGCGATCACGGTGGTCATCTCGCCCCTGGTCGCGCTAATGGCCGATCAGGTCTCAGGACTGCAAGCGAGCGGGATCGGCTGCTGCGTGACCATCAACGGGCTGCTGTCGATGCCCGAGCGGGCGGACGCGCTCGACCGGGTGCGGCTGGGAGACGCGGGTATCCTTCTCATTGCGCCGGAGCAGCTACGTTCCCGTTCCCTCCGCCGCGCGCTCGCTCAGCGCGAGATCGGCGCCTGGGTGGTGGACGAGGCCCATTGCCTCTCGCAATGGGGGCACGATTTCCGGCCCGATTACCGCTACGTGGGCCGCTTCATCCGGGAGAAGGCGGGCGGCGGGCCGATACCTCCCGTGATGTGCCTGACCGCGACCGCCAAACCCGAAGTCGTCGGGGACGTCGTGGGCCATTTCCGGGAGAAGGTCGGGGTCGAGTTGAGGGTGTTCGACGGCGGCGCCGGCAGGCCCAACCTGACGTTCGAGGTCATCCCGACTTCTGGGGGCGAGAAGTTCTCCCACGTCCACGAGGTACTGGAGTCGTACCTGCCGTCCGATGCGCCCGGCGGCGCCATCGTCTACTGCGCGACGCGGCAGGGCAGCGAGGATATCGCCGAATACCTGAAACAGAAGGGCCTGGCGGCGGAGCATTTCCACGCGGGCCTCTTGCCGGAGACCAAGAAGGACGTGCAGCGTCGCTTCATCGGCGGCGAGTTGCACGCCATCGCGGCGACCAACGCCTTCGGCATGGGGATCGACAAGCCGGACGTGCGCCTGGTCATCCACGCCGATATCCCGGGGTCGCTGGAGAACTATTTTCAGGAGGCGGGCCGCGCCGGACGTGACCGCGCATCCGCTCGGTGCGTGTTGCTCTATGTGGCGGACGACGTGGAGAACCGGTTCGGCATGTCGGCGCGCTCGCGGCTCACCAGGAGGGAGATACACGGTATCCTAAGGGCGCTACGCAACCTGAACAGGAAGAAGCGCCTCGGCGGCGAGGTGGTGGCCACGGCGGGGGAGATACTGGGGGAGGACGAGGAGAACGCGTTCGAGCGGGATTCGGCCACCGACGATACGCGGGTGCGCACCGCCGTCGCCTGGCTGGAGGAATCGGAACTGTTGACGCGCGAGGAGAACGTGGTGCATGTGTTCCCCGCCTCGCTCCGGGTGCGTTCGGTCGAAGAGGCCAGGGAACGGCTCGCAGGTGCGAATATTACCGACGCCTATCGCAACCAGTTGCTGCGCATCGCCGAAGCGCTTATCGACGCTCCTGCAGACGATGGCGTCACCACTGACGAACTGATGGGGGTCTCGGGGCTGAGCCCCGATGGTGTGCGGGGCGCATTGCACGATCTCGCGCGGCTGGATATTTCCAGCAACGACACCGCGCTCACCGCTTTCGTCCACGCCAGCGTGGAGCGCAGCTCCCAAAAACGCCTGGCGGAAGCGGTGGAGCTTGAGACCGCCCTGATCGCGCACATGCGCGAGGCGGCGCCGGACATGGGCAAGGGAGAGTCGTCGTCGCTGCACCTGCGCATCGCCGCTCAGAAACTGAGAGATGAGGGCCTGCCCGAACCGCTGCCGGAACGCCTGTTGCGCATCGTCCGCGGCATCGCAAATGACGGACGCGGCGAGGACGGTGGTACGGGCAGCCTGGCAGTGCGCAAGCGCGACGCGGAGACCGTTCGGGTGACGCTGCAACGTGAATGGGAAAAGCTGAAGGAGACCGCCGAACTCCGGCGCGCGGCGGCCTCACGCCTGATAGAGCATTTCCTCGACTGCCTGCCGCCCGGAAGCCGTGGCGTCGATTTGCTGGCGGAAACCACGCTCGGCAAATTGTTGGCGGCAATCGAGTCCGACCTGATTCTGAAGAGCAAGGTGCGCCATCCCGACAAGCTCCTGGACCGCGCCCTGCTGTGGCTGCACGAGATGGAGGTCATCCGCCTGAACAAGGGCCTCGCCGTGTTCCGCCCCGCCATGACCATCCGCCTGGATCAGCGACAGCGGCGCGGCTTCGCGAAGACGGAATTCGAACCCCTCGCGCTTCATTACAAGGGACAGGTACTGCAAGTCCACGTGATGGCGGAATACGCCGAACGCGGCCTCGACGCCATGCGTGAGGCGCTGCGCCTCGCGATGGACTACTTCACGCTGAAGGAGGAGGCGTTTCTCGCGCGCTGGCTACCGGGCCGGGACCGGGATATCGGACGCGAGACCACCCCCGCGTCATGGCGGGCCATCGTCGAGAGCCTGAAAAATCCCGATCAGCAGCGCATTGTTGCCGACGACCGGGAGCAGACGAACGTGCTGGTGCTCGCCGGCCCCGGCTCGGGCAAGACCCGGGTGCTGGTGCATCGCATCGCCTGGCTGATCCGCGTGAGGCGGGAGGACGCCCGCAGCATCCTGGCCCTGGCCTACAACCGCCACGCGGCGGTCGACATCCGCCGCCGCCTCAAGGATTTGATCGGCGACGACGCTCGCGGCGTGACCGTTCTCACCTGCCACGCCCTGGCGATGCGTCTGGCCGGGTTCAGTTTCGAGAGCCGGTCGGAGCGTCCGGATGATAAGGCGTTCCGCGAGGTGCTCCGCCGCGCCGGGAAATTGCTGCGCGGAGAGGGCCTGCCGCTCGAGGAGGCGGACGAGCAGCGCGAGCGTTTGCTCGCGGGCTTCCGCTGGATACTGGTGGATGAATACCAGGATGTCGGCAAAGAAGAGTATGAGTTGATCTCGGCCCTGGCCGGGCGGACGCTCGATGACGAGGACGGCAAGCTCACCCTGTTCGCGGTCGGCGACGACGACCAGAACATCTACGCCTTCAAGGGTGCCTCGGTGGAGTTCATCCGGCGTTTCGAGGCGGACTACGGCCCGAACTCTGCCTATCTCACCGCGAACTACCGCTCCACGGCCCACGTCGTGGCGGCGTCCAACGCGGTGATAGAGAAAGCCCGCGAACGAATGAAGGCCGACCAGCCCATCCGCGTCAACCGGGCGCGTGAAAAGGACCCGCCGGGCGGCGCGTGGGAGAAGCTGGATCCTGTCTCACGGGGGCGTGTGCAGATCGTGCCGGCGGGCCGCGACGCGGTTCATCAGGCGCGCGCCGTCATGGCGGAACTGCAACGCCTCGCGTCTCGGACGCCCGATTGGGACTGGTCGCGTTGCGCGGTGATTGCGCGCGAATGGAAGTATCTGGTTCCCGTGCGAGCCTTCTGCGAAGCGAAGGGCGTTCCGGCTCAGATGGGGGACGAGGAAATCCCGGGTTTCTGGCATCTGCGGGAGACCCGCGCGTTCCGCGAATGGCTGCGCGCGCGAAAGCCCCGCGTCGTCGACGGCGCGGCTCTGCGTGATTGGATGGAATCGCGGTCGGTCGACCCCTGGAACGATCTGCTGCGCCAGGCCGTCGAGGAACACGCGCTGGAAACCGGCGGATCGGAGACGCCGGTGGCGCACTTCATCGAATGGCTGGCGGAGTGGGGACGGGAGGTGCGCCGTCGCCAGCGTGGCCTCCTGTTGTCGACCGCCCACGGCGCGAAGGGTCTGGAATTCGACCACGTGGCCGTGCTGGACGGCGGGTGGGACCGTATCGGACGCGGCGAAGACCCGGCCGCGCCGCGCCGCCTCTACTACGTGGCCATGACGCGCGCCCGGCAGACCCTGACGCTCGCATGCTTCGATGAGCCCCACGGGTTCGCGGCCGAATTGGCAGGCCATCCCTCCGTGATACGCCGCGATCCGGTCGATCTCCCGCTTGGCCCAGCGTCGCTCGGGTATCATTACGTTCGGCCCGCTCTCCGGGACGTGGACCTGGGTTTCGCCGGACGCCGGAGCGCCCGTGATCCGTTGCACCGCGCCATCGCCGGGCTGTCGCCGGGCGATCCGCTCGGGACGCGCATCACGACTCAGGGCCGCTGGGAATTGCTGGACGGGAGCGACGGGGTAGTGGGACGCCTCGCCGGGAGTTTCGAGCCTCCGCCGGGGACCCGATGCCGCTCCGCCTCGGTGTGGGCCGTCACCGGGTGGAGCCGCAAGGCTTCCAATCCCGAGTATCACGACTCCATCAAGTGCGACGCTTGGGAAGTGATCGTGCCGGAACTCGTATTCGAGCCTGTTCGTGAGAAGCGATTGCATCCGGATAAGTAACGCACAGACGCGCAAACGCTCCCTCCTCATCGGTCGCGTTTGACCCCCCATTTCATGGACAAACGACGCACGAGCATGTAGATTGACGGCGCATTCATCGACTCATCATTTACACGGTTCTCTTCTCATTGGGAGTGTGCCATGGCGGAAGCCAAAGACATGGGCGGCGCCGTGATCGGCGAGTCCCTTCCCTTTCTGGACGACCCCGAAAAGGCGGCGGGCGCCGCGGATTATCTCGACGATCTCCAGCTTCCGGGAATGCTGGTGGGCAAGGCGCTCCGCAGCGAACACGCGCACGCCGAAATCGTATCGCTCGACGCGAGCGAGGCGCTGCGCGTCCCCGGCGTCGTCAGTGTGCTCACGGGAGACGACCTGCCGCACCACCCCTGCATCACCGCCCATAAAAGGGCCATGCCCGTCATCGCCTGTGAGCGGGTGCGCTACACGGGCGAGGTGGTCGCCCTCGTCGCAGCGGAAACGCTGGAAGCGGCCGAGGCGGCGACGCGTCTGATACAAGTCGAATACCGTCCCCTGCCCGTCGTCTCCTGTCCGCGCGAGGCGATGGAAGAGGGCGCCGAGATCATCTTTCCGGGCGGGAACGTGCTCAACCAGGCGAAGATACGGAAAGGGGAGGTCGAGGGGGGCTTCGGGAAGGCGGACGTTATTATTGAAAACGAATACTCGACGCCCTCCGTCGATCACCTCTATCTCGAAGTGGAGGCGGCTTGCGCGAGTCCGAACCCCGGCGGCGGGATTCAGATCTGGGGTTCGACCCAGCAGCCGTTCCTGGTGCGGCAGAACGTCGCCCGCATTCTGGGCTTAAAGGGCGAGAGTTCGGTCCGTTTCGTTCAGACGACCACCGGCGGGGCGTTCGGCGGCAAGAGCGAGGCGAGCCTCGACGTGTGCCTGCGCGTAGCCGTCCTCGCCCGCGCCGCCGGCAGGCCCGTGAAGCTCGTATATTCGCGCGAGGAGAGCATGATCGCCTCCACCAAGCGCCACGCCACGTTCATCCGCTCCAAAACGGGAGCGACGAAGGACGGACGCCTCACCGCCGTTCAGGTGGAAGTCTGGCTCGACAAGGGGGCGTACGTGGCGAACGGGGGGGACAACCCGCCCGCGTTCAAGCGCGCGACCTACCACGCCGCGGGCCCCTACCAAGCGCCCCACGTGAAGGTGGACGTCCACTGTGTGCACACGAACCACCCCTACGGGGGCCAGATGCGCGGGCCGGGCTGTCCCCAGGTGCACTTCGCGGGCGAGCAGCAGATGGACGCGCTCGCCAAGGCGCTGAAGATGGACCCCATCGAGATCAGGCGCGTGAACGGGCTGCGCGTCGGAACACGCACGGCCTGGAACCAGCACTTACCCGAGAGCGTCGGCTTCCTCGATACGCTGAAGGAAGTGGAGCGGGCCTCATCCTGGGGAAGCGGGGGGAACGGAAGAGCCTCGGACGGCCGCTTGCGCGGGCGCGGCGTGGCGAGCTGTCTCTACGGAACGGGCAACGCCTATTCCCCGGCGGAGGCGCACGTCTTCCTCACGGCGGAGGGCAAGGTGCAGGTGGCCGCCGGCGTCGTGGACTTCGGCCAGGGCAGCAAGACGGTGCTCTGCCAGATCGCCGCCGAGACGCTGGACATCCCCTATTCCGAGTTCCTGATGGAGAGCGTGGACACCGCCATCGACCCCTTCGGCGGCACGAGTTCGAGTTCGCGCATCACGATGCAGGGCGGAAAAGCGGTCTACAACGCCGCCGTCAAGGCGCGCGAGGAGCTGCTGCGCCTGGGCGGGATTCTGCTGGAGGCGGACCCCGAGGACCTGGAGCTTCGCGGCGGCGTGGTTCGCTCGCGCTCACATGCGGAGACGCACATCACACTTTCTGAAATAGCGAAGGCTTATGTCGCCGATGAGCTCAAGCAGATCGGTGCCGCGGACAGTATTCCCCCGCCCGCCCGGACCGACAAGGAGACCGGCCAGGGCGAGCCGTATGAGATATACGGGTTCGGCAGCCAGGTGGCCGAGGTGCTCGTGGACGCGGAGACGGGCGAGGTGGAGGTCACCGGCGTCTGGGCCGCGCACGACGTGGGCCGTGCCATCAGCCCGATGGGCGTGGAGCAGCAGATCGAGGGCGGCGTCTACATGGGCATCGGCTTCTGCATGATGGAGGAAGTCGTTCAGCACGAGGGCCGGATGCTGAACCCCGACATGCACGGCTACCTCGCGCCCACGGTGGAGGACGTGCCGGACCGGGTGGCGTCCCTCATCGTGGAGGATTCCTACTCGAACGGCCCCTACGGGGCGAAGGGCGTCGGGGAGCAGGTGACCGTGCCCACGGCGGCGGCCATCGCCAACGCGGTTTACGACGCCACGGGCGTGCGGTTCCACGACCTGCCCCTGACGCCGGACAGGGTCGCGATGGCGCTCCTGAAGGCGAGGGCGTGAGTTCCCGTTCCCAAACCATTCCCTCAAGCCTGGTTTTTTCTCGCTTCCCCCTTGAGGATCATTTCCGACCGATAGAGAGGAATTGCCGCTCTGGAAGTAGGGACAGGTCGCGACCTGTCCCTACGGACTTCGTCCTTGCTTTGCTATCGGGCATTCTCCCCGGGATGGCCCAACCCCCAAGGGGCTGTTGAAAAAGCCCCTGATTTCGTGATTCGGCGTATGGAGCCAACTGATGAGAGAGAAAAATCACTCCCCCCTTGAGGGGGAGTCGATGAAGCCGAGCGGTTTGTGCGAAGGCTGATTCGGTGGGGGGGTAAAACGTGTTTTATCGCCATTCTGAATTCTACCCCCCACCGGCGCGACTTCGGGCTTCGCCCTTGTCTTGCCGACTCCCCCTCAAGGGGGGAGTGAATTGCTTTCTCGTCGGACGGCAAGAACCCTCAAGGTTGAGGGAATCCCGATCATCGAATTGTTCAACCGTAGTGACAACCCCTCCTCGGGGTTGTCCCACAGGCCTCCGTGCCTGTCCTGACGAAGGACAACCACGAAGGGCGGGACAGGCACGGAGGCCTGTCCCTACAAAACCATCGCGCCCCCTGTCAATCCTTGCGGTCGAGGAGCATCAGCAGGGGCGGAAGCAGCAGGAAATCGGCGAGAAGCGCGAAGACGAGCGTGATCGCCACCATCAGGCCGAGCGCCCAACTGACCTCGAACCCCGATGAGGCGAACACCAGAAAACCGAGTGATAAGACCGCGGTCGTCGTCCAGAGCGCATGGCCCACGGTGCGGAATACGGAGCGAACGGCCTCGGTCGCGGAGAGGCCCTCGCGGCGAAATCTCAGATACTTGCTCAGGAAGTGAATCGTGTCGTCCACGATGATCCCGAACGCGATGGCGGTCATCACCGATCCCGCGAGGCCCACGCGGCCGACCAGGTGGCCCCACAGGCCGAAGGTCATGGCGGCGGGAATGAAGTTCGGCAAGAGGCTGATGAGGCCGATGCGCACGTTCTTGAAGACCAGGATCAGGATGAGCGAGATGAGGGCCATGGCGATGATCGTGCCGCGCAGCATGCTGTGGATGTTCCGGAGCGTGAGGTGCGCGAAGACCATGGTGATGCCCGACGCCTCGGCCGCGAACTCGGGGATGTTGGCGCGGAGCCAGGCCTGGGCGTGTTCGTCGAAATCGCGCTGGTCCTTGGAGGAGAGGCTGCGGATCACGACGGTCATGCGCGTCGTGGATTTGCCGACGTCGATGCGGTTGTTGAGGTCCATGCCGAAGGGGAGCGAGAACTCGTAGAGCAGCAGGTATTGCGCGGCGAGCCTGGGGTCGTCGGGGATTTTGTAGAAGGCCGGGTCGTCGCCGTGCATGTTCTTGTTCAGGCGCTTCATGATGTCCGAAAACGCCCGCACGTGGCTCACTTTCGGCTGCTTCCGGCACCATTCGGCGAAGGCCTCGACTTTCTTCAGGTATTCAGGGTCGGTGATGCCACCCTCGCGCCCCGACTTGAGCGAGTATTCCAGCGAATCCAGGCCAGTCAGGTTCTCGAAAACGAAATCCGTATCACGCCGGAACTGGTAGCGCTCGTCGAAGTAGTGCGCCCACCGCTCGGTCAGATCGTTGCGGGGAATGCCGCTGAGGAGAACGAGCGCCATGATGGCGACGAACATGAGCAGATATACGCGGCGCTCGACGACGAAGGCGCCGAAGCGATCGAAAATGGAGGATTTCTCAGGTGATATCCGGCGCGCGCGCAGCGGGAGGATCGAAAGCAGCGCCGGCAGCAGCGTCAGGGCGTAGACGAAGGAGAACAGCACCCCGAGCGCCACGAGATTGCCCAGGACGTGGAAGGGCGGCGAATCAGACGTGTTCAGGCTCAGGAACCCGATGGCGGTCGTGAGCGAGGTCAGAAACACCGGCCAGGCGTTGCTACGAAGCGATTCGGCGATCGACGCGTTCTTGTCGAGCCCGCGCCCCATGCCCAGCAGGGTGGCCGTGACGATGTGAACCGAGTTCGCCACCGAGATCGCCATGATGATGATCGGCACGCCGGAATTGGTGGGGCTGAACACCGCCCCGAGCCAGCCCGCGACACCCAGGGTGTTCATCAGGATGAACACGATGGAGACGACGATGGCCAGCGTGCCCAGCACCGAGCGCAGAAGAAGCGCGGTGGTGATGATGATCATGAGAAACACGAGCGGCATGAGCGTTTCCAGCTCTTCTTTCGTGACGTCGGCGAAGGCGCGGTGCATGATGACGTCGCCGGTCAGGTAAAAGGAGATGTCCGGGTATTTCGCGCGGGCCTTCTTGAGAAGGTCGTTCAGATAATCGCTTATCTCGATTACCGCTTTGTCGAGGTCGTCGGGCAGGATGAAAGTGATCGCCAGCCCGCCCACGCGCCCGTCATGGGAGACGAGGCGTCCGGCGATTTCACTAGCGCTAAGCGCGGTTTTCCGGATTCGCGCGAGGTCGGCGTCACTGAGCGCGCTCGCGTCGTCGACGAGCGGCTCGACGATCAAATCGTCCCCCTCCGCCTGGCTGTGGTTGTAGTTCGTGAGGGAGTCGACACGGCTCGAATGCGGCGTCTTCCACCCGGCTTCCGTCAACTCCTCGAGCGCGCCGAGCGCTTCTTTGGTGAACACCGAACCGCCCTTGGGCGCGACGGCGATGAGCGCGGTGTCGGATGTGGAGAAGGTTTTCTCCAGCGCCCGGAAGGCGGCGAGCTGGGGGTTGTCTTCGCCGAACATGATGCGGTAGTCGTTCGTGGTCTTGATGAATTGCCCGCCCGCTCCCGTGATGAGGAGGATCACGACGGCCAGCGCGACGACCAGCCACCGCCGGCACAGAACGGCGTCGATATAGCGTTCCAGTTGCACGAGAGTTATCGCCTCCTCGTCACGGGCCGGGCGCGGACTGTCTGTTCGGCGTGCGCCATATCACAGGGCAGCTTACCACTTGCTCGATTCCGACGCTTTGACGCGATCGGGCATCCGGTAGCTGATTCCACCCTCGTCGTACACCGAAATCTGGAGAAGCTGCGAGAAATTCTGGGACTTGACGATTTGTTTGCTGTGCAAGAATCGCTGGAAGCGTTGTTTCACCCGGAAGCTGTAGAGCGTCAGCGTCGTGGAGAGGCGGGAGAGCTTCGGGTACCCGAACTGACCCGCGAGTTTCTTCCCTATCAGCGCCGTGGAAAGGCGGTAGGCCAGATCCGTCAAATCTTCCTGTTCCTTCGGGTCCGTAACCCCCGCAACCGGCGCAATGGCCTGGATCAGCGTGTTCGCCATGATTACCGAATCTTCGCCGGGAGGCGGTTCGCACATATAGGCGATATTGTGCTTCATCTCCGCGTCCGCGCCGTCGGTGTAGAGGATGGTTTCGGGTATTCCCATGAGAAAGCCGGCATAGCGCCATACGGCGAGAACGCTCTCCTGTTCTTCGATGGTGAAGCTCGTTCCCACGTGTCTCGAGTATCTGAGCAGTTGCATCGAGAAGATGGCGATGGCCAGGCCCAGGTTCGCCGCGCTCAGCGGCGTGCCACATGCCTCAAAGTCCCAGTCGCCTGATTTCGCCAGCAGGCTTCTAATCCGCGCGTGCACGAATCGGACGCGCATGGAGAGCTTCCAGCCGTCGCCATCCCTTTGCAGGCCGCCGGGGTAGAATATCTCCATCAGCTGGCGGTTGTTCTGCATGAGCCGCCTCGGGGTCGCCGCCGTTCGCCCGGTCGCGTTGAAGGACTTGGCGATCAGCGTCGAGAAACCCTCCACCAGCACCCCCGTCACGAAAGCGACGAGCATGAGGTCGACGTTGACGTTGAAACAGCGGACCCCCGGCTCGAAGGCTTTATGATCCAGCCAGGCGGGTTCTTCGAAATTCCAGAAGAAATCGCGCAGGGGTTGCGGAGCTTCCTGCAGAACACGGTCATGCCCTTCGATGCCGGCCTCGACGAACGCGTGCAGATCATAGGCGGGGATGGAGGATATCTCATCCATCACCGGGTCCAGGAGGGGATCGCCGATGGTGGTGTGCCGGATGTAGAGGTCCGCCAGTTCCTGGTCATGAAGACGGGCCTTTTGCTCGTAACCTTCAACGTATGCGGATGGTATCTGCATCGCCTCAAGGCCCCCTCGTAAACCCGTTCAGCGCTTCCATGAATCTCCGGTGAGACAAAAATCAACCTAACCTAAAGAAACCATATCCGTCTACTAATTGAGTCCCGCCGACACGGCGATGAGCGAATGTTCGATGAGCCGTTAAGGCATCCTCTTGAATGCTCACCCGCAACTATTTGTTTCGGTTTCTTTTATAGTTTTGCACAATTTGTTGAATATACTGTCAAATCCATTCACCGCGCAAGAGATATTTCAGCCGATTCCCGGATGGTTTCTTCTGGCTTCCTTGTTTTTCCACAATCCCGGATGAAGATTCGCTCGCGCCCTTGCGCCCTTTGCCCTCGGGCGAGATAAGCACGCCCCATCATTCCTCCCGGTCGAGAGCCATCAGCAGGGTCGGCAGAAGCAGGAAATCGGTCAGGAGCGCGAAGACGAGCGTGATCGCCACCATCACGCCGAGCGCCCTGCTGGCCTCGAACCCCGATGTGGCGAACACCAGAAAACCGAGCGTCAGGACCGCGGTCGTGGTCCACAGCGCGTGGCCCACGATTCGAAAGGCGGCGCGCACGGCTGCGGGCGCCGGGAAGCCCATGCGCCGGGCTTTTTGATAGCGGCTCATGAAGTGAATCGTGTCGTCCACGATGATCCCGAAGGCGATGGCGGTCATCACCGAGCCCGCGAGTCCCACTTGGCCGACCAGATAGCCCCACAGGCCAAAGGTCATGGCGGCGGGGATGAAGTTGGGCGCGAGGCTGATGAGGCCCAGCCGCACACTCTTGAAAACCAGGATCAGCAGGAATGAGATGAGCAGCATGGCGAGAATCGTGCCGCGCAGCATGCCGTGGATATTTCTGAGCGATAGATGCGCGAAGATCATGGCGATGCCCGACGCTTCGGCCGCGAACTCGGGTATGTTGACGCGGAGCCAGGCCTGGGCGCGCGCATCGAAATCGCGCTGTTCCCGCGAGGAGAGGCTGCTCAGCACGACGGTCATGCGCGTCTTTGATTTCGCGATATCGATGCGGTTGTTGAGGTCCATCCCGAAGGGAAGCGAGAACTCATAGAGCAACAGATATTGCGCGGCGAGTTTCGGATCGTCGGGGAGGCGGTGGTAGGCGTCGTCGTCGCCGTGCATGTTCTTGTTCAGGCGCTTCATGATGTCCGAAAAGGCCTGAACGTGGGTCACTTCGGTTTGTTTCCGGCACCATTCGGCGAAGGCCTCGACTTTTTGGAGGTATTCGGGCTCGGTGATGCCGCCTTCGCGTGCCGCCTCGAGCGTGTATTCCAGGAAAATCATACCGGTCATGTTCCGGGAGATGAAATCCGTGTCGCGGCGGTATTGATAGCGCTCGTCGAAGTTGTGCGCCCACCTCTCGGTCAACTCGTTGCGGGGAATGCCGCTGATGAGGAGGGCCGCCAGAATGGCGATGGACGGGAGCAGATAGGCGCGGCGTCTGACCACGAATGCGCCCATGCGCTCGAAGAACGGGGATTTGCCGGAGGGGATCCGGCGCGCGCGCAAGGGCAGCAGCGAGAGCAGCGCCGGCAGCAGGGTCATCGAGTAGATGAAGGCGCACAGAACGCCGAAAGCCACGAGATTGCCCAGTACCCGGAAAGGAGGCGAATCCGAGTAGTTCAAGCTCAGGAATCCGATCGCCGTCGTGAGCGAGGTCAGGAACACCGGCCAGCCGTTGCTGCGAAGCGATTCGGCAATCGCCGCATCCTTCTCCAGGCCATGGCCCATGCCCAGCAGGGTAGTCGTGATGATGTGCACCGAGTGGGCGACGCATGTCGCCATGACGATGGTCGGTGCGCTGGCGTTGGCGGGGTTGAACACCGCCCCGAACCAGCCCGCGATTCCCATAGTGGTCGTGACGACGAACCCGATGAAGATGACGATGGAGGCCGTGCCGAAAAACGAGCGCAGGAGAGTGATGGTGGTGGCGACGATCAACAGAAACACGATCGGCCCAAGGGTGAAGAAATCATCGAGCGTCGCCTCGGTGAAGGCGCGGTTGATGATCACGTCGCCGCTCATGTAGTAGTCGATGTCCGGGTGTTTTGCGCGGGCCTTCTCGAGAGTGGCGTTCAGATAGTCGTTAATCCTGCGCACCGCTGCATCCATCTTGTCGGGCAGGACGAAAGTGATCGCCAGCCCGCCTATGCGTCCGTCGCGGGAGACGAGGCGTCCGGACAGATCGGCGGATTCGAGCGCGATTTTCCGGATTCGCGCGAGGTCGCCTTTGCCCAGCGTGCTCGCGTCGTCCACCAGCGGCTCGACGATCAAATCGTCCCCCTCCGCCCGGCTGTGGTTGTAGTTCGTGAGGGAGTCGACCCGCCTGGAATGAGGCGTTCGCCAGGCTGCTTCCGTCAGTTCCTCGACGGCGCCGAGCGCTTCTTTGGTGAACACCGAACCGCCTTTGGGCGCGATGGCGATGAACGCGTTGTCGGACGTGGAAAATGTGTTCTCGAGCGCCTTGAAAGCCGCGAGTTCCGGGTTGTCGTCGCTGAACATGATGCGGTAGCTGTTCGTGACGCTGATGGAGAGCGCGCCGACGCCCGTGAGCAGCACGATCAGCGCGGCGACCGCGAGCACCGGCCACCGATGGCGGAGAATCACCTCTGTATAGCGGTCCAAAAGTACGGAAATCATCGCCTTGGAGTTGCTGTCGGGCGTGGCGGCGGGTTCGTCAATTCAGGCTAACGGCGCCCTCACCAGGGCCCGGTTTCTAGGGTTGACGGGGAGCGGCGCGCCAGGGTTCGACATCATTTCCTTGTATGAAACCCGGAGAACCCCCTCATGGAGCCACCTCTTGATTCGCCGGTTTCCATCCGGCGCAACGCTCCAAACATACTATGAAAGCATTGGGTTGCGCGAGGGTTTTTTCAGCCGATTCCCAGGTGGTTTCTTCTGATTTCCTCGTCCGCCCACAACTCCTGCGGCGAGGACTCATGAACGACCTTCCCGTTCGTGATGACGCAGACCCTGTCCACCGTCTTGACGGCGAAGGCGGCGTTCTGCTCCACGAGCACGACGGCGAGCCCTTCGGCCTTGAGCGACTGGATGGCGTTTCCGATGTCCTGGATGATCATGGGCGCGAGACCTTCTGAGGGTTCGTCCATGATGAGGCAGCTCGGGTTGGTCATCAGGGCGCGGCCCACGGCCAGCATCTGCTGCTCGCCGCCCGAGAGCGAACCCGCCCGCTGGCCTGCGCGCTCGCCGAGACGGGGGAAGAGTTCGTAGACTTCCTTGAAATCCCAGCGATAGCCCGCGTCGTGCTCCTGCTGGGCCACCAGGAGGTTCTCACGCACCGAGAGGGTCGGGAACACGCGCCGGCCCTGCGGGCACAGGCCGATTCCCATCTTGGAGATGTCGAAGCTGTTCGCGGCCGTGATGTCCTCTCCCCGGAAATGGATGGCGCCCCGCCTCGGCGGCACGAAACCCATGATCGAGTTGATCAGCGTGGTTTTGCCCATGCCGTTTCGACCGAGAATGCCCAGCGTCTCCCCCTCGTCGACGTGGATGCTCAGGCCCTGGAGGACGTAGGAGTCGCCGTAGTAGGTGTGGATGTCCTCCACGCTCAAGAGGGTCGACACGTCACTCCGCCTTTCCGAGGTAGATTTCCTGCACCCTGGGGTCGTTGCGGATGTCGTCGCTGGGTCCCTCGGCGAGCACCTCGCCGTAGTGCAGAACGCTGATGTGGGAGACGACCTCGAATATGACGTCGAGGTCGTGCTCGATGAGGAGAATGGCGATTTCGGGGTCGAGCGATTTCAGGAAATCGGCCATTTCGTGGGATTCGCCCGTGGCCAGCCCCGCGGAGGGTTCGTCCAAAAGCAATACCTTCGGGTCGCTCGCCAGGGCGAGGACGATCTCGAGCTGGCGCTGCTCCCCGTGGGAGAGGTTGCGCACCTCCTGATCCCGCAAGTGCCAGAAGTTCACGTCGCTCAGCAGCTTTTCGGCTTTTTCGTAGACGTCCTTGTACTTGTGGAGGGGTTTGAGCATCACCATCTTCATCTTCCGCAGGCCCTGCACGGCGAGGAGGACATTCTCGAGCACGGTGAGCTTGGGAAACAGGCTGGTGATCTGGAAGGTGCGCGCCATCCCCAGAGCCACGCGCTTGTGGGTGGGCCATCCCGAGACGTCCTGCCCGAAAAGGCGGATGCGGCCCGAGGTGAGCGGAAGCACGCCCGTTATCAGGTGAAACAGCGTGGTTTTCCCGGCTCCGTTCGGCCCCAGGATTCCCCGCCGCTCGCCGAGGTTCAGGCGCAGGTTCACGTCCTCGACGGCGTGAAGGCCACCGAAGTGCTTCGTGACGCTATCCAGTTCCAGCCCTGGTTGTTCGTTCGACAAAACTCGATTGCTCCTCGGAAAAGACCACCGGCGCGAATCCGCCGCCCGGACCGGGGCCCGGACGGCGGAAGAATTCGCCCCTACTTACAATGCGGGCACGGCGGGAACTTCTTGCTGTACACGGGGTCTTTCAGGAAATCCTTATCCGACCACTTCCAGAACTGCCCCACGGCGGGGTAGGTCTTGATCACCATGTTCCAGAGTGAGTTCGGCTTCACGCCCAGACCCAGTCGATCGCCCTTCACGCGGGTCACCCGGCGGATGTAGCTGTTCTGCACGGGATTTCCGTATGCGTCCAGATACACCGGCCCTCTGATGGCGTCGATGCGGATCTCCTTGAACGCCTTGAGGAACGCATCTTTGTTGTCCGGCTTGTAGCCGATCTTCTTGAGCGCGAGGTCCACCCACTGGCCCGTGGTGTAGCAGGTCTCCGAGTAGTAGGAGGCCATCTTCCCGTAGCGCTGCTGGTATTCCTTGACGAACGCCTTGTTCTTGTCCGTCGTGAGAGCGGCGCTGTACTGCGCAGCCGTCACGTAGCCGAGCGTCTCATCGCCCATGCTGGGCAGGATGAACTCATCCGCGCTCGTCACGCCGCCGAGCATCGGCATCTTGAAGCCCGCGGCGCGGAACTGCTTCGGGAAGGCCAGGGACATGGGGCCGACCATCAGGGTGAAGATGGCGTCTGCGTCCTTGGGTATCTGCGGCAGATAGGGACCGAAGTCCTTCGTGCCGAGCTTCGCCCAGATCTTCTTCACGATCTTGCCGCCGCGCGCCTCGAAGGCCTTGTGGAAGCCGCCCACGGTCTCGTAGCCGAACGCGTAGTCCGCGCCGATGGTGACCACGTTGCGGTAGCCCTGGTCGTAGGCCCACTCGCCGAGCGGATGGCTGTTCTGGCTGCTCGTGAAGCCGCTGCGCAGGAAGTACTTGAAGAGCTTGCGCTGCGTGAGGTCGTCCGCCGCCGGCACGGGCGAGATGTAGGGCGTCTTGAAGCGGTTGGCCACCGGCGCGAGCGCATATCCGGTGCTGGCGAGCAGGCCGCCGATGAACATGTGCACCTTGTCGCGCTTGATGAGCTTGAGCGCCTTGCGCACGTTCACGGCCGGCTTGCCGGTCGAGTCCTCGAGGATGAACTTGACGTCCAGGGGGCCCATCTTGCTCTTCGTGTGCGCCATGTACATCTTGAAGCCGTTGCTCATGTCCTTGCCGATCTGGGCGAAGATGCCCGTCATCGGCGCGATGAACCCGATGCGCACCTCGGCCGCCTGCGCGCTGCCGAAACCGGCGGAGAAGACGAGGCCGAGCACTGCGATGATGGTGATGAATTTCCGTTTCATTTTTTTTCCTCCCTCGTTTCGTCTCGACGAAGAGACGGGGTGCCGCGCCGTCCTCAACCCTCCGGGGTTTCAGACGTGGCGGCGGGTTTTCGAAACTTGCCGAACAATCCGAGAATTCCCTCGACGCCGTAGAGGCGTCCCAGCATGATGGTGATGATGTAGATGGCGCCCAGAATCAGCGGCCAGCGCTCCACGTAGATGCTGATGAACTGCTGCAGAGACCTGATGATGGCCGAGCCGATCACCGGGCCGATCAGCGTGGCGGGTCCGCCAAGGGCGACCATGAAAAGCGCCTCGGCCGAAGTGATGAGTTCGATGTCCGGCGGGCTCACGAAGAGGTTGAACAGCGTCCACATCACGCCTGAAACGCCGCTGAAAACGCCCGCGATGATGAAAGCGAGGTATTTGTGGAGCCAGATGTTGTAGCCGAGCATTTGCATACGCTCCTCGCGCTCCCGGATGCCGACCAGCGTTTTTCCGAAAGGGCTTCTCACGAACAGGTACATCAGACCCAGACAGATCAGGAACACAGCGAGCGTGAAATAGAAGAAAGGCATTTCCGATTCCAGCGATATGCCGAACAGGGACGGCCTCCCCAGCACGTTGATGCCGTTGTCCCCTTCCGTCACGGCGCTCCAGCGGTACGCCAGACCCCAGATGACCATGGCGAGGGAGAGGGTGATCATCAGGAAATACACGCCCACCGCGCGTATGGCCAGAAAACCGAAGAACGCGGCGAAGGCCGTGGCGACGACCAGCGCGAAGATGAAGATGTAGAAAAGACCCAGTCCCAGCGAGTCCGCCCACTGGAAGGCGGCGAAGGTCCACGTCCAGTCTTCTTTCGTCATGATGATGGCCGTGGTGTAGGAGGCGACGCCGAAATAGGCGGCGTGTCCCAGTGAAGCCAGTCCGGTGAACCCCAGCAGAAGGTCCAGACTCATGGCCAGGATGCCGAACACGAGTATTTCCGTCACCAGGCTCTGCATGAAAAGGTCCAAAAACGGCGTGACGGCGGCGAGAGCGACGAAGACGCCCAGCACGATGAATATCCTTCTTTTCTCCGCCAGGTTTTCAATCAATGCTTAACCCTTTCCGAACAGGCCGGTCGGCTTGATCGCCAGAATGATGGCCATGGGCGCGAACAGCGCAAAGTAGGAGAGTTCGGGAAACAGCGCGGTCCCGAAGTTCTCGATGAAGCCGACCACGATGCTGCCGAGTACGGCGCCGCCCAGGCTGCCGAGGCCCCCGATGATCACCACGGCGAACGCGTAGGGGAGTATCTCGAAGTCGAGCCCGGGGTAGACGCCGAAGAACGCGCCGCCCACCACGCCGCCCGTGGCGGCCAGCAGCGCCCCGATGGCGAATATCGCCATTTGCACGACGTTGGTGTTGATGCCGATGCCGCGCGCCATCTCGGGGTCGTCCACCGCCGCGCGCATGATGGCGCCGAGGCGGGTGCGCTCTATTCCCAGGAACAGGGCGGCGGCCACCACGACGGCGATGACGATCATGAAGGCGCGGTACTGGGGCAGCGAGAGGCCCCAGACGACGGCGCTGAAGTTCAGGGGCCAGGGCTGTTTGAGCATGAAGTTGTCCCCGCCCCAGGTATAGAGCGAGCCGTCTTGCAGGATAAACGCGAAACCGATGGTCACAAGCACCTGGGAGAGCGTGTCCTGCCCGAGGCGGCGCAGGAAGAAGCGCTCGATCAACATCCCGCACAGCGCCGCGATGGCGAGGGCGACGACGATGGCGGCCATCATGCCCAGGAAATTGATCCGGTCGACGGGTTTTACGGGCACGTGCGGGAAGAAGAGTTCGAAGAATCTGAAGCCCCATATCAGGCTGCACAAGATTTCCATAACGATGTAGGCGAGCAGGAGCGCGAGCGCCGCGTGCCTGGGAGCGACGTATAACGTGAGCCCCCGCCATGCGAAATAGAGCGCTGTCCACGAGACGAGCTGGACGATCCGGGGCATCAGGCTCAGGGAGCCGAAAATGATGTTGTAGAATTCCAGGGCGAGGTAGCCGGCGAAGAGAAAAAAGGCGGCGTGCGCGAGGTTCACGATGCGCATTACGCCGAAGATGAGCGAGAGCCCGCTCGCCAGGAGAAACAGAATCGCGGCGTAGGAGAGCGAGTTATAGCTGAGAACGAGGATGTTCGTGAAACTCAGAGTGGTCATGCGAGTCTCTCTCTGGTCCGGAGACGGTGCGCCTGAAAGCAAGTCCCCCGATGCCCGTCCCCGGGCCGTCAAATCCCATGAGAACCGAGATGATGTATGGTTCCGAGTGCCTCATTATGTCCACGATCCAGGGTGTGGTCAAGCTGACGGAAAGCGGGGTTTTCCTCGCTCCCTCCTTTATCGCTGGCGAAAACCGGCGCGGAACGATAGAGTTTGCAGTGTCAAACTTATCCATTTTCAGATTGTGGGCGATACGCGTTTCGTTTCTGTCAGGGTAATGTTTCGTTCCGGTTAAATGATCATGAGCGCAGAGATGACGGACGAAAGAATTTTCAGGAACGCCAGAATCAATTCGGACGGCCCATTGGTGGACTTGCACGTCGCCGGGGGCCGGTTTTCGGGAATATCGCCGGGGATCGAGAACGGGGCCGGCTGCGAGGAGGTCGATTTGGGCGGCCGCGCCGTGTTGCCCGCGTTCGTGGAGAGCCATATTCACCTGGACAAGGCGTTTCTGGAAGAGCGCGAGCCCAACCTTTCCGGCACGCTCGAAGACGCCATCTCCATCACGCTGGCCCTCAAGAAAACCGTCACGAAACAAGACGTCATGGAGCGCGCCGAGCGCGCGCTGCGCATGTGCATCCGGCACGGCGCCACCTGGTTTCGCGCCCAGGTGGAGGTCGACCCCATCGTCGGACTTCTGGGAGTGGAAGTCGCCCTGGCGCTCAAGGAGAAATACGCAGGCCTCGCGGATTTTCAACTCGTCATTTTCCCCCAGGAAGGCATCGAGCAGCAGCCGGGAACGGAGGATTTGATGCGCGAGGCCATGCGGATGGGCGGGGACCTCGTGGGCGGAATCCCGTATAACGACCTGGACGCCGAACGCCATCTGGACATCGTTTTCGGGATGGCCGAGGCGTTCGGCTGCGGCCTGGATTTTCATCTCGATTTCGCGGATGACCCCCGGGTGAGGAATATCGAATCGGTGGCCGCACGCACGATGGCCGCCGGTTTGGGGGGCCGGGTGGCCGTCGGTCATTTAACCTCCCTGGGCGCGATGCCGCCGGATGATGCCGCGCTTGTTATCGAGAAGATTCTCGAGGCGGGCATCTCCGTCCTGCCCTTGCCGGCGACGGATCTGTTCCTGGGCGGGAGAGGGGACGCGCCGCCTCGCTTCAGGAGTCTCGCCCCCGTCAAGGACCTCCTGAGCGCAGGGGTCAACGTCGCCATCTCATCGAACAACATCCGCAACGCCTTCACGCCCTCGGGACGCGGCGATTTGCTCGAACTCGGCCTTCTCCTCGCCCATGCGCTCCACATGAGCGGCGCATCGGATAGAAGTCTGGTTCCCGAACTTTTCACGACGAACGGGGCGAAGGCATTGGGGGTGGGGGAGGGCTATGGTTTGCGGCCCGGCTGCGCGGCTGATTTCGTGGTTCTCGATTCGCTGAATTTCGACGACATTCTCATCGATCAGCCCGAGAAGCGATTCGTGGTGAAAGGCGGGCGCATTATCGTGGAGAACGTCTCGGAGACGTCCTGGCGGGAGGCGGAATAGATGGGCGTGATCACCGACGCGAACACAGAGGCGCTCACCCGCATCACCGAGGCCGAACCCGTCCTGGTGGACGTGCGCCCGGCGGGTGAGGTGATACCGGGCCTGGAGGAGGGCGTTCTCCTTCATGCCGGACCCCCGATCGAGTGGGAGCGGATGTGCGGTCCCCTGCGCGGGGCGGTTGCGGGAGCGGCCGTCCTGGAAGGCTGGGCGGATGACTTGGCCTCGGGCGAGGCGCTCGCCGCCTCGGGCGGCGTCGCTTTCCACCCGAATCATCATTTCGACGCCGTCGGCCCCATGACGGGAATCACCACGCGCTCGATGCCGGTGATGGTCGTGGAGAACAGAAAATTCGGGAACCGGGCGTATTGCACCCTGAACGAGGGCCTGGGGAAGGTGATGCGCTTCGGCGGAAACGACGAGGAGGTGCTGAACAGGCTGCGCTGGCTGGCGGAGCGCCTGGCGCCCGCGCTCTCGGACGCTCTCCTGGCCACGGGGGGGCTGCCGCTCAAGAGCATCATCGCGCGGGGGCTTTCGATGGGAGACGAGATGCACCAGCGCAACGTGGCCTGCACGAGCCTCTTCGTGCGCGAGGCGGCGCCCGCGCTGGCGCGCGTCGTGCGGGAGAGCAAGGCGCTGGAAGAGGTGCTGTCGTTCATCGGCGGAAACGATCAGTTCTTCCTGAACGTCGCGATGGCTGTGGGCAAGGCGGTGATGGACCCGGTGCGCAATATCGAGGCCTCGAGCATCGTCACGGCGATGTGCCGCAACGGAACGGACTTTGGCATCCGGGTGAGCGCGACGGGGGATGCGTGGTTCACGGCGCCGGTGGAGATGCCCGAGGGGCTGTATTTCCCGGGCTTCGGCGAGGAGGACGCCAATCCGGACATGGGCGATTCCACGATCATCGAGACGATGGGGCTGGGAGGATTCGCCATGGCCGCGGCACCCGCCGTTGTCGGGTTCGTGGGCGCGGGAAGCGCTGCGGATGCGCTGAATTATTCGCGCGCCATGTACGAGATCACCCGGGGCCGAAACCCTGAGTGGACGATTCCCGCTCTCGATTTTCAGGGGGTTCCCTCAGGGATAGACATTACCAGGGTGGTGAAGCTGGGCGTCACGCCCGTCATCAACACAGGCATCGCGCACAAGGAACCCGGCGTCGGCCAGGTGGGCGCGGGCGTCGTTCGCGCGCCGCTCGCCTGTTTCGAGCAGGCCCTCGAAGCCTATGGCGCGAAGATGGGCGTGGTCTGAACCTTTTCAGTTCTCCAGGCGTTCGTATTCGATGTGGGCGTCGATGAGATAGGGCTTGCCGCCCGCCAATCCCTTCTGCATAGCCTCTCTGAGTTCGGCTGGCGATTTCGCCTGTACGGCGCTCACGCCCATGGACCCGGCCATCTGGATGAAGTCGAGTTCGGGCTCCTTGAAATCCATGGCGACGAATTGCCGGTGCTCCTGCGTTTTGCCGTCGAGCCTTAAGACCCGCTCTTTGAGGATCCGGTAGCTCTTGTTGTTCAGAATCACGAACACGGCGTCCAGATCATATTTCGCGGCACTCCATAGCGCCTGGATGGCGTACATGGCGGAGCCGTCTCCCGAGAGGCAGACCACGGGCGTATCGGGCAGGGCCTTCTTGACGCCCAGCGCGCTGGGCAGGCCCAGGCCGATGCCGCCTCCCTTCATGCCGAAGATGGAATCTATCTTGCCTGCGACCGCGCTCTTGAGGCCTCCGCCGTGCCCCATGGTGAGGGACTCATCCACCAGCGCCGTCCCTTGAGGCAGGGTCTCTCCGAATGCGGCCTGGAAGGACTCTTTCGTCAGGAGGCCGTCGTCCTCGCCCGCTTTGGGGGCGATCTCTCTTCTTGAGGCCGCCAGTTCCTTCTCGATCCACGCGCGGCGTTCGCTTGCGTTTTGAAGGCCCGCTTCGCCCATTTTCTTTTCCACCGCCCCGGTGAGTTCGACGAGCGTTGTCTTGGGGTCTCCCAGCATGGCGACGTCGACGGGGAAGTTCTTGCCGATCTCCCAGGGGTCCAGGTCCAGATGAATGATTCGCGCGCCGCGCGGCGCCAGCGGGGCTGGCGGCGGGAAGGAGAAGGTGTAGGTATGCGGGCCGATGATGAAAACCACGTCCGCGTCTTGGGAGTGAAACAGACGGTGTGGTGTAAACA
>VXPH01000149.1:38115-53054 GCA_009839615.1 Nitrospinota bacterium
TCTGTGTAATATCCCCCCGCCCCTGGGGCCCTTTCCCCTTTGAATCTCCCCCGCCCGGGGCGGCGCCAGCGGACCTTCCGGCGGGAAGGAGAAGGTGTAGGTCTCCGTGCCGATGAAGAACACGACGTCCGCGTCTTCGATCTGATCCAGCAGCGGCTCGATCGTGTTCAGGAGTTCTCCCGCGTACAGGGGATGGGTGAGGGATACCGAGAGGGAGTTCGGGCGGTTGTCGGAAAACACTTTGGCTCCGATGCGCTCCGCCAGGCGGGTGACTTCGCCCACCGCGCCCGAGCGGGTGACGCGCGAGCCGGTGACGATGTAGGGGTTCTCGGCTTCGGCGAGCATCTGCGCAGCGCGCTCGATAGATTCGGCCGGAGCGGGAAACGCGCTCGAAAGCCGCGTGGGACGGCCCGTGAGACCTCCCGTCTCGGCGAGCATGACGTCGCCGGGAAGCGAGAGGAAAACCGGACCCGTGGGCGGCGTGAGCGCGTATTTGACCGCCCGGCGGACGCTTTGCTCCAGATCCTCCACCCGGCGCACCTCATAGGACCATTTGGTGAGCGGGTCCGCCATGCGCGGCAGATCGTCCCAGAGCACGGGTTCCGAGAGTTGGCCGCGCTGGCCCTGGTTGCCCGCCGTGACGATGAGTGGCGTGCCGGCCCGCTTGATGTTGTAGAGCATGCCCATGGCGTTGCCGAGACCGGGCGCGACGTGGAGGTTCACCACGCCCACGCCGCCCGTGGCGTATGCGTAGCCCTCCGCCGCGCCGATGGTGACGGACTCCTGGAGGCAGAGGATGTAGTCGAGCCTGTTCTCGTTCACCAGCGCGTCCATGAGAGGCAGCTCGGTGGTGCCCGGGTTGCCGAACATGCAATCGACGCCCTCGTCGATGAGTGTTTCCAGGAACAGGTCCGAGCCGTTTCCGCTTTTCATGCGCTCTCCCTCGCGAGAAGTTTCAGACTTGGTTAGAAGATGGATTTCGCCTCATTTTGACTCAAAACGAAGCTCGACGCCATTTGCAGGCACTTCTCCGTGCTGGGCGGCATCACCAGCGCGGCCCGGGCGTCGCGGTGAAACCGCTGGAGCGGCTTGTCGTTCAGCAGGCCGGGTCCGCCCGCGATCTTGAGCGCCTTTTCCGTCATGGAAGCCGCCGCTTCCGAAGCGGTGTATTTCGCCTCGTTGATGAAGGGGATGGCCTTCTCCGCGCCCTGCGTCTCCAGCACCCAGGCGGCTTTCTGGATCATGATGAGCGCGGTCTCATAAGCGATTTTCATTTCCCCGATCTGGCGCTGAATCGCCGGGTAGCTCGCAATGGGCACGTTGTCGGGCAGGAGTTTGCGCTTTAGCGCGTAGTCCACAATCCAGTCCAGGGAGGCTGCGCCCGCGCCCAGATAGACGGCGGCGTAGCCCAGGCCGAACCTGGGGACGAAATCGGGCTGGAGGATGCCCTCGCCCGTGCCTACGATGTTGCGCGCCGGAACCCGCACGTCCTCATAGGCGAGCGCATGGCTGGCCGTGCCCCGCATGGCGAAGGCGTCCCAGCGGCTCGGGATGGTGATGCCGGCGAGGTTCTTATCCAGCACCGCCCATCGGAGGCCGGCCTGGAGTTCTTCGACACCTTCGAGCAGACACCAGAGCACGTAATGGTCCGCCTCACCGGCCATGGAGCAGAAATACTTCTGGCCGTTGATGACGTATTCCTCACCGTCTTTTCGGGCGCGCGTGGTGATGGTGCGGTTCCACTGGGGGCTGGAGGCCGCCTCGCCCGCATGACTGCCGAAAATGGCGCCGTTTTGGGCCGCCTCGGCGAAGCGGTGCTTTTGCTCTTCATCCGAAAGCGTGAGGAGGAAGTATAGAATCGAGCTGTGCATGTGCAGCGTCATGGCGGTGTTCGTGCAGCCCTTGCTCAGTTCGTGAAACACCATGGTGTAGCAGACCGGGTCGCTCCAGAGCGCCCTTCCGCCGTAGGACTCGGGCAGCGTGAGGCGCGTGAAGCCCTCGCGGATCAGGGCGTCGAAGCTCTCTCTCGGAAAGCGTTGTTCCTGATCGCATTCGTCCGCGTAGCGGGCCAGTACGTCTCGGGCGATTTCTCCGGCCTGCTCGATCAGAGCCTCGTTCTTCGGGTTTATGCGTAGGTCCATGAATTCTCGTAGTAGTGTTCGAATATGAAAACGATTTTTACGCTTTTTCTTTCAGCAAACGGCGCAGTATCTTCCCGCTTCCCGACTTCGGGATGGCGTCGATGAAGGCCACCGCGCGAATGTGCTTGTAGCCGGCCACTTTTTCGTTCACGAAATCCATCAGGGCCTCTTCGTCGATCTGGACGCCTTCTTTGGGCACCACGAAGGCCACGGGTATCTCGCCCGCCTCGGGATCCTCGCGGGGGACGACGGCCGCGTCCGCAACGTCGGGGTGTAAGTGCAGGCACGCTTCGAGTTCGGCGGGCGCCACGGCGAAGCCCTTGTACTTGATCATCTCCTTTTTTCTATCCATCAGATAGACGTAGCCCTGCTCGTCCATCCGCCCGATGTCGCCTGTGTGGAGCCAGCCGTCTCGCAGCGCTTCGGCGGTGGCCTCGGGCGCGTTCCAGTAGCCCTTCATGATGTGGGGTCCCTTGATGATCAATTCGCCCGCCTCGCCCACGGGCAGTTCCGTCGTTCCCGTTTCCACGTCGACGATTTTTTGCTGCTGATCGGAGATGGGAGGTCCCACGGATTCCTCCCGGATGAACTCTTCCACGGGCGGGTTCATGTGCGTGAGCGGCGATGCTTCGGTGAGGCCGTAGCCCATGAAGGTGAGCACGCCCGTTCTCTCTTGCACGACGCGCCTTACCTCGGGCGGCAGGGGCGCGGCCCCGCTCATGATGTACCTCAGGGAGGAAAGATCATAGTCGCCCAGGTTTTCATGGTGCGCGATGGCCAGGAGCGCGGGCGGCACGCCGTAGAAGAGCGTGAGCTTGTGTTCTTCGACGAGGCGCAGGGCGTCGGGCACGGTGAAGCGCTTCATCAGCACGTGGGTGGCGCCTGCGAGAATGAGCGCACCCATGATCAGCGCGCCGTAGATGTGATAAAGCGGCAGGAACAGGAGCCCCGAATCCCGGTCCGTGATGTAGTGGTTCGCCACGCACTGGTGGTAGTTCGACACCAGATTCCTGTGGGTGAGCATGACGCCCTTGGGAAGGCCCGTCGTGCCGCTCGAATAGGGCAGGGCGATTAAATCCTGGGCGGTGTCGATTTGCGGCTCGGGCAGGGTCTCCGCCGAATGCGCGCCTATCCAGTCCGCAAAGCGCGCGTCCCCTGCGCCCTCATCCGTGACGATGACGGCCTCGAGCGCCGTGAGTTCTTTCTGCACTTCCCGAACCACGGCGGCGCCCTCGGCCGTCGTGATCAGGATCTTCGCGCCCGAATCGTTTAGCTGATACGCGGCTTCTGCTTTCTTGTAGGCGGGGTTCATCGGCGTGAATACAGCGCCCATCTTCGATGCGCCGAAAACGGCGATCTCGAATTCGGCCGAATTGGGGAGGAACAGGCCGACGCGGTCCCCGATCCCCACACCCGCGGCGAGCATGGCGCGGGCGCAGGCGTTCGAGAGGGCGTCGAGTTCCCGGAAACTCATGTGGACCTCCCCGTCCACCAGGGCGATGGCGTCGGGGCGGCGCGCGCACGCCGTCTTGAGCAGTCCGTGGAACGCGTAGTCGGGATATTCGAGCGGGGGACGGAAATAGGGAGGAAGATTTGCGCTTTCACTCATCGGCGGTGTTCCTCCCATCCGTTATGAGCCCAGAACGTTCGCGCTGCCCTCCAGCACGGTTTTGGCGGTGAGTTCCAGGCACTTTTCCGTGTTGGGCGGCATGATGAGGCCTGCTCTCGCCTCGCGGTGAAAGCGCTGGAGCGGATTGTGGCGGAACAGTCCCGGGCCGCCGGCCACCTTGAGCGCTTTTTCCGTGATGAAGGCGGAGGCTTCCGCGCAAACGTATTTCGCCTCGTTGATGGCGCCGTAGGCCTTGTCCGCGCCGTGGGCGTTGATCATCCAGCCCGCCCTCTGGAGCATGAGGATCGCGCCCTCGAGCGCGATTTTCATCTCCCCGATCTGGCGCTGTATGGCGGGGTATGTGGCGATGGGCACGTTGTCGGGCATGAGCTTCCGGGTTTGCGCGTAGTCGACCACCCAGTCGAAGGCGCCTCCGCCCGCGCCCAGATAGACGGCGGAATAGCCGAAGCCGAACTTGGGCAGCACGTCGGGGCGTATCGGGTCGCCGCCCCGGCCCACCAGATCCTCCACCGGTATCTTCACGTCGTCGTATATCATCGAGTGGCTTATCGTTCCGCGCATGGCGAAGGAGTTCCACTCCTGATCGATTTTGAATCCGGGGTTGTCCGAGGGCGCGATGAGCAACCCCAGGCTTTTCGTGAGGTTTTCCTCTTCCTCTAATTGTACCCAGAGCACGTAGTAATCCGCCTCGCCGGCCATGGAGCAGAAATATTTCCTGCCGTTGATCCTGTAGACGTCGCCGTCCCGAATCGCCTTCGTCTCCATGCGCCAGACGCCGTGGAGGCTCGATGTGTTCTCGCTCGCGTAGCTCGCGATGATCTTTCCGCCCCGGATGATCTCGCCGTACCTGCGCTTTTGCGCATCCGTTCCCAGGTAGGTGATGACGTGGGAGATGGAACTGTGCATGTGGAAGAGCATGGCCGTGTTCGTGCAGCCCTTGGAGAGCTCGTAGAGGACCATCGAATAGGTGGCGGTGTCCTCGTAGAGGTCCCTGCCGCCCAACTCTTTCGGGAGCGTCAGGGAGGTGAAGCCTTCTCTCGCCAGATCGTCGAAATTCTCGCGGGGAAAAATTCCTTCCTCGTCGATTTTCTGGGCTCTCGGGGCCAGGATTTCCTTCGCGTAGATTTTGGCGCGTTCGAGCAAATCTTCATTTTCAGGGTTGATCCGAAAATCCACCTGCCGGTTCCTTAGCGTTTTCGAAACGGAGTCTACGCGCCGCCGATGTTCCAGCCCCGTCCATCGTCGCCGTAAGCTTCAAATCCGTCCTCGGTGACGACCACGGTGTCCTCGAGTTTCACGAAGCCGACCTCTGGGTTCTTCATGTCGGTTTCGATGGATACCACCATCCCGGGTTCGAGGCCCCTGGTTTCATAGGTGGCGGGGTAGGGCACGACGCCCGAGGAGGTGAGGTGCGGCGCTTCGTGCTGGATGATGCCCATGCCGTGCGCGAGGAAGACCATCTGCTCGTCGTGTTCGCACTTGGCCTGCTCCTTGAGGGCGGCCTCGTAGATTTCCTGTCCCGTGACTCCCGGACGCACGACCGCGCGCGCGGCCGTCTGCACGGCCTGGATTTCGCCGAGCAGGTTCTCCATGAGCGGCGTGGGCTCGCCCAGGACGGCCATGCGGCAGAGATCGCCCAGGTATCCCTGCTTGTTCCCGCCCGAGTCGAGCGAGAGGATGTTCCCCTCATCCCAGGTGGCGTTCGATGGGGCGCGGTTGAAGCTCGGCCCCGTGCAGGTGAGGCAGTACTCGAAGTCGAGTCCCCTTTGGGTCTCGAGCTTTTTCATCTCGTCCGCGACCTCGTACATGGTGGTGCCCGGAGCCGTGCTCTTCATGACGTCGAGCATGCACTCGACGATGACTTCAGAGGCTTCCTTGAGCAGGGTGAGCTCGTGGGGCTGCTTCACGGCCCGGAGTTCTTCGAGCAGGTAGACGGCGTCGATGAACTTGGCGTCCGGCAACTCCTCCTGAAGCGCCTCATACGAGTCCGCCGGGAGGAAGCATTTCTCCACCGCCACGGTGCCTTTCTCGTGGCCGAGTTTGCGGATGAAATCGGCCGCGTCCTTGCCGGCCTGATCGGTGTGCCACTGGTTGTTTCTCTTTTCGGGCACCCACACGGGTTCGACTTCCTGCTGCCAGCCCTCCATGATGTTCCCGATGTAGAACGCCTTGTCGGGCGCGCCCTTCGGGAGACCCACTATCGGCTGGTAGCGGCTGACGCCGATGGCGTCCTTGTGGGCGAAGAAAAAGAATTGATAGCCGCCGAGCAGGTAGCGAACGTTTTCCTTCGAAGTGGCGAGAACGACGTCCGCTCCCTGGTCTTCCATCAAGGCGCTGAGCTTGTTGTCATCAAAGGGCAGGTTCATGGCGGTTTCCTCTCCAATATGTGACATCCCGGATTCGGATTTGTTTATTTACGTCGAGAACATGCGGATACCCATCTACCGGCTATCAACGGAGCGGCTGAGAATGCGCTGTCTCGACTGGCATCGAACAATGATTCATGAACCAGAAAAGGGTGTCATGCAGGGCGGGAAAATGCAAGCGGAGCGTTGGAGCGCGCTTTGAACCACGGCCGTTTCGCCAATGGTAAAATAGCCCTGAGTGAGCCACCTTCTATTTAAAGGGAATCGCATCCTTGAATTGGCGCAACACTTCATCAACAATAATGCTGAATTGAATAAAACGAATGAGAAGGAGATTTCTCATGTTTACGAGTATCGCGCACGCCGCCACCCAACAGACGGGAGCAGGGGCTAACGCTACTAAAATCATGTGGTTTCAAGAGCCACTTTTTTGGATTGAATTATTGTTAGTGTTGCTGGTCTTGATAGGGGCGCCCGTTTATGCAAATTGGGCTCGAAGATCTGATGAATCTTCCAAATCTCTTCGGGGTTTGAACCTGCCCAGAGGTTCTGTGCGGGCGATGCTGGCTTTGTTGATTGTTGGTTCGTTCGTGAACATTCTGGTATTTGGCGCAGCGGTGTTTTCGAATCATTACACGCAGGTCATCACCGCTTTCGGCACTCTTGCCGGAGCCGTTGTCGGTTTTTATTTTGGAGGTCGTCAGGCGTCTCCTCCGCCAGAGGAGGAGAAGTAACCAAATTCTTCGCCGGAAGATACTACCTAGGATCAGACTACCCGGGATATTTCTCGTAATATCGTCGACGCTTCATCCTGATGAATCAACCACCCATAGCGATGCCGCCGTTCACGTCCAGGCAGATGCCCGTGATGTATTCCGCCTCGTCCGAGGCCAGGAAGAGCGCGGCGTTCGCCACGTCCAGGGGCCTGCCCACGCGGCCGAGCGGGATCTGCTTCACGATTTCTTCCTGGCGAGCGGGGAGCCATCCGTCCGTGAGCGGCGTGGCCGTGGGGCCGGGCGCGATGGCGTTCACGGTGACGCCGTACGGCCCCAGCGTCTTGGCGAGCGAGCGCGTGAGGCCGATGACGCCCGCCTTGGCCGAGGTGTAGGGAATGCCGCCCGCGAAGCCGCCCGAACGCCATGCGGATGAGGAGAGATTGACGATGCGGCCGTAGCGCCTCGCCATCATGTGCTCGGAGACGGCGCGGGCGCAGAGGTATTCCCCTTTCAGGTTCACGTCGATCACGGCGTCCCAGTCGGCTTCGGTGTATTCGAGATATGCCTTCTTGGGCGAGATGCCCGCGTTATTGATGAGGATGTCGATTTTGCCGAACGCCTTCAGGCAGGATTCGGTCATCTCCTGAACGTCGCCGGAATCAGAAACGTCGGTCTCGCAAGCCAGTACGCTTGGCGCATGCGCGGATAGCTCCTCCGAGAGAGCCTGGATGGCCTTGGCGTTTTTGTCGCAGAGGAGCAAAGCCGCGCCCTCGGCCGCGAAGCGCCTGGCGATGGCCTCGCCCAGCCCGCTGCCCGCTCCCGTGATGATGGCTGCCTTGTCCTTGAGCCGCATGCGGGTCTCCCGGTTAGAATTGAACGAAGCCGCCGTCCACGTTGATGGCCTGGCCGGTGATTCCGCATGAATCGTCGCACGCCAGAAGAAGCGCCAGCGGAGCGCATTCCTCCGATTCGATGAAGCGCTTCATCGGCACCCTGTTCCTGAGCTCTTCCGACTGCTCCTCGAAGCTCTTGCCCGTCTCGTCAGCCCACTTCTGGATGCTCTCCTCGAACATGCCGGTGGAGACGAAGGTGGGGCAGATGCAGTTCGCCGTGATGCCGAACGGGGCGACTTCGGCCGAGAGCGCTTTGGTGAGGCCCAAAACGGCGTGTTTCGACGCCGCGTAGGCGCTCCTGTAGGCCAGACCGATCTTCCCCGATACCGACGCCACGTTGATGATCTTTCCCGATTTGCGCTCGAGCATCGAGGGCAGAACCTCGCGTATCGCCGTAAACGGCGCCTTCGCGTTGATTTGCATGGTGCGCTCCCACACCGCATCGGGAAGCTCGTGAACGGCTTCAAAGCTCACAATCCCTGCGTTGTTGACGAGGATGTCGATGGGGCCGAGCGCGTCGACCGTCTTGCGAAGCGAATCCAGGATATCCTGGTCATTCATGACGTCGCACGGGCAGACGAGCGCCTTTCGCCCCATGGCCTCTATTTCTGTGGCGAGCGCTTCGAGTTTATCCACGGAGCGGGCGGCCAGGGCGAGATTCGCTCCCTCGCTGGCATAGGTGCGCGCGATGGCGCCGCCGATGCCGCCCGAGGCACCCGTGATGAATGCGACTTTGCCTTCGAGTTTCATGTTCTCTCCTAATTTATGAACATTTCCGAAGCTTCATGCGTGCTCATCAAGAAAGCGCTTTTCTCAGCAAACTTCGCGGACGATGGCCTCGAACTCCTCGTTTCCGAGCTGCCGCTTGCGCCATCGAATCTCTGCCCGGACGCGCTCGACCACGTCTTTTTCCTTCTCCTGAGGGAGGTCGAGGCCCAGCTCCCGCGCCTTGGCGCGGACCGCCCAGTTGCCCGAATAATGGCCCAGCAGATTGTGCATGCCGTTACCGAACATCTCGGGTTTCATGCACGAATAGGCCCAGAAGCCCTCCTCCGTATCGGGCACGCAGTAGTGCACCTCGACGAGGTGTGAGAACGCCGTTTTGCCGACGAAGGGCATGGTGTCCGTCATGGGCCACTTCATGATGTCGGAGACGAGTTTCGAGAGTTCATACATTTTCTCGAGTTTAATACCGCAGTCGATGCCGTAATAAATCTGAATCACGGCGGCGACTTCTGCCAGCGGCGCGATGTGGGCGCGCTCGCCCAGCCCGTTCACGCAGGCGTCGATCAAGTCCGCTCCGCCCTCGAGACCCGCATACAATGCGGCGCACGCCAGGCCGATGTCGTTATGAGTGTGGAGGCCGATTTGCGTTCCGGGCAGCAGGCGCTTCATCTCGCGGACGACGTACGTGTAGACCGGCGTTATCGCCATGCCGTTGATGTCGTCGAGCTTGATCATGTCCGCGCCCGAGTCCACGAGTCGGCCGCATACTTCGGCCAGCCGCTCGATCGGGATGCGCGTGCAGTCCTGGATCAGGCAGCCGACTTTCTTCTCGGGCCCCGATTTCTCCCGGGCGTAGGCCACCGAACCGCAGGCGCGCTCGATGGCCTGCTCGATGGTGATGTTCGGGTCTCCGGCCATCGATTCGAACAGGCACATCTGGTTCGGGGAGAAGGAGAAGCAAAGGGTCGTGTAATCCGCGCCGTGCTCCACGTTCAGGTCGACTTCCACCTTGGCAAGTTCGGGATTGAGCACGGCGGTGGGATGCACGAGTGCTTCCACGATGACGTCTGGATGCCGTTTTTTCACCTCCTCCATCTCCTTGGGGTCGTCGTGGTGCATCTGCACCATGCTCACGCCCGCGTCGACGAGCGCATCGGCGATGCGGATGACCTCATCCCGTCTCAGGGACACGCCGGGAAGCTGTCTTCCTTCCCTCAAGGTGATGTCGCAAAGCTGGAATTTTTCCGGCAGCGTCATCTGCGAGCGGATTTCCTCCGAGAAACAATGCTGCGATATTCGCCAGTTCTCGGTGGTGGGCTCCAAATTGCTGTTCACGGGATTACCTGGCATTACAACCTCCTTTTATGGAATTTCATCGCCTGACGCAGAATCGGCGAAAATGAGAACCTCGATTCAAACTCGTCCTTAAGTATTCTCAAAAGACACGCCAAAGTATGTTATCCGTCCTCTCAAGGATTGGGCAGAATCACCGGCGCCACGTCCTCGAGCAGCGGCAATACCTCGCGTCCGAAAATCTCCGCCTCCTCCAGATAAGGCCAGCCGTGCATGATGAAATGCGTCACGCCGGCGTCGATGTATTCGCGGAACTGATTCGCCACCATTTCCGGCGTGCCCACGAACGTGGTGGCCCCGCCGGCGCGCACTTTGTTCACGCCCATCCAGATGGTATCGGTCAGCCAGAGAGACTCTCTTGAGGCCATCTCGTTGATGCGCGACTGGCTCGTGGATTCGCTCAGGCGAACCGAATCCGCCCAGGTGGCAGTGTTTGCGATGTCGCTGCCGCTCAACCAGCCCTCCACCGCGCGCCTCGCCTCTTGTTTCGTCTCCCGCACGCAGACGCAGTGGCGCACCCCGAATTCGAGGGGGGCTTCGCGTTCGAAATCCTTTTCCAGTTTTTTTACCTCTTGAATTTCCTTCGCCACGGTTTCGGGTTCGTAGGCGAAGTAGACGTGAACGTCGCCATAGCGCGCGGCGACTCGCTTTCCGCCGGGGGAACTGCCCGCAAGGAAGATGGCGGGATGCGGGTTCGAGTGGCGCTTCGGCCAGACGTGGGCGTCTTCCACGTGGAAGAAGCGGCCCTCGAAATTGACGGGGCCGTCTTCCCGCCAGAGGCGGTGCACGACGTCTAGAAATTCCTCGGTCACCTCGTATCTTTCATCATGAGGCGCGTGGTAGCCATAGCGCTTCAAGTCCGAGGAGTTCGCGCCCGAAACGACGTTCAGCGACAGGCGGCCTTTCGTGAAGTAATCCAGCGTATTCGCCTGCTGGGCGGCGTAGACCGGACCCACCAGGCCGGGGCGGAAGGCGACCAGGAATTTGATTTTCTTCGTTTGAGCCGCCAGGGCGGACGCCGTCTGCCAGGCGTCCAGACAGTGCGTGCCCGTCGGCACCAGAATGTTGACGCACCCGGCGTCTTCGGCCGCTCGTGCGACACGGACCAGATAATCCAGCGTGGCGGGACGCTCGGGCACGGCGGGGTTGATTTGATGGCCATCGCCCGCGTTGAACGAGCACAAAGCCCAATGAAATTGAACGGCCAAATCGTCTCCTGTGTGTTGTAAGCGTATCCGGTTTGCACTTGCCTGGAATCGGAATGGACCGCTTCAAGAGCGAACCCGACGCTTTTTGTTTTGAATACTACACCATCGCTGATCCCCGAAAAATGCGCGAAGAACTCGACGCGAATAAAATGTGAGGCTGTGCGCTCGAGTCGGGAGAATTCTGAGAGGACGTGCGTGGCGTAAGTGCTCCTTGATTCTCCTAGAGCAGATCACCACCGCCTGGGATGATCGTCGGGAACGGGGCCGCTCAAGGCGCCGCGGCCCGATTTTTGTTTGATGTAGACGGTCTTGTTGTGGTCTTCGGGAATTTCTCCATGGAGCGCTTTTTTCAGCCAATCCACGGCCCAGGGGTTCAGGTCCAGGTTGCCGAGACCCTGCATTCCCCATACCCTGTGGAACTCGTTTTCCAGCACCCACAATTCCTTGGGCGCCGTGATCTCCTCGAAAAAGCGGAAAGCGTCTTCCAAATGGCTCAGCGGGTCGAATTCCCCGGTGGCCAACAGCGTCGGGCAGGAGATTTTCTCCCCGCAGCCTTTGAGCGTCATCTTTGCGGCCATCTCATCGAAGGTGTCTTCGTCGGTGAATCCCGCCATGTACATGAAGATTTGCTTGAAGCGCGGCGAGGCTTCGCCGAAGATCACGTGCTTGTCCGAAAAGGTGGCGCTGCCTCCCGCGCAGGCCTTGATCCGCTCGTCTATCGCTGCGGCGAGCGGCGCCCAGTAAGAACCCATGCTGATGCCGAAGACGCCGATTTTATCCGGGTCGATTTCCTCGCGCCTTACCAGATAATCGACGACCGCAGAGACGGCGCGCTCATAGTTGTTCTCCGTCACGCGAATTTTGCGCATGTTTGAAATCCCTTGTCCGGGGCCGTCGATGGCGCAGGCGTGCATGCCCCGCCGGATCATGTCGTTCTGCAGGATGTAGGGATAGAATTCCTTCGTCTGGTCCATGCCGGGAATGTAGATGATGCAGGGGGCTTTTCTTCTATCCGGCAGGAGATGGAGGATGATTTGAATCTCCCGGCCTTCGAATGGAACTTCGACCCGCTCCACCGGGTAATCGGCCAGGGCCATCGCGCGGCCGTAGCAGCGGATCAATCCGGCGTGGAGCTTGATCTTCTGCGGGTGGTCGTCCTCGAAGATCACGTGTTGTCCCTTGCGGTATGATTCCGACGCCTGGATGTAGAGCTCGAGCGCCGTTTCCCGCATACCAGCCTCTTCCGCCGCCCGGGCGATTTCTTCTTTGTGCTGCGCATCCTCGCCCTGGAGCTTGCTGATCATCTTGTAGTTCTTGACACCCCTGGGAAGCTCGAACTTGTCGTCTTCGAAGTTCTGGACCATTCCGGCCGTCTTGGCGATGTAATCCAGAATCCATTGCTGGTTGTCACGATGGCGAACGTGTTTCAAAGGCATACGTTTTTCCTCGCTTGATCAGGTTGTATGAGATCCTATTCTTATCGAGATATCTCGAAGCCTAGCATCCGCTTTTTCCGTCTTGCGGGATAGTGAGGATTTCCGCTGAATTCAGGACTTCGCTGTCGGTTGCGCCCCCTGCGATGAGCACCCGTCCGCCTCCGAGGGAAGTGGCCGTATGGAGGCGTCTGGGAAATTTCATTTCGACTCCAACAAGCCAGAAGCATCCTTTCCCGGGTTCATAGACTTCCGCGCTGGCGAGGGTCCGTCCCTCGCCGCCCCAGCCGCCGATCAGGACGACTCTGCCGTCAGGCATCAATGTGGCGGTGTGCTGCTGGCGGTTGACGCGTAGTTTGTCCTTCAGGGGGATGAATTTTTCCGTCGCCGGGTCGTAGATTTCAGCGCCGGTGAGCGTTTTTTCCTTGCCCAGGCCGCCGGCGATGAGCACCTTTCCGTTTTTCAGTCGCGTGGCGGTGTGTCGGCTTCTTTGCGTCGTCAGGCTTCGGACCAGCCGCGTTTTTCTACCGGAAGATGAATAAAGCTCCGCGTAGCGCGCACCCTTTCCTTCCGCGCCGCCGAGGATGAGGACGCCGCCTCCGGAAAGCGCCGTGGCGCTGTGCTGCTGGCGCGCCGTGAGCATGGGTCTCCGCGCCGGGATGAAGCGCCTTTTGTCGGGCGCGTAAATTTCCAGGTGGCGGATGGCGCGTTTCCCGTCGTTGCCGCCTGCGATGAGTACGTCTCCGGTAGGCAGCTTCGTCATGGTGTGATCATAGCGCCCATACTTCATCAAGGCCCGTGCGCGAATCCCCCCTCCGGGTTGTATGAGAAAGGAATCTCTGAGCGCTTTTCCTCCGGTTGTCCAGCCCCCTGTAATCAGAACTGCGTCATTCAGAAGGAGCGCCTTGTGCCAGCCGCGCTTCCTCAGACCCCCAATCCTGTAGGGTTTGAATATCCCCTGGGCCGGGTCGAATATCTCGAAATCATCGAGCGGAGAGGTTTTCGTGAGTCCCGCGGCGATCAGTATTTCACCTGATTCGAGCGTCGTGGCCGTATGTCCGTGCCGGGGGGCGTTCATGTTTCCCGCCGGGGAGAAATCCCCCTCGCCGCCGCAGGCGGACAGGACGATGCCGAGGCAAAGACAAAGAGCCGTTCGTTTTCCCATCATATACATCCTTCGGGCTTTTAGCCGATTTGGCGGGAGGCCGCCTGATGGCCTCGAAAACACGCCTGTGGTACATTTTCACCCATACCTCGAGACCATTCCACAGCGGGAGCCATTATGCGCGAGGCGAGCGATATCCGAAACGTCGCTGTCATCGGGGGCGGATACGTGGGCCGTGGCGTGGCGTTGCAGTTCGCGCTGGCGGATTATCGCGTCTTGATGTTCAACCGAAGCCCGCAGAGCGCGGCTCGATCTCGCGCTGAAATCGAAAAAAGCCTTGGAATACTGATCGATGCGGATGCGCTGGACGATAAACAAGCGCGCGCGGTTTCTGGGCGCATCGCCCAGACGCAGGATTTCCGCGAAGCCGCGGGTGGGGGGGACTTCGTCGTCGAGGCGGTGAGTGAACAATTACCGCTCAAGCAGGAGGTGTTCGAGAAGATGGACGCGATAGCCCCGCCCGACGTGATTCTGGCGAGCGAGACATCGGGCCTGGGGATGACGGATATTTCCGCGCGAACCAGGCATCCCGAGCGCTGCGTCGTGACGCACAACTACACGCCGCCCCATCTCGTCCCCGTCGTGGAGGTAGCGGCGGGCCGCCGGACGAGCCCGGATACGACGCGGATCACGTGCGAGTTGCTCGAAAATGCGGGAAAAGAGCCCATCGTATGCCGGGAGGTGCCCGGGCACATCGGGGTGAGGCTCACGACGGCGCTCCGGCGCGAGGCGTATCATATCGTGGAGAAAGGCTATGCGCGCCCCGAGGACGTCGACGCCGTGTGGCGCTCGATCGCCTCTTTGTTTCCGGCGCTGGGGTTGTGCAAGCTCAACGATTTCTCGGGAATGGACGTTTTGCGCGACGTGCACCGGAATATCCAGCCCTCGCTCGATCACCGCCCGCAGCCCGGCCCCCTGATGGACGAGATGGTGGAGAAGAACCTGCTCGGCCTCAAGAGCGGCGAGGGGTTTTACAAATGGACGGAGGAATCGGCCCGCGAAGCGGCGCGGGCGCGGGATTCGGAGTTGATTCGTTTGTACCTGAAAAACAACGCTTTGGAGCGGAAAACGGAGCGAAATTCAGATTCTTGAACCTTCATGCGGGGGATCCGACATGGTGGATTACATTCTGGACGACGAACTGAAAGCCTGGCAGGGAAAAGTCGCCGAATTCGCGAAGAACGAACTGAAGCCCTACGCGGCCGAGTGGGACCGCCAAAACGGCGTCGACCCGGCGAATCCGTTTCCCATGGACGCGCTGAAGAAAGCCTCCGCCGCGGGCATCCGGACGCTCACGACGCCCAGGGA
>VXPH01000223.1 GCA_009839615.1 Nitrospinota bacterium
ACAGCGGGCGGCGCGGGGGCCACTGTGGCCTCGGCGCCCCCGCGAAGTTCGCTGACGCTCTATTCGCGTATTTCCGTCTTCAGAGCCAAGGGAAACACGGCGCGCGGTCGCGCGCGCCCGTCGGCCGGGGACGGGACGCGGGCCCGTAGGGACAACCCTTTTGGGTTGTCCTGCCCCCTGTGGTTGTCCCTTCCCTTGATTCTCCTCCATCAGGACAGGCGCGGGGGCCTGTCCATACCACTATATACTCATCGTCTCGGTTGACCCGAAACGCCGGAATGACGATCAAACCCGTCGAATCCCTCCCTCTTCAGTCAGAATTGATCCTCAAGGTTTTAGTTTCTCCATCAACCAGTCCGCGATGTAGGTGACGCCGAGCGAGAGGTTGTCCCTCTGGCAGTGCTGGGAGCCCCCCTCCCTGACGGTGAAGATCTTGAGCGTCTTGTCCTTCGAGCCCACGGCATGGAAGAGTTTGCGCGCGTCGCGCGTGGGCACCTGCTTGTCGTCGATTCCGTGGGTGAGCAGGAACGGGCAGCGCATCCGCTGCACCACGCCGTCGAGCCGGAAGCCTTCGAGCTTCCGGAAGGTGTCCTCGAAATTCGTCGTGTTGAAAATCCACAGGATGTGGTGGCCCGGCACGGACATCTCCGTCCGCATCGAGGCGGCGACGCGCTTTTTCCACGTCGCGTGATAGTCCCAGCACGCCCCCCAGGCGACGCACGCCTTGTAGCGCCTCTCCATGCTGGCGATGCGCGGCGCGTAGTATCCGCCCAGGCTGATGCCGACCACGGCGGCCTTTCCGGCGTTCACGTCCCCGCGCGCCTCGAGATAATCGAGCGCGGCGGAGCCCGCGGCTTCATAGTCGTGGCGGAGGTATTGCTCGCGGAATCTTATGGCCTCGCCCGTTCCCGGGCCGTCCATGACGAGACAGCTCATGCCGCGCCGCACGAACTCCTCCACGCCGCGCAGGTATTGAATTTCCTTCGTGATGTCGAGACCGTCGAAGTAGACGACGACGGGCGGCCTGGCCTTTTTCGTGTTCTGCGCGTGCACGAAATAGCCCGGCAGGTTCACGCCGTTCTCATACGGCACCTCCACGCGTTCGATGCGGGGCGCGTCGGTGAGTTTGGTGAAGCGCAGGAAGCTGTCGAGCGCGAGCCGGTAGGCGTCTTTCGCCCGCTTGTCCTTGGGCGTTCGGAAGCGCTCGCCGATTTGAAAGTACATCGCCGCGCGCTTGTGGTGGTAGGCGGCGCTCAGGCGGTGGCCCTTCTCCTCCTCCGCCAGGGCGAGCGCGCGCACCTTGTTCGCCATGCGCACCCACTCGCGGAACCAGAGCGCGTCGTTGCCGACGTCTTTCCTGAGCCGCCTGCCCACCTGGTCCACCTCGCCGATGTCGGCGCCGCCCCAGGGGGCTACGGAGAGGCAGTTCACGACGCCCGAGGACCAGCGGTAGTCCTCGGGGAAATAGGTGAACCATCGGGTGTTGGCGGGTGCTTCCGGCATGACGCGCTCCTTTGCGGATGGTGAGGCCGCCCGTTCTTCGCCGGGGCGGCTGTGAACAAGTTTTACAGAAACGGGAACTCATCCTAGCATTTTCAGCCTGCGCGCCGAAGCGCGGGAGGTCTCCCTCTCCGGATGAAGCGCGCGGAAAAACGGCGGATGCGCCACGCCCCTTCGGCCCGCTCCCGAAACCTGCTAAGATGCGAAGCCCGAGCCTGGAACATGGAATCACTCGAAATCCCGGATTTTTCCTATCATCCGGTACATCCACACGCCATCGAGGATATGGGAATGAGCGCAACCGAAATCTGTGATCTCACCATCGATGAGCTCGCTAAAAAAATCGCCGCGAGGGAACTCTCACCCGTCGAGGTGACCGAAGCGCATCTCGCGCGGATCGACGCCTTGAACCCGGCCGTCAACGCGTTCACCACCGTGGCGCACGAGCGGGCGCGCGCCGAGGCGAAGGCGGCGGAAGCGGAAATCGCGGCGGGCAGGCTCCACGGGCCGCTGCACGGGGTGCCTATCGGCGTCAAGGACATCATCGACACGGCGGGCGTGCGCACCACGCAGGGGTCGAGCTTTTTCCGCGACAACGTGCCCGCGCAGGACGCCGAGTGCGTCCGGCGGCTCCGCGAGGCGGGCGCCGTGATGATCGGCAAGTGCAACACGGCGGAGTTCGCCGCCGAGTCGGCGACCAAGAACCCCCACCACGGGGCCTGCCGCAACCCCTGGGACGTCTCCCGCGTGCCCGCGGGTTCGAGCGGCGGCTCGGGCGCGGCGGTCGCCGCAAGAATGGCGCCCGGCGCGCTCGGAACCGACACCGGGGGGTCGGTGCGGGGTCCGGCGGCGATATGCGGCGTGGTGGGTCTCAAGCCGACCTACGGGCGCATCAGCCTGCGCGGCGTCTATCCCAACGCGACCAGCCTCGACCACGTGGGACCCCTGACGCGAACGGTGCGCGACTGCGCGCTGCTGCTCCAGGCGCTCGCGGGCTACGACCCGGCCGACCCGTTCTCCGCCGAGATGGAAGCGCCCGACTTTTCCGCCGACCTGGAGAAGGGCGTCGGCGGCATGCGCTTCATGATTTCGTCCGATCTGCTCGACGTCGAGATCGATGCGCCCATCCTGAAAGCGTTCGAGGCGGCGCTCGACGCGCTGCGCGGGCTGGGCGCGGAAATCGAAGAAGCGCCCTGCCCCTTCGCGGGAGAGATCAACCCCCACCGCCGGGCCATCGCGGACGCGGAGTTCTACCGCGTGCACGGCGAGCGCTACCACGCCGATCCGGAGGGCTACGGGGTTCGACTGCAGGAACGCATCGCGAATGCCGAGAAAACCACGCTGGCGGCCTATATCGACGCGGTCAACCGCCGCAAGGTGATTATCCGCCGGATGCTCGACTTGATGTCGCCTTACGACGCCATGCTCTCGCCCGGCTACCCCTGCCTCGCAGCGCCCGTCGAAACGACCACGGCGCTCGTGAACGGCAAGGAGATGGATTTCATCGGCCTGGGGCGGAACTTGACGGGCATACAGAGCTTTCTCGGCTTCCCGGGTCTCATGGTGCCCACGGGTTTCGATTCGGCGCACGGACTCCCCATGGCGATGCAGATCACGACCCGTCCCGGCGATGAGGCGCGCGGGTTCCGGATCGGCCACGCGTATGAGGAAGCGACCCCCGAATGGCGGGAGAGAAAACCCGGCCTTTAGGGTTGTTGAATTTCCTCCGGAAAGCGATTTTATGTTGCACGCTTTTGAAGTTCACTCCCCCCTTGAGGGTCGGGCTTCCCGAGGGGAAAGCCCGACAGCAAGGCGAGGGCATATGCCCGAAGCCGCGCTGGTGGGGGGACAAGCCACAAAATAAAATCTCCCCCCACCGAATCGCTTGCGGGCATTCGCCCTTAGCTCTTCGACTCCCCCTCAAGGGGGGAGTGGATGTTGAGTGCTTTACAAGGGGGATTGGGAGGTTGGTTTTCAGGCGGGGGGAGGCCCCTGTCCCTACGGTGAACGATTCGATGATCGGGGTTCTTTCTACCCTCAGGGGGCCTTGTTCATCCCCCCGGTGATGGTTTGACCGCATCCCCCGAACCTGCTCTAATGAGTGCAAATATAAAAACTTGGGTGAGCAGCAGCGCAACCGCACCGGAGAAACTCGCAGCGAACGAGTTCTTGCCAGACTTGTTCTTTTGGAAATCCGTTTCACTGGAATAAAAGGAGAGGCAAACATGAAACGATCCATCAAGTCGATTCTCGTGATTTCGCTCATCGCCGGGTTCGTGGCGTTCACGTCCCACGCAGCCGTGGCGGCAAAAGCCAACCTCATCTTCTACTCCTCGCTGACCACCGCCGCGCAGGCGACGCTGGTGAAGGGCATCGAGAAGAAATTTCCGGACATCAAGGTGCAGTCCATCACCGCGGGCGGCGTGAGCCTGTATCAGCGCTTCGTGGCCGAGCGCAGCGTGGGCAAGGGCAAGATCGACCTGCTGCACTTCAGCTACACGCCGGGCTGGTACGACCTCGCCAAGAGAGGCTACGTGAAGAACGTCACCCAATTCCCGGAAGCCAAGAAGTTCCCGGCCTGGGGCAAGGACGAAAAGGCCCAGTGGGTCGGCCTTCGCGCGCCGACGCTGCAGGTCATCTACAACACCGACAACGTGAAGCCCGGCGAGGCGCCGAAGAGCTTCGCGGAACTCACGCAGCCCAAATGGAAGAACCGCCTCGTGCTCGTCGACCCGTTCCAGTCCGCCGGCCTGTGGGATTTCTTCTACGGCGCGGATGGTTTCGGGGAGAAGTACATCAAGGGTCTGCTCTATAACGGAGCACTGGTGCAATCGCGCATGGGCGCCTCCACCGAGCGCGTCGCCACCGGTGAGCGCGACGTGACGATGGTGTTCGAATACATCGCCATTCGCCGCATCAACAAGGGCGCCAAGATCAAGATCGCCAAGATGGCCGAAGGCACGCCCGTTATCCCCGCTTCGTTCGGGATGATCAAGGACGGCCCGAACCCCAAGAACGCGGAGCGTGTGTACCGCTGGATCCTTTCCAAGGAAGGCCAGACGGTCATCACCCAGAACGTGAAGATCAACTCCGCGCGTTCGGACGTGCCGCACGTGAAGGGCATTCCCTATCCCTTCAAGCCGCTGTATGCGAGTTGGGAGAAAGTGTTCAAGGATCAGAAGAAGTACCGCGCCTTCATGACCAAGCACATCCGTGAAGCGAAGAGAAAGAAATAACCGGCTTGCGCCCGGTCGATGACTGAGATGCGTCCCCGTTCGTTTGCCATGTTCAGGCTGCCGAGCACCGTTCGGGTACTCGAATGGGGATGTCTTCTCGTCATCGGCTTCATTGTGCTCTACCCGCTGTTCTGGCTGGTGCTGGGCAGCTTCCGGCCCGACCCGATAAGTACGGACTTCACCCTCGACGCCTACTTCGCCATCCTCGAAGAAGAGTACATGGGCGAGGTGTTGTGGAACACCGCCGTCATGTCGGTCGGGGTCACGAGCCTGTCCGTCCTGATCGGCGTTCCGCTCGCCTGGATCGTCGGGCGCACCGACACGCCGCTCAAGAACTACATCAACATGATCGCGATTCTGCCCTTCATCATGCCGCCCGTGGTGGTGGCGGTGGCATGGGCCTATCTCGGCACCCCGCGCGTGGGCTTCGTGAACCTGTTCTGGAAGTGGCTGGTCGGCACCAGGGAGCCGCTGTTCGACATCTTCACCATGGGCGGGCTCATCTTCGTGATGGCGCTCTCGCTTGCGCCCTACGTGTTCATCTTCACGGTCACGGCGTTCAAGAACATGGACCCGACGCTGGAGTACGCCGCCCACGTGAGCGGCGCGAGCCAGTGGAAAACGACGCTCCGGATCACGCTGCCCATGGCGGCACCGGCCATCCTGTCGGGCGCGCTGCTCACGTTCATCCAGTCGATCGAGGTTTTCGCCATACCGGCGACCATCGGCGTCTCGGGCGGCATATACGTGTTCTCGACCCAGCTCTGGCGCATGATGATCGGCATCCCGCCGAACTTCTCGCACGCCGCCGCCCTGTCGATCCCCATCCTGCTGGTCTGCGGGCTGGCGCTCTGGGGGCAGACCAGGGCGCTGGGGCGAAGCGCCCGGTACACCACGGTCGCGGGCAAGAGCTTCCGGCCGAGGCTCGTGGAACTGGGCCCGTGGAAATACGTCTCGCTCAGTTTCGCCGCCTTCTACCTTCTGGTGTCGGCGATCCTGCCGGTGCTCACGCTGATCTACGGCACGTTCATCTCCAACCGCGGACGCCCGCCGACCTTTGAATATCTCACCCTGGGCCACTTGCATGAGATCATCACCGGAGACGGCGGCGCGGTCATCCTGCGCTCCATCCAGAACAGTCTCTTCCTGAGCTTCATGGGCGCGACCATCGGCATCGCGCTCTCCGCCGTGGTCGCCTATTTCGTGGTGCGCAGCACCTGGAAGGGCCGGGGAACGCTCGATTTCCTGGCACTCATACCGGTGGCCATTCCGGGGGCGGTCATCGCCATCGCCATGCTGTGGGCCTACATCCGCGAACCGTTCAACCTGTATCACACGCTGTGGATCATCCTGATCGCCTACATCACGCGCTTCCTGCCCTTCGGCGTGCGGGCGGTCTCGAACTCCATCACGCAAATCCATGAGGAGTTGGAGCGCGCCGCCGCCGTGAGCGGCGCGAACTGGGGCGTCGTCTTCTGGAAGATCCTCGTGCCCCTGGCCATGCCGGGCATCGTGGCCGGCTGGATCATTCTCTTCGTATCGATGATGCGCGAGTTGTCCGCCTCGATCATGCTGTTCAGCTCGAACAAGGAGGTGATCAGCACCATCCTCATCCAGCTCTATGACGAGGGACTCTTCTCGCACGTGTGCATTCTTTCGCTCATCATTGTTATCCTGTCGCTGGCTTCGGTGGCGCTGGTGCGCTGGCTCACGAAACAAACGGACGTGGAGGGACTCACCTGATGCAGAACGTACGGGTGGAGAAACTGGTCAAGAGATTCGGCGACGTGGTCGCCGTCGGCGGGATTTCCTTCGAAGTGCCCAAGGGCAAGCTGCTCACCCTGCTGGGGCCCAGCGGCTGCGGCAAGACGACCACCCTGAACATCATCGCAGGCTTCGAGACCCCCGACGACGGCGACGTGCACGTCGGCGAGAGGCTCATATCGAGCGCCACGGAAAACGTGCTGGTGCCCGCGCACAAGCGAAACCTCGGCATGGTGTTTCAGTCCTATGGGCTTTGGCCACACTTGCGGGTGCGCGACAACGTCGCCTTCGGCCTGCAGATGCGCAAAACGCCCAAAAGCGAAATTGCAGGGGCCGTGGAGCGCGCCCTGGGGCTCGTGCGGCTCGACGGCCTGGGGGAGCGCTACCCCTCCCAGCTCTCGGGCGGCCAGCAGCAGCGCGTCGCCTTCGCCCGCGCGCTGGTGTACGAGCCCGACGTGCTGCTCCTCGACGAACCGCTCTCGAACCTCGATGCGGCCCTGCGCGAGGAGATGCGCCTGGAACTCAAGGACCTCCAGACCCAATCCGGTATCACCACCATATTCGTCACCCACGATCAGGTGGAAGCCATGGTGATGAGCGACATCATCGTGGTGATGAACGAGGGACGCATCGAGCAGATGGGTTCCCCGAGCGACGTTTATCAACATCCCGCCAACGAGTTCGTCGCCGGTTTCGTCGGCATATCGAACTTCCTGGAAGGCGAGGTCGTCGCCGCAGGTTCGGGCGGCGCGGAGACGGCGGTGAAGGTCGGCGAGGTGACGCTGCGCTGCAAGACCGCCGGCGTGTCGGAAGGCTCGAAGGTGCTGCTCTCGATCCGGCCCGAGGATTGCGTCGCGAGCAACGAGGCGCCTCCCGAAGGGACCCCCAACGTCATCAAATGCAGCGTCGACAAGGCAGTGTACATGGGCGGCGTGCTGGAACTCTGGCTGTCAGCCTCCGGCCGGCAAATCCGCGTGCACGGACACCGGCTGCCGATACTCGAATCCGGCGCGAGCGTATACGTTTCCATCGATCCCGCCTCGATCAGCGCGATCAAGGGCGGGCCTTCGTAATGAGGACGCAGACCGTTCCGGCGGGAGAGATTCTCGAAAGTCGAGCCGCACCGGGTTTTTGGATCAGGAGGCGTGCATGAGCGTTACCGAACGGATGGCGGAATTCATCGTCGAGACGAAATGGGCGGATTTTCCTGAACTGGTGATCGAGCGCGCGAAAAAGGCGATGGTCGACACCGTGGGCGTGACGCTCGCGGGCGTGGATGAGCCCGTCGGGCGCATCGTGGCGGACTTCGCCCGTAAAATGGGCGGCGCGCCCGAGGCGAGCATCATCGGCCTGGGCGCCCGCGCCGCAGCGCCGATGGCCGCCCTCGTCAACGGGGCGATGGGCCACGCGCTCGATTTCGACGATTCGAGCTATCTGCTGAGCGGCCACCCGAGCGTGGTCGTCCTGCCCGCCGTCCTGGCGCAGGGGGAAGTTCAGGGGGCGTCGGGCCGCGAGGTGCTGGAAGCCTTCGTCATCGGCTATGAGATTTCGACCAAGCTGGGCCAGGGCCTGAATCCCGAACACTACGGCTCGGGCTGGCACTCCACCTGCACGCTCGGCACGATGGGCGCGGCGGCGGCCGCCGCGC
>VXPH01000272.1 GCA_009839615.1 Nitrospinota bacterium
GGGTGTACCGGAAGATGAGCAAAATGGTGGAAGAGCCCGCGTTGAAGCGAAAGGCCCGAACCGCCATCAGGAGAATGACGAAACAGACCGGGAAGCCTGCTCGACGGTGAAAATCGGAAGTTCCCATTTACGCAAAGGTGCATGTTGATGTTCGAATTTTTGGTCACAGGCGGGGTGCTGATGATTCCGTTGGGTGTCTGCTCCATATTGGCCTTGGCCATTATTCTGGAGCGGACCCTGAATCTGCGCACCCAGAAAATCATTCAGCTCGATATTTTGCAGCAAGTCCGGGATCTGGTTGCGGAGAACCAGGTGTCTGACGCCATGACCCTTTGCCGGCGCTATCCTTCGGTCATGGGCCGGATACTGCTCGTTACGATAGCGAATCACGACAGGGAGCGGGAAGAACTCCGTTCCGTCGTGGAGGACGCGGGCAGGCAGGAGGTCACCACGCTCGACAAGAACCTGGGCGCTCTCGGAACGATTGCCGCCATATCGCCGTTATTGGGGCTGACGGGCACGGTTTTCGGCATGATTCGCACCTTCGCCATCATCAGCGAGAAGGGAATCGCCCACCCCAGCCAGCTCGCAGGCGGCATCTACGAAGCGCTCATCACGACGGCGACCGGGCTCGTCATCGCCATACCCACGCTCATTTTCTACAACTATTTCACCAACAAGGCGGACCGCCTCATCCTGGAAATCGAAAAGCACTCCTACCGGGTCGTCGAGACGCTGAAGCGGTGAGGAAGCGATGAAATTTCGAGACCTCAGGCGCGTACGGGCCGAACCCGGCATGACGGCCATGATCGACATCATCTTCCTGTTGCTCTTGTTCTTCGTCCTGAGTTCTTCGTTCGTTCTGCAGCCGGGCGTCAAGGTGGAGTTGCCGCGGACCGTCACGCAGGAACACCCCGTCCGCAAGGATCTGATCCTCATCATCTCGCGTGACGAGAAAGTGTATTTGAATAACGATCAGGTGCCCCTGAAATCTCTCTGGGGCCGGTTGATAGAAGAACTGAAGGTGCAGCCGGAGGGCCTGATCATCATTCGGGCGGACAAGGGCGTGCCGCACGGTATGGTCGTGCAGGTGATGGACATCGCCAAACAGGCGGGCGCACTGCGCATGTCGATTGCGACGGCGCCGACGAAACGGGTGCAGAAAAAGACGACGAAATAACCCGAGGGAGGCCGGCTCACATACCATGAGCTTTTCACTCATCCTGACGATTTTTGTTTCCATCGCCATTCATGCGGGACTGATTCTGCTCGGTCCCGCCGTCAAAATAGCGCCGTTATTCGCCAATCAAACCAGAATGGAAGTCGACCTGGTGCGCCGTGAGATACCCATACCCGAAGCGCTGCTGCCGAAGGTATTGCCCGAAGTTCCCTTGCCGGAACCGTTGGATTTAAGCCGTATGCTTCAAAAACAATCCATGGCGGAGCGGGACCTGAACCTGGACGTGAAAACGAAGCTCGAAGCGCCGGATCCGGGAGAACTGCCCCAGAGCAAGCCGTTGCCCGCCGCCCCCGCCCTGGAAATGCCGAAACCGGTGCTTGCGCCCGGTGAAATCGCTCCGATAAACATTTCCGATGCGGGCGGGGCGCTGGGTGAAATCGTTTTGCCGACAGAACAAGGAGGAAGGGCGGGGGAATCCAGGGGTTTGAAGCGCAGAAAAAAGGTGGCGCTGCCGGGCTCCGAAGCGGATCGGAAAATGTTGGAACAATTATCGCGCCTGAGTTTCTCCCGCTCTTCTGCGCAGAGGAAGCGGACAAACATCGCAGGGCCGGCGGCGAGGCGGAGAATCCTGTTTCAGCCCAAACCCCCGAAACTCGAGAAGCTCGAGAGCACGACGGAGATCGTGCTGAAGTTCTGGGTGTTGCCCGACGGCACCGTCGGCCGCGTCATTCCGACCAGAAAAGCGAGCGCCTACCTCGAGGGCCTGGCATCGAACCACCTGAAGCGCTGGCGCTTCAGTCCGCTGCCCCCGGGAGGCGGGGACAAGGAGCAATGGGGCGAAATCACCTTCCGTTTCCTTTTACGCTGAGGAGTGTGTTTTGGAATACGAGGCTACGGGACTGTTTTATGAGGAATTCGAGGTGGGCAGGGCGTGGAAGACCGCCGCGCGCACGATAGGCGAGTCCGACGTCAACGCCTTCTCCGCTCTAACGGGCGATTACACCTACCTGCACACCGATGCGGAGGCGGCGGCCAAAACCCCTTTCGGGGAAAGGGTAGGGCATGGACTGCTCGGTCTTTCCTTTCTTATGGGATTGGTGACCAGGCTCGGAATCGTCGAGGGCACGGTGGAGGCGTTCCTGGGCGTGGAGTGGCGTTTTCGCGGCCCGATTCGCTTCGACGATACGATTTCCGGCGAAGTCGTCGTGAAATCGAGGCGCATCTCCAGCAAGGGCCAGGGGATTGTGACGCTCGCCCTTACGCTCCTGAACCAGCGCGATGAGCGCATCCACGAGGGCGACGTTACCATCATGGTGGAGCGAAAGGAAAAGGAATAAAAATATTATCTCTTTTTTATCAATTAGATAGAATAGTTATCCGAATGTATCCCTGGAAGTCTGGCGGCGCGTAGTTCTCCCCGGAATCACCGGAGAGGAAGGGTTGTTTTTCTGGACCAATCGCAATCATTCGTGTCTCGATTTGCATTGATTTTGTCCAGCCAGGGAGGAGGCTTTTATGCGGGCCATGGTTCTGCATGAGTGGGGAGGTCCCCTGACGCTCGAAACGGTGCCCGACCCGGCGCCGGGCCACGGGCAGGTCGTGCTGCGCGTGCACGCCTGCGCGCCGGACCAGTTCGACGTGACCATCCGCGCGGGCCGGATCGGCGGAAAGCTGCCCCTCATCATGGGGCACGAGATCGCGGGCGAGGTGGCCGCACAGGGGCCGGGCGTCGAGGGTTGGGCCGAGGGCGACCGCGCGGTCGTCCACGCCTATCTCACTTGCGGGCGGTGCCGGTTCTGCCGGCTCGGCCGGGTGACGCTTTGCGAGAATTTCCGGGGCTACTTCGGTGTGCACCAGGACGGCGGCTACGCCGAGTACGCGCGGGTTCCGGCGGGGAACCTGTGCGCCATTCCGGAAGGCGTGGGGTACGCCGAGGCCACGACCATCGTGAGCCCGGTGGCGACTCCGCTCAAGGCCATCAAAACGCGCGCGGGCGTGCGCCCGGGGGACGACGTGGTCGTCGTCGGCGCCTGCGGCGGGGTGGGGATCCACGCTGTCCAGATCGCCAAAGCCTTCGGCGCGCGCGTGGTCGCGGTCGACATCGACGACGCCAAGCTCGCCCGCGCCACCGAACTGGGGGCGGATCACGCGGTGAACGGCCTGGAGGAGGATTTTGCCGAGGTCGTCGAGGAAGTCACCGGCGGTAAGGGAGCAGACGCCGTACTGGAGTTCGTGGGCACGGAGCAGACGCTGCCCAAGAGCTACGCTTCGCTCGCGCGGACGGGCACTCTCGTCGTCGTGGGCTTTCAGCCCGGAACGGTCTTCGCGAGCGACCCCACCCGATTCGTGAACGACGAGATTACGGTGACCGGCTCGCGCTACGTGAACCACGCGGAACTGGCCGAGGCCGCCGACTGGGTCGGCGCGGGCCGAGTGAAGCCGGTCGTTTCGGGGACGTACCCCTTGGCCGAGGTGGAACAAGCGCTGGCCGACCTCTCGGAGAACAAGGTGGTCGGCCGCGCGCCGGTGCTCATCGATTCGTAAGAGCGCGCCCCGCGCTGCTCTCCGTAGGGATAGAAGGGTACGAGGGCCTGTGGGACAGCCCCTCTTCCGGGTTGCCCCACAGTTCGTGAACCGCTCTTACAGGCGAATCCATCTCGGATCCACCGTAACAGAACCACACCGCCGTCATTCCGGCGTATGCCGGAATCCAGGGGTTTTATTTTCGCCTTTGGTTTTTCACTTTACGTCTGACGAATGCAAGGGAAGAAAATGCCCCTTGTGATCACACTCATCGGCTCTGGATTCCGGCTTTCGCCGGAATGACGAACAAAGGCGCCCCTACGGTTACAGGCTGCGCGATGTTGTGTAGGTCGGACATATATGTCCGACATACATGCGACTCGCATTCCGTGAACCAGATGGGCCGCATATATGCGGCCCCTACACCCCTCCCGCATCGCTCGGAACCCCTCCCACCCCGGTCGGGTTTGATCCCGCCGATCAGGTGATCGCCGGTCTCCAGTCGTATATCCGCTGCAAGGCGCCGCCCATGAGGGTCTCGCGCTCCGCATCGCTCAGCCGGTCCGTGAGGCGGAACGGCGCGACGGCCTGCTCGTAGGTGAGCAGATGGACAGCGCGTGTCCAGTCGGTGCCCCACAGGCAACGGTCGAAACCGAAAGCGTCGAAGACCCGGCGGAGCGGATCCCAGATATCGCCGTAGGGGTAGGGCTCGTGGGAGAGCGTGCAGGCGCCGGTGATTTTCACGACGACGTTGTCGTAATCCGCAAGGGCCAGGAGTTTTGGGAGGTCGGCGAAGGGCGCAGGTGGCGCCGGCGGGTGGAAGGGCTGCTCCAGGCCCAGGTGATCGAGCACCAGCATCGTGCCCGGGTGCGCGCGCGCATACCGCGCGAAATGCTCCAGCAGGCCCCAGCACATGAGATTGACCGGCATGGAGGCGCGGGCAGCGGCGGCGAGAACCCGGTCGACCCCCGGATGTTCCGGATCGAGGCCGGGGCCTGGGTTCAGCATGATCCGCACCCCCACCGTCCCCTCCAGCGCGGCCCACTCGGTGATCGTTTCCCCTACTGCGGGGTCGGTCGGGTCGACCGGCTTGATCAGGGCGAACCGGTCCGGGTGCGCGGCGTGCACCTCGAGCGCATAGGTGGCGTCGTAGCGGTAGAGGGCGAACGGCGAGATGAGCACGGCGGCATCGACGCCGACCGCATCCATGGCCGCCACCATGGCGTCGCCGGTGACCTCGGGCGGTCCGGGCAGAACGCCGGCCCACGGTCGCCCCGGGTAGTTCCTTTCATAGGCGTGGACCTGGGCGTCTATCGTCAGCATGGCTTACATTCTCCGTTTCCGGCCAGGGAGATCCTCACCCCCCCACGATGGGCGGGAACACGCAAAGCTCGGAGCCCTCGGGGATCACGACGGATTTCTTCGCGTGCCGTCCGTCGAGAAGAACGATATAGGCCTCCTCATACGGTATCTCGAAGCGGTCGAGCACGTCGTACACACTTGCGCCCTCGGGCAGCGTGATTTCGGCCACCCCTTCCGCATCCTGCTCGGGCGGCATCTTCTCCGCGAAATCGGCGAACAATTTGAGGCGGATCTTCACGATTCGCTCCCCAGCATTTCCCTCGCGCGCGTGAGAGCCGCCTCGATCACCTCCTTGAGCGGAACCCCGTTCTCCTCCGCAAGCCGCCTGCAGTCCTCGTATTCGGGCGCGAAATTCGTGAGGGCACCCTCGAAGGTTCCCTTCTTAACGCGCACCACACCCCACGGCAGTTCGACCTCCATCCACGCGCGTTCGGCGACCGCGCGCGCCGTCGTGCGGCGGCGGACGCCCAGGGTCGAAGTTTCGCGGAACAGGAAGCGGGTGAGGGTGTCCTGTTTCGCCAGGGGACTCAAGATCGTGAGCAGTTGCCCGGGCCTCCCCTTCTTGCCCGTCACGGGCATGGAGAACGCATCGAGCGCGCCCTCTTTCAAGGCCCCTTCGATGACGTGCGGGAAAAGCTCGGGAGTCATGTCGTCGATGTTGGCTTCGAGCACGCAGATTACCGTGGGCGGCCCGTCGCCTTCGGTACTTCCTCCGCTTTCTCCCAGAAATGCGCGAACCACGTTGGGAGTATCGGGCTGATCCTTATCGCCCGCGCCGTAGCCTACCCGCGTGATCGTCATCTCCGGCATGGGGCCGAAAAATTTCGCGCTCTCGGCGAGCAGCAGGGCCCCCGTGGGCGTCAGAACCTCACCCTCCAGATTACTCTCGGCCACGGGCACGCCTTCGAGCAGCTTGGCGGTCGCGGGGGCGGGAACCGGCATCCGACCGTGCGCGCACTGCACGAACCCGCTCCCCACCGGCAGGGGAGATGCCGCGACCTGCTCGACACCTAGCATGTGGAGTCCCAGAAAATAGCCTGTGACGTCGATGATGGAATCTATCGCGCCGACCTCGTGGAAATGGATTTCGTCGAGGGAAACCCCATGAATGCCCGCCTCCACGACGCCCAGGCGGTGAAAGGCCTGGATGGCGCGGTTCTTTGGCGTCTCGGGGATCGGCGCTTTTTCGAGGATTTCCCGAATCTGGCTGTAGGAGCGGCCGTGATGGTGCGCGCCGTGATGATGCTCTTCGTGATGATGAAGGTGCGCATCCCGGGTAATGTTCACCCTGAACTTACTCGACGCAACTCCTTGTTTTATGACGCCATCATTAGACAATGAATAGCCGTCGATTTCCAGCTTCGCAAGCTCGCCTTCGAGGGCCGTAAAATCGAGGCCCAAGTCGAGTAGAGCGCCCACGAGCATGTCCCCCGCCGCCCCCGCGAAGCAGTCGAAATAGATCGTCTTCACGGGGCGGCCGTTTGCCGGTTGATGAGGTGCGCCTGGCAGGCCGCGCCGAAGCCGTTGTCGATGTTCACCACGCTGAGCCCCGAAGCGCATGAGTTCAGCATGGCGAACAGCGCCGTAAGACCCCCCAGGTTCGCGCCATAGCCCACCGAGGTGGGCACGGCGATGACGGGGCATGCGACCAGACCGGCGACCACCGAGGGCAGGGCGCCCTCCATCCCGGCCACGGCGATGATGACGTTGGACTCGCGCAGGGTCTCGACTTCCGCCAGAAGTCGGTGCAGGCCCGCTACGCCCACGTCGTAGACGCGCGTTACCTCCGAACCCAGAACCCGCGCGGTCACCGCCGCTTCCTCGGCCACGGGCATGTCGGAGGTGCCCGCGCAAACGACCGCGATGGAGCCGACCGGCGGGGGCGGGTTGTTGCACGGGATTTCGACGATGCGCGCGGTTTCGTGGTGGTTCGCGCGGGGCGAGAGTTCGAGCAGGGCTTCGGCCTGTTCCGCGCCCGCGTGGGTGACCATGACCGTCTGGTCTCTCGCCATCAGGCTCTTGGCGATATCGACGACCTGATCCGTGGTTTTTCCCGCGCCGAATACGACCTCGGGAAAACCGTTTCTGAGCGCGCGGTGATGATCCACCCGCGTGTGGCCCAGGTCCTCGAAGGGCAGATCCCGGAGGCGCGCGGCGGCGTCATCGGGAGCGAGGCGGCCTCCTTTCACCTGCTCGAGGAGTTCGAGGATGAGGTCCGGGTTCACGAGAGGATAAGGAGATCGGAGCCGCGCCCGGTCTTGAGCACTTCGTTCATGCTCCCCGAGCGGAATCCTTCGAGATCGATGGTCACGTAGGTGAAGCCGGCCTCTTTCATCCGGGCGATCACTTGCCTGGAGGTCTCCCCATCGACCAGCCGCGGGATGTCGGCTGTGGGCACCTCGATTCTGGCGACGTCGCCGTGGTGGCGCACCCGCAATTGCCGGAACCCCAGCTCCCGCAAGCCGCTTTCCGCTTTTTCGACCTGGGCGATTTTCTCGGGCGTGATGCGGTCGCCGTAGGGGAACCGGCTCGAGAGGCAGGCTTGCGCCGGCTTGTCCCAGGTGGGGAGGGCGAGCGATTGCGAGAGGGTGCGGATGTCTTCTTTCGTCATTCCCACTTCCATGAGCGGGCTTCGCACGCCCAACTCCCGCGCCGCCTGCATGCCCGGGCGGTGGTCGCCCACGTCGTCGGCGTTCGAGCCGTCGACGATGACGGCCATCTCCTCTTCCGCCGCCACGCGGCTCAGGACGGAATAGAGTTCGTTCTTGCAGAAATAACAGCGGTTCGGCGGGTTGTTCCCGAACGATTCATCCGCTATCTCGTCGGTGTCGACGATGAGGTGGCGAATTCCGATTTGCGCTGCGAGTATGCTCGATTCTTCGAGTTCGGATGCGGCCAGGGTGACGGAACGACCCGTCACGGCGAGCGCGCCCGAGCCCAGGACGTCGTGAGCCACTTTGGCCAGAAAGGTGCTGTC
>VXPH01000052.1 GCA_009839615.1 Nitrospinota bacterium
CGAGTGGGGGTGCATCCATTCGATCATAATACCAGGGGTTTTTCAACAGCCCCGATGAGGGAGGGTTCGCCGGGGCGCACCTCTACGGTGGGCGCGAATTTCACCCATCGATACAAACGCTCCTTTCTCAGTCGCGTTTGACCTCCGGCGGCTACTCAGGGTGAGGAAAGAGAGGTTGGCGGTTTGCGGGGGTTGCCTGCGGGGGTTTTTCAACAGGCCCTGAACGCGCCCCCTAGTCCAGCGGGGCGGGGAGGTGGGATTCCCCCATCAGGTATTCGTCCACGGCGCGGGCGCAGGAGCGGCCGTCCGCAATCGCCCATACGACGAGGGATGCGCCGCGCATCATGTCGCCCGCCACGAAGACGCCGGGCGCGCTCGTCATCCATCGCTCGTCGCGGCTCACTGCGCCGCGTCCGGTGCGCTCGAGCGCCAGTTCATCGAGTAGCGGGTGGCAGTCGGGTCCCTGGAAGCCGATCGCCAGGAGAACGAGGTCCGCGTCGATTTCCTCTTTCGTACCCGGAATCTCGGTAAAGACGATTCTTCCGTTCTCGTCGTGGGATTCGTTTACTTTCACAGTGTCGATTTTCCTGACGCGGCCGTTTTCGCCCAGGAACCGGCGGGTCTGAATCTGGAAGATGCGTTCTCCGCCCTCTTCGTACATGGGCGCTGTGCGAAAGATGTTCGCGTAGTTCGGCCAGGGGTCGTTCAGCGGGTCCCGCTTGTCTGGCGGACGCGGGTGGTACTGGAACTGCCGCACCGATTTCGCCCCCTGCCTGTGCGCGGTGCCCACGCAGTCCGCACCTGTATCGCCGCCGCCGATGACGACCACGTGCTTGTCCTTCGCGGTGATGAACTCCTTATCCGGTATGTCCTCCCCCGCGAGCCTTCTGTTCTGCATGGTGAGGTAGCGCATGCCGAAGTGGATGCCGTCCAGCTCGCGGCCCGGGATCTCCAGGTCCCTGTGGAGCAGGGCGCCCGCGGCCAGCACGATGGCGTCGAATTCCTCCTGGAGTTCCGAGACCTTGGGGTCGACGCCCACGTTCGCGTTCACGCGAAACGTCACGCCCTCTTCTTCCATCTGCCGGGTGCGGCGGTCGATGTAGGTCTTGTCCATCTTGAAGTCGGGTATTCCGTAGCGCATGAGCCCGCCGAGCTTGTCGTCGCGCTCGAGCACGGTGACGAGGTGCCCCGCCCAGTTGAGCTGCTGGGCGGCGGCCAGACCCGCAGGGCCCGAACCCACGACCGCGACCTTCTTGCCGGTGCGCACCGCAGGGGGGGTCGCCTCCACCCAGCCCTGCTCGAAGGCGTGCTCGATGAGGGACTTTTCGATCTCCTTGATCGTCACCGGAGAGTCGTTGATCGTGAGGACGCAGGAATCCTCGCACGGCGCCGGGCAGAGCCAGCCGGTGAACTCGGGGAAATTGTTCGTCGCGTGGAGCCTGTCGATGGCGTCTTTCCACAAATCCCGGTAGACTAGGTCGTTCCAGTCGGGTATCAGGTTTCCCAGCGGACATCCCTCGTGGCAGAAGGGAATGCCGCAGTCCATGCACCGCGCCCCCTGGCGCTTGAGCGTCTCGTGCGGCGTGGGGAGATAGACCACGTCCCAGTCGTGCACGCGCTCTTCCACGGGCCTCGTCTGGGGCGCTTCCCTTCCGAATTCCACAAACCCCGTCGGCTTACCCATGGGCGCCCTCCATGACGGCTTCCTCCCACGGGATGCCCTTTTCCTTCGCCTCTTCAATCGCGGTGAGCGCGCGCTTGTAGTCGCGCGGCATCACCTTGGCGAATCGCGGCTGGTGTGCGTCCCAGGCGTCCAGAATATCCCTAGCCCGCGTGCTGTCCGTGTATTCGACGTGTTTCTTGATGAGGTCTTTCACCTCCTCGACGTCATCGGGCGCCTGTAACGGCTCGACGTCCACCATTTCCGTGTTGCAGAGCCTGGCGAAATCGCCCGACTCATCGAGCACGTAGGCGACGCCGCCCGACATGCCCGCGGCGAAGTTCCTGCCCGTCTTGCCGAGGATGACGACGCGGCCGCCCGTCATGTATTCACAGCCGTGGTCTCCCACGCCCTCGACCACCGTGTGCGCGCCGCTGTTTCTCACGCAGAACCGCTCGCCGGCCACACCCCGGAAATACGCCTCGCCCGAGGTGGCTCCGAAGAGCGCCACGTTTCCGATGATGATGTTCTCCTCCGGCGCAAAGCCCGCCCCCCCGGGGGGATAGGCGATCAGCTTCCCGCCTGAAAGACCCTTGCCCATGTAGTCGTTGGCGTCGCCCTCGAGCGAGAGGGTCATTCCCTTCGGGATGAAGGCGCCGAAGCTCTGACCAGCGGAGCCGGTGAAATGAATGCGGATGGTGTCTTCCGGCAGGCCCTCGCCGCCGTGCCTGCGCGTTATCTCGGAACCGGTAATGGTGCCCACCGTCCGGTGCGTGTTGCGGATGGGAAGTTCGAAAGCGACCGGCGTTTTGTTTTCGATCGCCTCCTTGCACCGTGGCAGCAACTCCCGCATGTCGAGCGAGCGTTCCAGGCCGTGGTTCTGTTTGGTGATCTGGCGGATCGCCGCGTCGGGTCCCGCGTCGGGCTTATGGAGGATGGCCGAGAAATCGAGGCCCTTCGCCTTCCAGTGGTTCACCGCCTTTTTGGTGTCGAGCCTGTCCACGTGCCCGATCATCTCCTCCATCGTGCGGAAGCCGAGCCTGGCCATGTATTCGCGTACCTCGTCGGCGACGAAGCGGAAGAAGTTCTCCACGAATTCGGGCTTCCCGTCGAATTTCTCGCGCAGCTTCGGGTCCTGGGAGGCGACGCCGACGGGGCAGGTGTTCAGGTGGCATACGCGCATCATGATGCAGCCCATCACCACGAGCGGCGCGGTCGAAAATCCGTATTCATCCGCCCCCAATAGAGCGCCCACGATCACGTCGCGCCCGGTCTTCATCTGCCCGTCTACCTGAACAGCCACCCGGTCGCGCAACCTGTTGAGAACGAGGACCTGCTGTGTTTCGGCCAGACCCAACTCCCAGGGCGTGCCCGCGTGCAGGATGCTCGTGATGGGCGAGGCACCCGTTCCGCCGTCGTGACCCGAGATGAGGATGGTGTCGGCGTGGGCTTTCGAGACGCCCGCCGCCACGGTGCCGACGCCGACTTCGGAGACGAGCTTCACGTGCACGTCCGCCTGCGGATTCGAGTTCTTGAGGTCGTAGATCAATTGCGCCAGATCCTCGATCGAATAGATGTCGTGGTGCGGCGGCGGGGAAATGAGGCCCACGCCGGGGGTGGAGTGCCTCGTTTTGGCGATCCAGGGATAGACCTTGTGGCCGGGGAGCTGGCCGCCCTCTCCGGGTTTCGCGCCCTGGGCCATCTTGATCTGCAGATCCGTGCAGTTGACGAGATACTCGCTCGTCACCCCGAAGCGTCCCGACGCCACCTGATGAACGGCGCTTCGGCGGAAGTCGCCGTTCTCATCGGGCGTGTAGCGGTTCGCGTCCTCTCCGCCTTCGCCCGAGTTGGATTTGCCGCCGATGCGGTTCAAGGCGATGGCCAGCGTCTCGTGGGCTTCTGAACTCAGAGCGCCGTAGGACATGCCGCCCGTGCTGAAGCGCTTCATGATGTCCTCGACCGGTTCCACTTCCTCGATGGGGATGGGGTTTTCCGCCCAACGGAAGTCCAGAAGCCCGCGGAGCGTGGCCAGGTGCTTGTTTTGGTTGTCGACCTTGTCGGTATATTCCTTGAAAATCTCATACCGACCCGACATCGTGGAGTGCTGGAGCTTGAAGACGGTCTCAGGATTGAACAGGTGGTATTCCCCGTCCCGTCGCCACTGGATGTCTCCGCCGCCCTCGAGTTCCTGAGAGCCCACGGGCCTCTCGGGGAAGGCGTTCCGGAGGCGCTTGAGCGTCTCCTCGGCCACCACGTCGATGCCGATTCCACCGATGCGCGAAGCCGTCCACGTGAAGTACTTCTTCACGAAGTCTCGCTTCAAGCCGATGGCCTCGAATATCTGCGCGCCGCGATACGATTGAATGGTCGAGATGCCCATCTTCGACATCACCTTCAGGATGCCCTTGTTGAGTGCGGTGATGTAGTTCTTCTTGGCCGCGTCGGGCTCGATGTTTTCGAGGAGCCCGTTTCGTATCATGTCGTCGATGGTCTCGAAGACGAGATACGGGTTGATGGCCTCGGCACCGAAGCCGAGCAGCAGGCACATGTGATGCACCTGGCGCGCCTCGCCTGTTTCAAGCAAAAGCCCGATGCGCGTTCTCGTTCCCTCCCGCACCAGATGGTGGTGAACGCCTGCGGTGGCGAGGAGCGCAGGGATGGGGGCGTAATCCTTCGAGACGCCGCGGTCAGACAGCACAATGAAGCTGTAGCCCTGCTCGATGGCGCGGCTGGCCTTTCGGCACAGATCGTCCATCGCTTGCTTGAGGCCGGCCGGGCCGTCCTCGGCCCGGAAGAGAATCGGCAGTGTGACGGCTTTCAAACCCGGCTGCCGGATATGGGCGAGTTTGTAGAAATCCTCGTTGCTGAGGATGGGGGAGTCGAGCTGGACCTGTTGGCAGGAATCCGGCTCGGGGGCAAGCAGGTTCTTCTCCGGCCCGATGGTGGCGGATATCTGCGTAATAATTTCTTCACGTATGGCGTCGATGGGCGGATTCGTCACCTGTGCGAAGAGTTGCTTGAAATAATCGTATAGTATGCGCGGGCGGTTCGAGAGAACGGCGAGCGCGGCATCGTTGCCCATCGAGCTCGTGGGGTCGTTTTTCAGGTTCACCATCGGGCCGATGAAAAACCGCAGGTCCTCCTGCGTGTAGCCGAAGACCTTTTGTCTTTCGAGAATGTTCTGGTGGTCTGATTCGGGGAGCTGCGGAGCGTCGGGCAGCTTGTCGAGATGCAGCAGATGCGCGTCCAGCCATTCGCGGTATGGATGTTCTGACGCATAGCGCGATTTAATTTCCTCATCATCGACGATGCGGCCCTCCTCGGTGTCCACGAGCAGGATTCGCCCCGGATGGAGGCGTTCTTTGAGCTTCACGTTCTCGGGTGGGATGTCGAGAACGCCCACCTCTGACGCCATGACTAGCAAATCGTCATGCGTGACGTAGTATCTCGCGGGCCGCAGGCCGTTTCTGTCCAATGCGGCGCCGATGACCGAGCCGTCCGTGAACGCGATGCAGGCGGGCCCGTCCCACGGCTCCATCAGGCTGGCGTGGAACTCATAGAAGGCTTTCCGATCTGCGCTCATGGATTCATGGCCCACCCAGGGCTCGGGGATCATCATCAACACGGCGTGGGCCATCTCCCGGCCGGCCATGTAGAGGAACTCCAGCACGTTGTCGAAGATCGCGGAATCGCTTCCTCCCTCGACGATGATGGGCAGGATTTTTTCCAGATCGGGCAGGTGCGGAGATTCGCAAAGCGCTTCGCGGGCGCGCATCCAGTTGATGTTGCCGCGCAGGGTGTTGATCTCGCCGTTATGGGCGAGATAGCGGTATGGATGCGCCAGGGGCCAGGAGGGAAACGTGTTGGTGGAAAATCGCGAGTGAATCAACACCATGCCCGATTCCATGTCCGGGTCCTTGAGATCGGGGTATACGTTCTCGAGTTGTTTCGCGGTCAGCATCCCCTTGTAAACCAGCGTGCGCGCCGAGAGCGAGGGAATGAAGAACTCGTCCCTGTCGCGCACGTCCGACTCGCGAATCGCGTGCTCCACGCGTTTTCTGATGATATACAGCCTGCGTTCTATCCCCATGGCGTCGAGGGATTCGTCGAATCCGCCGATGAATAACTGGCGCAGTTGCGGCGCGGCTTCTCTGGCCGTCGAGCCGAGGGAGGAGAGATCGTTCGGCACCGGTCTCCATCCGAGAACGTCGGCGCCTTCCTCGTAGACGATGGACTCGAAGATCTGCTCGCATTCGTTCGCCTGGTTCGGGGATTTGGGGAGAAACACCGAACCCACCCCGTAGCGTCCCTCGGCCGGGATCTTGATTTTTTCGGCTTCACAGGCCTTGCGCAGGAATTTGTCGGGTATCTGCATCAGAACCCCCGCACCATCGCCCGTGTTGGTTTCAGAACCCGTCGCGCCCCGGTGGGCGAGGTTGCGGAGGATGGTCAGGGATTTTTCGATGATGTCGTGGGACTTGCGCCCCTTGATGTCCACGACGAAGGCCACCCCGCATGCGTCGTGTTCGAAGGCAGGATCATACAGACCCTGTTTTTGTGAGGGTTTTCTCATTGCTTCACCAACTTTCTTGTCTCAAGAGAAGTTCCAGGAAAACTCCCCGCTTGCCCATTTCACGGGGAACTCCTGGGTGCGTCTTATGGACATCGCATGATGATTTCCATGAAACGGACTTCAAGCATAACACACGCTAAAAAATAAGACAAACTAAAATTTTTAATATGTTGCATTAGAATTATTTATATTGTAGTCTTTTCTCATGAACATCGAAACCTTGAGGCTTTATTGCCGCATCATCCAGGAGAGAAGTTTTTCCAAGGGAGCCGCTCAAAGCGGCGTCACCCAGTCCGCGGCGAGTCAGGCGCTTCGCCAGCTCGAGGGAGATTTGAGCGTCGAGTTGCTCGACAGGAGCAAGCGGCCCTTCGGCATCACCGAGGAAGGTGCCCGGTTTTATGAAGCGTGCCGCAAGATGCTGGGGGAATTCGACCAGGTCTGCACGGAGATATCACACGGCATCGGCGAGGTGCACGGGCAGGTGCACGTCGCGGCCATCTACTCGGTCGGGCTTCACCAGATGGGCGTCTACATGCAGCGGTTCCGCTCCCTCTATCCCCAGGCGCGGGTTCGCCTCGAGTGCCTGCATCCGGAGAAGGTGGTGCAATCCGTTCTGGACGACACGGCGGACATCGGAGTTCTCTCCTATCCCCCACGGGACAAGGCGCTCCGGGTGGTGCCCTTCCAGGAAGATCCCATGTTCTTCGTCTCGCATCCGGGGCATCAACTGGCCTTTCGCCACGCGGTGAGGGTTTCTGACCTCGCGGGCGAGCCCTTCGTGGCGTTCGATGCCGATCTCGCCATTCGCAGCGCGATCGACAGGGTCTTGCGCAAGGCCGGCGTCAGCGTGGACGTCGTGATGGAGTTCGACAACGTGGAGAGCATCAAGGAGGCGCTCTTCATCGATACCTGGGTGAGCATTCTGCCCGGCTCGGCCGTTCACAACGAGCGGGCCATGAACACGCTGGCGGTGCTGCCCTTCGAGGGCGAGCGCATCGTCCGGCCGCTGGGCCTCATCCACAGGCGTGACAAGCCGCTCCACGGCGGCGTGCGGCGCTTCATCGAGCTTCTGGGCAGAGACCTCGACTGACCCGGCTCCCTCCGTATCTTCTCTCTTATCAATGACTTGCACGTCCGTATCCCTCAAATAAACATTTCTGGATATTTTTCTTGACATAATAGCTATATATAGATATATTGCCGTTGCCTGATGTGTGAATAAGAACATCGCACGCAGGCGGATTCGTCTTGTATCTATCTGATGTTTTGGAGTTTATCGGAATAAAGGAATTTTCCATGAATTTATCGAAAAACCCCGTGAATTTATCGAAATTTATCGAATTATCTAGAATATAAAAATTAAGTTATTGTTTTTAATCCAGTTATAAATTCATTAAAATAAATGTAATCAAAACGCAAGCAGATTCATTACAATGCTAGCGTAGGCAGGCGGGCCCGTGTCGGCGCGATTACGTAACCGATGGAGTGGACGCGCCCTCCCGGCGCCATCAAACTGGGCGTGGTGACAAGGTCTACCGCCCTGCGGGAGGAGCGAGATGAAACAGGTCCACATCATCGGCATTGACTTGGCGAAAAACGGTTTTCAACTCCACGGCGCGTGCCCGGACGGGTCGGTCGCGGGGTGATGAGCATCAAGAATTCGCCGACCCAAACTAGGTACGCCGTACTATACCAATAACTGCCTCTGAGTCTTGCGGCATTAACACCCCACTAGCGAACGGTTATTGCGCCAGGCGAAGCCCTGGAGAGGAGGATGCCATGACCTGAAACCTCTCGTA
>VXPH01000120.1 GCA_009839615.1 Nitrospinota bacterium
TTTCAGGCTCGTGCTAGAAGCCGGGATCCTCGTCGTGTGTGTGGAGCATCGCTCGCTCTCCTTTCAGCGGCCGGGTAATTACAAAATCACCTAACTGGTTGAATTATTCCATTTCCGGCATAGATTTTCAAGACCCTGATAAAGACGGTTACCCCTTCGGTTCCTCAGGTCTGCAATCCAAGGCTCGAATACGTCATAATAACGTAAAACATTTGTCTGGAACAGTTCACGGATGGTCTCTTCGTCGACAAAGCCTTTATCGACCAACACCGCCAAGTCTTCTAAGTAATTCAATACATTCGTTATATTCAATTCGAGAATTTCATTGTCTTTGATTTCCTCTTGTATAATTTTCAGCCTCTCCTCCCTGGGCTTGGCGGCAATCGGTTTGATTAGCCCGATAACGGCTTTTTTGGAGTCGAAAAAACTTGCCGTATTCCATTCAGAGGTTAGAGACATTGTGCGGGTCATTTGCTCGGATTCCACATTCGCATAAACGCTTTGAGCGATGTAAAAAGCGCTGACAATCGCGGATGCTGCGCCAACGGCAATGGCGATAAACGTCGCCAACTCCTTATGAGCCGGCAGAAAGAAATGCACACCTACGATCACGCCGACGAAGATAATGGCAACCACGCCAATATGGACCGTGAACCTGCGCTCGAATTTAAGATTGAAATCGAATGCTTTGGAAAAATCTCTCGCCAATTGCGGACCTCCTCCCGAACTCGACCACCCGTCGAATCAGTCGGGGTCCTCTGGCGACTCTTTTGAGTGGCTACTCGTTCGCCAAATATACCTCTTTCCGCCCAAATCTCAACCTCATCCTCTTTTAATCCAATCCGAATATGAGATGTAAAGGATTGTTAAATCAACCTCTTCCAGCACGGTTGCAATCCTTCCTTGATCAGTCGGGATTCCCCTACCCCCGCATCCCGCCGAACTTCCATTCGAGGTCGCGGGGGAAATCCTCCGTCATCTTCTCGACGTAGGCGAGCACGTCCTCGCGGCGAAAGCGCGCGCTCTTGAAGGAGGGGTGGTTCTCGGGCTGCTTCGCGCCCGCGCGCGGGGGCGGGCGGCGCAGGTAGACGGGCCTAAGGCAGGGCGCGTCGCTCGCGCAGTCCTCGGCGATGATGGCGTCGAGCGTCCGGTAGCTCCTGTAGCCGAGCACCCTGGCGAGCATGGGTTTAGTGAGAAAGGCTTCTTCCTCGAGGATGCGGCGCGGCGTCCTCGGATCGGGCGGGGCGTGCTTCGTTCTTCTCCCGCGCCTCTTGCGCGCAGTCGTCTTGTCGCGGGGCTCCTCGGGCGGCATCAGGCGAGCGCCTCGGCGAGCGGCGTGACGGAGACGTCGCGGCGACGGGCTCTCCGCATCCTGATGAGGGCGTCGGCGCGGGCGCGGGCGGATTCTACGGTCGGGAAGATGAGGCGCACGCTTCTCTCGCGGGTGCGGTCACGGTAGACGAGCAGCGCGGCGTCTTCGGGGACGCCGAACCCCTCGTCCACCAGATCGGCCAAGGTGCGTTCATGGGTTCCGATGAAAGAGGCGGACTCGTTCATGACGACATCCCTCCCGGGAACGGATGGGGCGCGCTCCCGATGCGGCGCAATAAAGACCCGGATGACCCGCGCGGTCTTGAAGGTGCGTTGCCATCGGAGGGGGGCGCCTCGCGGGCGGTTCGAGGCGCCGGGTTCGGTGGGGAAGAAGGTGGGACGTTGCGGGACGGGTCATCCGGGCGAGGCGAATTTCCGAAAAATTCGATTAATCATTGTCATGAACCCGGTGTCCGTGCAATAGTATGATTGACCACCTGTGTCTACGATAACTGATTGTTTATAATATCATATTTCTGTTACTACCCACCCAGACGCCCCTTGCACTTTCGCCATACATATGCTTAGATACCCTCCAGTTTGAAGCCGCTTGTATGCGATTTGATTACAGATTCGGGAGGCGGGATGCCGAAGCGAAGCGATCTGAAACTCACCAAGCGCACCGTCGACGCTCTAGAGACCGACGGGAAGGACACGATCTTCTGGGACCGGGAGCTGGCGGGCTTCGGTGCACGGGTCCACGCCACGGGCAGAAAGACTTACGTGGTGCAGTCCCGGGGACCCGGGGGTCCGAAGCGCGTGACGCTCGGCCGTCACGGTGAGTTGTCTTGTGAGGAGGCGAGGAAGCAGGCCGCCCTCGTTATCGATCGCATCAAGCGCGGCGAGGATTTGAGCGCTGCGGCGCCCGAGGCGGAACCCACCGTGGCGGGACTCGCCGAGCGCTTCATGCGCACCCACGTGGAGCGGCACTTGAAACCCGCCAGCGCCTCCGCGTACCGCACGATGCTCGACAAACACGTCCTGCCCGCCCTGGGCGGGATGGGACTGGAAGAAGTCTGCGGGGCGGAAGTCACGGCGCTCCATCACAGGCTCAGGGAAACGCCCGCCCGGGCCAACGCGGCGGTCCACCTCCTCTCGCGTATGTTCACCCTTGCCGAGGCATGGGAGCTGGTCCCGCCCGGACGGAACCCCTGCAGGACCCTTCGCCGCTACAGGACGCGCAAGCGCGAGCGGTTCCTGACGCCCGAGGAATACCGGCGCCTGGCCCGTGCGCTCAGGTGGGCCTGTGCGGAGGGCGGGATATGGCCGCCCGCCATTGCGGCCATCCGGCTGCTCGCACTCACCGGGTGCCGCAGGGGCGAGATACTGAATCTCGGGTGGGACGACGTGGACCGCACGGCGGGGGACCTGAGACTACAGGACGCCAAGGCGGGTCCCCGCATGGTCCCCCTGACGAGGCCCGTGCTCAGGGTGCTCGACGCCATCCCACGTTCTGAAGACAACCCCTGGGTGATCGCGGGCCAGAGACCGGGAAAACGCCTGACGGGCCTGCACCACTACTGGCGGCCGATCAGGGAGCGAGCGGGGCTACACGACGTCCGCATCCACGACCTCAGGCACTCCTACGCGTCGAGGGCGCTGGCGCTCGGCGAGAGCCTCTACACGATCGGCAAATTGCTCGGCCACGCGAGCGTGGCGACGAGCGCGCGCTACGCGCACCTGATGCGCGAGGCCGAGAGGGAGGCGGCGGTACGGGTGGGCGGGAGCATCGGCGCCCACGTCGCGAACGGGAGGACCTGTTGAAGATGGCGAAGACGAAACACGGGACATTATCAAATCGCGCGGTCGCGAAACTGAAAGTGGAGAAGGACACGGTGTTCTGGGACCGGGAGCTCACGGGCTTTGGCGTCAGGGTCTATCCCACCGGGAGCAAGGTATACATTGCCCAGGCGCGGGGGCCCGAGGGTCCCAAACGCGTGGCGGTGGGCCGCCACGGGGTGATCAACGCCGATGAGGCCAGGAAGCGCGCCGCCCACATCATCGCGCGGATCAAGGCGGGCGAGGAGGCTGTCCCCAAGCCCATGAAGCCCGTGTGCGGCCCCACGGTGGCCGAACTATGCGCGCGCTACATGGAGGAATACGTCTCCGTGCGGTGCAAGCCGGGCACCGCCGCGCTCTACCGCTCTGTGATCGACCGCCACGTCCTGCCCGCCCTGGGCAGGCTCCCGATCGCCGCGCTCTCGCGCGCTCAGGTGGCGGAGTTCCACCAGGGACTCTACGAGACGCCCGGGGTGGCGAACATGGCGCTCCGCGTCCTCTCCTCGATGTACCGCCTGGCCGCGGGCTGGGGAATGGTTCCCGAGGGAGCCTCGAACCCCTGCAAGGCCCTCGTGAAATACCCCGAGCGCAGGCGCGAGCGGTTCCTGACGGATTCGGAGTTCACCCGCCTGGGAGAGGCCCTCGACGAGGCGGAAGCCCGGTGCGGCGCCTCCGCGTCCGCGGTAGCGGCGATTAGGCTGCTGGCGCTTACCGGGTGCCGCAGGAGCGAGATCCTCGGGCTGCGCCGCGAAGACGTGGCGCTCGAAGCGGGGGAGCTCAGGCTGCCCGATTCCAAGACGGGCGCGCGGGCCGTCGCGCTGCCGCCGCAGGCGGTCGAGCTCCTTACAAGTCTCCTCGGCGCCCACGACGGCCCCTGGGTCATCCCAGGGAGGAAGCCGGGAACGCGCCTTGCGAACATCGACGAGGCCTGGCGGACGATCAGGGATCGCGCGGGCCTCGGGGGCGTGCGGCTGCACGACCTGCGTCATTCATTCGCTTCCAGGGCCCTGGCTCTGGGAGAGAGTCTGCCCGTGATCGGGAAGCTCCTGGGCCACAGCCGGCTGGAAACGACGGCGCGCTACGCGCACCTCGCGCGCGATTCGGTGCGGGAGTCCGCCGAACTGGTGGCGGCGAGCATTGCGGAGAGCATTGCGACCGATATAGAGAAGCCCTGTTCCACTTCCGCCGCTGAATGAGTTGTGGCACCCACCGGCAGGGTTTGCCAGTTAGCCAAGTTCGGGTTGGAGATGTGGCACTTGAGGCGATGTATGCTAGGTTGTTTGCGTACTCTTCGTGCAAAACCTGGACGCGTGGACCCGTTGGTGGCTGGATGAATGGAAGATTACGAACTTACAAGCTCACCGAAGACACTTGCTTGGCTGGAAGAGCGCCAAAGGCCGGGCAACTGGATTGATGTTGCCGAAACCGACATAATTCCTGCTGATTTTGCAGCTTGGAGTAGAACCCTCCTTCATATGTTTCAAATCGCGTTTGCGCCCGAAATCCGACGACGACTCGACACTGGGCAACTAAAACAAAATTTCTTTCTTAATGCCGCCCAGCTGATTCAACCGGAAGAAGGCGAAAATACAGTTCGCCTCAATGAAGAAGTTCGGGGGACGGCACTCGTCCGGGTCAACCGACCGGTTCAACAAGGAGAAGAAGTACTCGTTTCCGATTTGCAGAATTTCGTGGGTTTTGACCTTGAAGAGGATGAACTCGATGCCGGACACTTTACTTTGCTCTGGAACGGACAAGGATGGATTGGCAACTTTGACTTCAGGGCTGGTCGAGCCAAGTCGGCCGGCTTGCTAGGGCTTGCAAATCAGTTTTTGGATGTCGCAAAAATCTCGGCAGCCAAGGGGCATGCGGGACCAAGCGTAGACAATCTCTTCAGTGCGTGCGAACTCGTGTCGAAAACCCACCTTATTCTCCATCGCAGTCCCGCAAGACGAAAAAAATCTCATGGATCTGTCCACAGAGCAATTAACGCTTGGCGGCATCTTGGCAACGTCAATGAGGACTTTGTGAGACTGTATAATCGGATGTCAAGTTCGCGGTCCTCCGCAAGGTACGATGCTGGTGCACTGGTTGAGTCGCCATCCCAATCGGATTTTCAAATAGTCGAACGGGAGATCGAGGATCTTACAAAGCATATAGCTCACCGTGTTAATGCGCATGATCTTACGTCTTGAGCACTGCTGCTTGCCTGCGCCCGCGCCGCCCCACTCCCGCCATAGGCGGTCGATCTTCTCGCGAGTCTCCTTGGCGCTCGGCGAGGGGCTCCCCATGATCGGGAAGCTCCTGGGCCACGCGCGCATCGCCAAAAACCTGCTGTAAATCTCCGGGCGCGACTCCCGTGGGGTTTTCCTATATTTCGATCAGGCGATCGTAACGCGCCCTCTCCATCGCCGGCGCCCGCCGCTCCATTGCCTGCGCCTTCTCGTTCGTCCTCTCCGCGTCCCGCGGCCTCTCGCCGAACGCCTCCAGGGCCGCGATGCGCTCCCCCGTCGCGGCTTCGAGCCGCTCACGCAGCGCTCTCGCGTCGTCCGTCACGAGTTCCGCCTTGTCCCGGGCGCGGCTGATCTCGACGTAGAGCGTCTTCTGGTTGGTGAGTTCGGGGTGATTGGCCTCCATCGCCGCGATGACGGTATCGACCGTCCGGCCCTGGAAGGCGTGGACGGTCGAGGCCCATGCGCGGTCCACGTGGCGAAGCTGGGAATCGGCGGCAGTCATGTCGAGGACGCGCCCGTCCTCGATGCGGAAGGTGACGCGCTTGTCCCTGACGCTCATAACCTCGGCGGCCTGGCTGTTCATGAGGCCGAGGTCCGGGTCGTTCCGGGTCCAGCGGACCTTGTCGCCCTGGCGCAGTTCCATCCGCTCGACCTTGTAGACCTCGACGCCTCCGGTTCGCGCCGCGAGACGGCTCGGTTCCCAGCGGACTTCCCCTCCACCCCTGCCTTCCAGAATGACCGCGCCGCCTTCGTGGTCGACGCCTTTCACGCGCAGCTCGTCCCCCTTCGCGACGCCGATGCGCTTGTAGGGGCGGTGGAAGGCCACCACGTCACCGGGTGAATAGTTCGCGGCGAGCGATTTCTGGGGGTTCGTGTAGCCGCGCGAGACGAGGCGTTCCGTAAGGAAAGAAGGACCGTGGACGGCCCCGTCCCTGACCAGGCGCTCGCGGACGATGGCGTTGATCTTCTCGCGGATCTTATGGCTCGGCGCCATGAGTCCCGTCTTTTCGCGCGCTTCGGGCGATAATTCGAGCCAGCGCGCGGCGGCGGCGCCCGCGAGGTTGTCCGGCTTCACTTCGGCCACGTTGGAGCCGAGCTTCTCAAAGGCGCGCCTGACGTCGCCCGCGAGGGTGGCCTCGACGGCGCCTTTGAGGTCCTGGTCGCGCTGGCGCATGATCTCCTCCATCACGGCCGTCTTCATGCCGGCGGCCTGCAGCTGCGCGAAGGGTTTGCCGGCGTCGACGGCGTCGAGCTGTTTCTCATCGCCCACGAGCACGACCCGCGGCAGGCGCAGGACCTCCGAGATGCGGAGCAGTTCACGCATCTCGCGCGTGGAGGCGAGGGAGCCCTCGTCCACGACGAGGGCGGTCTTCCCGTAGGCGGCGCGCATCTTCATCTCGCCCCCTCTCGTGAGACGGCCTTCGGCGACCCCTGCGTTTCGCGCGAGGAAGCGCTGGAGCGTCTCGCTCGCAATCCCGGCCTCGGCTTCCAAGGTCCGCGCGGCGGAGGCCGAGGGCGCGAGACCCCGGACCTCGTAGCCGTGTTTCTCGAATAGCGCGCGGGCACGCTTCAACATCTTCGTCTTGCCGGTCCCGGCGTAGCCCTGCACGCCCACCACGCGGTCCTTTTCCGAGAGAATGAGCTTGACGGCCTCACGCTGGCCGTGGGTCAGCGGGCCGTTCCTGAGCGCCCTGTCCACGTCGCGGCCGCGCATGGCGGGGGCGCCCCGCCCCCTGCCGGTCTCCACCAGGGCGATCGTCTCGCGCTCCTCGGCGACGGCCTTCTCCGTCGTGAGCATATCCTTCACGCCGGGCAGGTCCGCCGCGTGCAGGACGCCGGTCTTCTCGAGCCTGGCCACCTCGCGCTCCGCGCCCGCCATCGACACCGCGCCGGGCCGCCAGGCGAGCGCGCCGGCGAGCAGGGCCGCGCGGTCGAAGACCGCCTCTCGTTCCGCGAGGTGCGCCACGGCCCACTCCACGGCCTCCCGGGCGGGTTCGGCTTCTTTGACCGGAGCGCTCCTCGTTTTCGCTTCCGCCTTGAGGGCGGCGGCGTCGAAGCCCACCTCCTTCGCCTGCTTCTCCCATACGGCCATGAGCGTCGACTTGTCGGCCTCTCGCTTGGGGTCCCTCGTCATGAGCGTGACCCGCTGGGCGGCGCGCTGGTTCCCCGCCGTCTCCCCCAGGCCGCGTTCTTCCATCGCGGCCTCGATCTCCGCCCGCCGGGTCGAGAACGCCTCGATCACCTCCCTGGGGACGCCCTCGATCTCGAAGCGCCCGTCGGCGTGGGTCTTCTCCACCCGGTAGCCGAAGCCTTCGAGGCCGCGGGCGAGTTCGGTCCGGTATATCGCGCCGATCAGCATCTTCTGCGCATAGAGTTTTTCGTTGGACATGGTCCTCCACTTGCCGTCCGTCCCCCGGACCATGTTGGCGATCACCGCGTGCGTGTGGAGCAGGGGGTCCATGTTTCGCGAGGTGTCGTGCCTAAAGGTCGCGATGACGCTCTTCTGGTCCCCCACGCGGATCATGCGCCCGGTACCGGGCTCGCTCATCCTGGTCTCGGCGGCGTTTCGCTCCACCCATTCCAGGGTGC
>VXPH01000013.1 GCA_009839615.1 Nitrospinota bacterium
CCCCCTACCCCCCCTTGACAGGGGGGTATAAAAAGGCAATGCGCTCCCGCCAGCCAGAGGGGGTTTTGCTTTTTCTTGCCCCCCTGTCAAGGGGGGGTAGGAGGGGGTCTTTACCCTGTCAGGAGGCTTTTCAACAACCCCTTACAAAGCGGCTTTTACTTCGCCATCATGGCCGACTTGGGCAGTTTGATTCCCTTCTCCTTGTAATAGCGAATCGCGCCCGGGTGAACGGGGATGTTCGCCTTCGTCATCTTGTTGATGTCGAGGGCCTCCCAGGACCTGTGGGCGAGCACGAGGTCTTTCTTGTTCGCGAATGTCGCCTTCACCACCTCGTAGACGAGGTCGTTCGGCACGTGCGCGCCCGAGCCGAGCCAGTTCGTTTGTCCGATGGTCTTGACGGGCTTCGGGTTCCCCTTGTACATGCCGCCGACGATCGCGGTCTTCACGTAGAACGGGTATTTCGCCAGCATCATCTCCGCCCATTTCCCGTGCCCCAGCCCGAACACGCGGAACGGAAGCTGGGAGGTAATGGAGGCGACGGCGGGGTGAGGCGGCGCGCCTATCGTGGCGGCGACGTCCAGAATGCCGTCCTGCATCATGCGGTTCGCCTGGCCGTGGCCCACGTTGGTCACCTGGCTGGGCTTGAGGCCGACCACTTTCATGAGGTTGCGCCCGAAGCGATCCACGCCGCTGCCCGGACGGCTGATGTTCAGGCGTCTACCCTGGATGTCCTCGGCCTTCATGATGGGGCTTTTCGCAGGCGTCCAGAACTGCACGCCGGAGCTGTCCACCGGCGACATGATGCGGAGGTTCTTGTAGCGTTTGCCCTTGGCGAAGCCTCTGCCGTGATAGGCGGCGTCCGATATGCTCGAACTCGTGCCGAAGCCGAAGTCCTGCCTGCCCTGGCTGATGAGCCTGGCGTTCACCGTGGCGCCGGCGGTGGATTCCACCGAGGAGTTGAGCTTCAGGACCTTGTTCAGCACGCTGGACCAGCCGAGCGCCTGGAACTGGATGGTTCCCTGGAGAGGCCCGCCGCCGATGGTGATGCGTTTGGGCCAGTCTTTTCTCGCCCCCTCGGCGGGCGCGGACAGCAGAGCTCCCAAGGCGAAGGCGGCGATGATCGCAAACACCATGGGTTTCATCTGCTTTGCGGGGAAATTCATGGTCTTTCCTCCTGTGCATGAGATGTGAATGTTGCCGTGTTCACGCGAATGTTCTCGTTCATGGACTATCTTTAAGCGCATCATCCGTTTGTTTTCCGTCACGCATCTTTTGGAACCAGGCGAGGAGATCGCCCCCCACGCCCAGGGCCAACACGGCGAGGCCGATTACATCCGTCAGGCCGTCGGTCAGGATCAGCAGCAGGGAAGCCACCCCCAGCACGCCTCTGCGCCAAATGGGAATCCCTTGATCGATGACGCACCTCGCCAGGGCATACATGCCGAACAGGGCTGTGGCCACCGCCAGCCCTATCCCTCCCCAGGAGCCTTGCATCAACAAGGAATCTCCATAGACGAACAGGAACGGGACGATGTAGGCGGCGATTCCGAGCCGCACCGCCATGAAGCCGACCTGCATGGGGTGGGCGCCCGCGAGCGCGCCCGCGGCGAAGGCGGAAGCCGCGACGGGCGGCGTCATGGTGGCGAGCACGGCGTAGTAGAAAATGAACATGTGGGCGCTCAGGAGCGGAAACCCCAGTTTCACGAGCGCAGGGCCTGCCGCCGCCGCGGCGACGAGATAGGCGGCGACCGTAGGCACGCCCATTCCCAGGACGATGGAGACCAGCATGACGGCGAGGAGCCCCAGCATTTTGCTCTCACCCACGTAGGAGAGCAGCAGATCCGTTACCTTGAGGCCCAGCCCCGTGAGCGACAAGACGCCCACGACCACCCCCGCCAGGGCGCTGGGCGTCGCGACGTGAATGGCGCCTTCCATCGTCCGGTAGAGCGCCTCGGCCACCCTTTTGGCCCCCATGCGCGTCTCCTGCCGGAGCCAGCTCGCGACTACCGCCGCTCCGATGGCGTAAAAGGCCGATTTCATCGGCGAGACCCGCACGTAGACCAGGAAGTAGATGAGGACGAATATGGGCAGGAGCAGGTGGCCGTTCTGGCGCATGACGTCCCACAGGCGGGGGAGTTCACTTCTGGGCAGACCGCTGAGGCCTAAGTTTTTCGCCTCGACGCCGATCATGAAATAGACCGCCACATAGAACAGAATGGCCGGTATGAGGCCCGCTGCGGCGATCTTGAGATAGGGAATGCCGGTCACCTCGGCCATCACGAACGCCGTGACCCCCATGACGGGAGGCATGAGTTGCCCGCCCGTGGAAGCGACGGTTTCTACCGCGCCCGCGAAGGCGGGTCGGTAGCCGATGCTCTTCATCAGGGGGATGGTGAAAGTGCCGGTCGTCACCACGTTCGTCACCGAACTGCCCGACATGGTGCCGAACAGGCTGCTGGCGAAGACCGCCACCTTGGCCGGGCCGCCTCTCGCGCCGCCCGCGATGGCCAGGGACGTATCGATGAACAGCCGCCCCGCGCCCGAGCTTTGAAGGGCGGCGCCGAAGAGGATGAAGAGGATGATGAAGGTGGACGAAGCCGCCAGCGGAGGCCCGAAGATTCCCTCCAGGCTGAAGAGATACGTGATCACGCGCGGAAACGGATAGCCCCTGTGCCCCCACAGGCCGGGCAGGTAGTCGCCCCACAGCGCGTAGCCCAGGCAGACGAGGGCGAGGATCGGGAGTACGTATCCCTGCAGGCGGCGTCCCATCTCCAGGATGACGAGGAACGTGATGGTGGCGAAAATGACGTCGTAGATGTTGGGGTCGACGCCCACCCGGTAGAGCATCTCGTCGAAGTCGACGATGAGGAAGATGGTCGTCGTCACGAGGAGAAAGGCGAGGGAATAATCGAGGAGGTTGGGGCCTACGTTTTTCTTGGTGGCTCTCCAGGGGATGAGCGCGAAAACGAGGATTCCCGAAGACGTCAGGTGAAATGAGCGCAGAATCCAAGGCTGAATCGGCTGGACCATGAGGACGTAGAGGTGAAACGCGGTGCTGAAGGCTCCAAAGGCGAATATGATCTTCGCCAGAATATCGGGGAGGTCCCTGTGCTGGGACCCGATTCCCTCGGCTCTATCCTGCATCGGCGTCGCCTTTGTGTGGTCTGTGTTTCACTCGAAAAGGAATCCTCGAAATTCCATTTCCCAAATTTTCTGAATTTTCAATAGCGTCGTTGTTGGCAATCCCTCAAAAAAGTTTTTATGCGCGTTCGTTATCGGCGCGATACGGGAGGCATCGTTCCGGCTCCGGGTTTTCCTGCGCGAAACGCAAAGACGCCATGAAACCCTCGTGATCGGGAATCCGGCCTTCCTGAAACCCGGGAAGGACGCCTCGGTATGAATGAAAAGTATGTAACTGGTATACAAACAAACATTTTCCGGGTCAATCGCGCGCCGTTTGGGGATGTAGAAAAAGTCATCCTGAAGCAGTGGGGGTACGATGATTTTGTAGGGGCGGACCTGTGTGTCCGCCCGATTTTATGTCTCCGCCATATAACGGGGTGATACAATGGGTGCTCGCATGGGGCGGACACACAGGTCCGCCCCTACGGGATGCCGCGTTCGATACGAGGTGTAGGGACAGGCCTCCGTGCCTGTCCTGATTGTAACCATCCTGCAAAAGGACAACCACGGAGGGTTGTCCCTACGACGGCGGAAAACCGCAATCCCGACCGGAGCAGGGTTTTTCAGCACCCACCCTTTTTCCCTGAATTTGAGGGAAGGCCCGATCATTCCTCCCCCATCGCGAACTCCTCTTCGGGACCCTCCCTTTTCCGGTGGAAGAGGGCGGAAATCACCGGGTATGCGAGGACGAGCGCGGTCAATATGATCAGCGCGATGCTGATCGGCCGGGTCCAGAGGATCGACCAGTCGTCCTGCGACAACCGGAGCGCGACCCTCAGGTTGAACTCGACCTTGGGCCCCAGGATGAGACCGAGAATGAGCGGCGCGATGGGGAACTTTAATCTCTCCAGAGCGTAGCCCAACAGGCCGAACGCCAGCATCAGGTAGACGTTGAAGATGCTGTTCTCAAACGAATAGATGCCGACCACCGTCAGCGCGATGATGACCGGCATGAGTTGCACCTGTGCCAGCCGCAGGATGTTGGCGAACAGTTTCGTTGCGATGATGCCGCCGAACACGAACAGGGACGCCGAGGTGAACAGCATCGCCCACATGTAGCCGTAGACTACGTCGGGCGCCTCCTTGAACAGGCGCGGACCGGGTTCGAGTCCGTGGATGAGCAGCCCCGCCAGTATCAGGGCGGCCAGCCCGCTGCCGGGGACTCCCAGCGTGAGCGCGGGGATCATGGCGGCGGCGTTATCGGCGTTGTTGGCGCATTCGGCCACGGCGACGCCCACGGGGTTTCCCTTGCCGAAGCTCTCAGGGTCTTTCGATGAGCGTTTCGTCTCGTTGTATGCGACGAAGGCGCCGACGACGCCCCCGACGCCCGGGAGAATGCCGATGATGATCCCGATGACGTTCGCGCGGACCCAAGCGGGGAAAATCTGCATCCACGGCCAGTTCGCCATGTCGGATTTGCCTTCGAATTCGAGGTCTTTCGATTTCACGCCGGTCATGATGGCGCGCTCGGCCATCTGGAACGCCGGCGGCAGCGCGTACACCCCGACCATGATGACGATGAGCTGCAGCCCGCCCGATAGCTCCAGCGTGTCGAACGTGAAGCGCTCATACCCGGTCACGTGGTCCAGGCCCACCATGCCCAGCAGCAGCCCGATGCAAGAGGCCATGAGGCCCTTGATGGGGTCCGAACCCAGCAGAACGGCGATGCTGGAGAGGCCGAACAGGCTGATCCAGAAGATTTCGGGCGGGCCGAAGGCCAGGGCGAATTCCGCGAGCGGCGGGGAGAGCGTCATCAGCGATACGGCGCTCACCATGCCGCCCACTGCCGAGGAGACGCAGGCGATCTTGAGAGCGCGCTCCGCCAAGCCCTGCTGGGCCATCGGGTAGCCGTCGAACGTGGTGGCGATGGCGCCCGGCGTGCCCGGAATGCGCAGCAACACGGCGGGGATGGCGCCGCCGTATGAGCCGCCGTTGTGGATGCCGGCCATCATCCCCAGCGCCATGAGCGGCGACATGCCGAAGGTGAGGGGGATGAGGAGGGCGATGCCCATCGTCGCCGTCAGGCCCGGTATGGCGCCGAAGATGATGCCGCCGATCACCCCCACCAGCATCGCGAGAATGTTCTGCCACTCGAGGATGACCCAGAGGGAATTATAAAATGGCTCGATCAAGGTATCGTTCCTAGTGGCGCAGGAAGAATTCCTGCGTGAGCGGGCGGTCGAAGAGCTGGTCGAACACCACGAAGATAAACAGGAGATAGCAGACCGTGGTGCCCGCCATGACGAACCTGTTCCTATAGCCCAGCGCCCAAGCCGCGGCGGGAATGAAAATCAGCGAGGCGCTGTAGTAGCCGAGATACTGGACGCCCGCGATGTAGCCCAGCGCCATCAGGGTGCTCAGAATGAAGCGCCCCTGGTGGATGAAGAACGGCTCGAAGGTCCTGCTCCGCCCGGATTTCAGCCAGGACTTGACGAACATGAGGACGGAGAGAATGACCATCAAGGCGATGACCATCCGTGGGTAGAAGGCCGCCTCTTCGGGGAAACTCCCGGCATGGTAGTAGAGGAAGGTCGTCGCAATGAGGAAGATTACGGAGGCGACCCTGTCATGGTTTTGGAACACGTGCGCTTCCCCCCGCGAGCATAGCCAGGGACAACTTGTATGAGGCCGATAATTCAAAGCGCCTTTTCTTGCTATGGCATAGCGTCGACCTCGGCCAGGAACCCGAGCGTGTGCCGGCAGAACGCCTCGGGCCTTTCAATCGGGATCAGGTGTCCGCAGTCGGGAATCCCGATGAGGCTTGAGTCCGGGATCCCCTCGTTCATGATCTCCGCGTGGCCCATCACGTTGGTAACGTCCGCCTCGCCGTTCAGGATGAGCGTCGGCGCCTGGATGCCGGGAAGTTCCGCCTTGATGTCGAACGTCCCGAGCGCTGTGACCGTGAGTTCGCGGAATTTTTGCGGCGACTCAAGCGCGATCGCATACGCTTCGGCGATGTCCGCCTCATCTGAGCCGGGCCGGAACCAGTGGCGAACGAGGCGATCCGCGACGGCGGGCCATCCGTCCCGCGCGAGTTCGCCCAGCGTTTCGGGGACGTTACGGCCCGTGCGGTCGGGCATGGTCCCCACGAGCACGAGCCCGTCCACCCGGTCTGGATAATCGAGAGCGAAGCATTGGGCAATCATCCCGCCCATGGAGAGCCCGCATACGTGGGCCCGCTCGATTCCGAGCGCGTCCATGAGGCGCGCCAGTTCACCGGCGAACCCGCGCGGTGAGAAATCGCCCGTCTCTTTTTTCTCAGAGTCACCGAACCCTTGGCGATCATGCGCAATCACGCGGTAGCGCTCGCTGAACTCGGGCGTGATCTTTCGCCACACGCGGCCCGAGCCCGCGTTCCCGTGAAGAAAGAATACGGGTTTTCCCGCGCCCTCCTCGAGGTAGTGGAGGTCGACTCCCGAGACGTTGATGTGCGGCATTCGCTCCACCTGATCCCGAGGCGCACCGGCGGAGCGCACCTCGGATTGCTCGTGATTCTGCGCCCCCGCTTACATGAAGACCCGGATGGTCCTTACTTTTTCTTTTTCTTCATCCAGGGATTCGTCTTCCAGAGCTGCTCGTGGGCCATGTGAGACGCGTTTGCGACGTTCGCCATCTCCTCGCCGCTCGTGTATTCCACCGCGATTTTCTGCTTCTTCGCCACTTTCAGGAATCCCGGGTCTGCGATCGCTTTTTTGAAGGCGGCGCGCAGCTTCGCCAGAATGGGCGCCGGCACCCCCTTGGGAGCGGCCACGGGACGATAGACGAAGTTGGTGATGTCCACGCCCTGTTCCTTGAACGTCGGGACCCACGAGCCGATGGCCACCCGCTCAGGCGCCGCCTGGGCGAGGATGCGGACCTTGTCCCTGAATTTCGCGATGGCCGACATCGAGATCGCCAGGGCCGGAACGTGGCCGCCCAGCAGGGCGTTGCGCGCGGGGCCGCCGCCGCCGAAGGGCACCTTGTTGAATTTGAGTCCCGTCTTGACCATGAACTTGCTGGTCCCGATGCTGTGGACGCTGCTGAGTGCCGCCATGCCTATCGAGATCTTGCCGGGGTTCTTCTTGACGTCGGCCATGAGGTCGGCCAGGGTTTTGTACTTGCTCGTCTTGAGCACGGCGAACGTCGTCGGGCCCCGGTTCACGTTGCCCAGAAAGTCGAAGTCCTTGATGGTGTATTTCACCTTCCCCATGATGGGGCCGACGATGGCCTGGGGGAAGTTCGTCATGCCGATGGTGTAGCCGTCGGGCTTGGCGTTCGCTATCGCGTTGAACCCGATGTTGCCGCCCGCGCCGGGCTTGTTGATGATGGCGATCTTTGCACCCTTGCCCAGGTGCTTTTCGAGAAAGGGAACGAAGGCGCGCGACGTCCTGTCCGAGCCGCCCCCCACCCTGTAGGCGACGATGTAGTTGATGGCGCGTTCGGGATAGGCCGCTTCCGCCGGGGCCGAATCGACGAACCCCACGGATACCAGAACACCAAAGGCGATGATGCATTTCATGATCTTGGACATCGGGCTTCCTCCATGAGCAGGTTTTCCCAGATTTCGTTTCGATCCCGTGAACTCGACTCCTTTTTCCTGGTGGTTTCTCGCAGCGAAAGAGGAAGTGAATGGACCGGACTTCCTCAAGCGGCGTATGACTCGCATGAAATATGGATGTTCACCATGATAGTGAATCCGCAAAGACGGCACAAGCGCGGCGCATCAGGGGATAAAGGCAACCCCCCCTACCCCCCTTGTCAGGGGTCAAACGCGAGTGAGGAACGAGCGTTTGCATAAGCCATTGACGAG
>VXPH01000278.1 GCA_009839615.1 Nitrospinota bacterium
CCCCCCCCCCCCCCCCCGCCCCCCCCCCGCCCCCCCCCCCCCCCCCCCCCCCCCGACACGGTGACGGACAGCGAGGCGGCCATCAAATTCGGCTGCGAGGGAATCGGTTTGTGCCGCACGGAGCACATGTTCTTCGAGGGGGAGCGCATCGACTACGTGCGCGCGATGATTCTGGCGGCTACGGAGGAGGGGAGGCGGGAGGCGCTTGATCATCTCCTGCCCATGCAGCGCGAGGATTTCATCGGCATCTTCGAGGTGATGAAGGAAAGGCCCGTGACGATCCGGCTGCTGGACCCGCCGCTTCACGAGTTTTTGCCCAAGACGGAAGAAGACATGGAGCACGTGGCCAGGCTGTTGGGCGTGGACCTCGACGCGGTGCGCCACGCCACCGAAGCCACCGAAGAGCAGAACCCGATGCTCGGCCACCGCGGTTGCCGCCTGGTGGTCACCTATCCGGAAATCGCCGAAATGCAGGTGCGCGCCATCATCGAGGCGGCCTGTGAGATGAAATCACGCGGCGTGGACGTGTTGCCTGAAATTATGATCCCTCTTACCTCGGGCATCGGGGAATGGGAGTTCAACCGCGACATCGTCCACGACATTGCAAAGAAGGTTATTGAGGAGAAGGGCGTCACGCCCCGGTATCTCACGGGCACGATGATCGAAATTCCCAGGGCCTGCCTCCTGGCGGGAGAGATTGCCGACAGCGCGGAGTTCTTCAGTTTCGGCACGAACGATCTGACGCAATTGACCTATGGCTTGAGTCGCGATGACGCGGGTTGGTTCCTGCCCAAATACATCGAAAAGGAGTTGATTCCCAGAGATCCCTTCGTCGCCGTTGATCGCGAGGGCGTGGGCGAGATGGTGCAGATCGGCATCGAACGCGGCCGCGCGAGACGGGAGAATCTCGAGGTAGGCATTTGCGGGGAGCATGGTGGAGAACCCACCTCGGTCGAGTTTTGTCACATGATGAAAATGGATTACGTTTCCTGTGCGCCGTACCGGGCCCCGATCGCGAGGCTTGCCGCCGCCCAGGCGGCCGTCAAGCACGGCTCATACCAGACGGTCGAAATCCATTGAGCGGGATTTTCCTTTGATGATTCACCTCTCCGCCGCTCGGAAAAGCGAGTTGATGGCCGAAGCCCTGTCTCTCGCGGGGCGCGCGGAGGGAATGACGAGTCCCAACCCGCTCGTCGGGGCCATTGTTCTTGACGCCGACGGAGAGATAGCGGGTCGAGGCTGGCACAAAAAGGCGGGGGAGCCGCACGCGGAAGTCCTGGCTCTTCAAAAGGCAGGCGCGCGCGCGCGAGGCGGTGTCTTGGTCGTCACCCTGGAACCGTGTTCTCACCAGGGCAGAACGCCCCCTTGTGCGCCTTTCGTGGTGGACGCGGGCATTGCTCGTGTCGTTGCCGCCGTCTCGGACCCGAACCCGCAAGTATCAGGACAGGGATTCGCACACCTGCGCGCGAATGGCGTCGAGGTGGAAATCGGCGTCAAGGCTGAAGAAGCGGTGCGCCAGAATGAAGCCTATTTTCACTGGTGGCGGTATGGCCGGCCTTTTCTTACCCTGAAAGCAGCCGCGAGCCTGGACGGAAAAATCGCTACCCGAAGCGGGCAAAGCAGGTGGATAACGGGCGTGGCGGCGAGAAACGCAGGACATCGTTTCAGGAACACAGTCGACGCCATCCTGGTAGGCGTGGAGACGGTGCTGAAGGACGACCCGTTGCTTACGGCGCGGCCCGGTGGAGATGCGGGCAAACCCCTGGTGAGAATTGTTCTGGATTCAAGGCTCAGGACGCCGTCTCAAGCCCGGGTTCTCGCGCCTTGTCAGGGGAGTTCCACGATTGTGGCAACCACGGGTGCCGCACCGCTGGACAAGGAAGAGGCATTACGCGAAACGGGTGCGGAGATCATTCGAGGAGAAGCGGATCCCCAGGGCCGGGTATCACTCGCTCCGCTTTTGGAATCGTTGGGAAGCCGCGGCGTTCGCCATATCCTCGTGGAAGGCGGCGGGCGGGTGCACGGTTCCTTTATACGGGAAGGACTGGCGGATCGGCTCCTTTATTTTCTGGCGCCCCTTGTAGTGGGGGACCATGAGGCGCCGGACGCGGTTTCAGGCCTTGATGAGGAGGAATTGCAATCTTTGCCCGGGTTATTTAATGTAACACATGAAGTTATCGGCGCTGATCTATTGATTCAAGGATATTTCAAAAGACCGATTTGGGAAGATGTTGAGGAGTGGGCAGGTGTTTAGCGGAATTGTTGAGGCAATCGGCGCGGTTCGTTCGTTGAGAAAAGACGCCAAGGGCGCGCGAATCACCATCGAGGCGCCGGGCGTTCTGGATGGTGTGGAGCTCGGCGATTCAATTGCGCTCAATGGCGTCTGTGTAACTGTTGTTGATTTTGATGACAGAAAGTTTGAAGCCGATTTGTCCGTCGAGACGCTGAGACGCACGAATTTAGGAGAGCTGGCAGTCGGCGGCCGATGTAACCTGGAGCGCGCAATGGCGCTCGGAGAACGCCTGGGCGGGCACCTTGTGAGCGGCCATGTGGATGGCGTGGGCAGAATCAGGGGCAGAAAAAACGAGGGCGACTCGATTTGGCTCACATTCGAGGCTCCGGTGGAGGTGATGCGCTATGTCGTCTATAAAGGGTCTATTGCGGTCGATGGAATCAGCTTGACGGTGGCGGCGTGTGATGGTGAGACTTTTTCGGTGTCAATTATTCCGCACACGAGCGAGCAAACGACGCTCACAGAGAAGAAAGATGGCGCCGCTGTGAACCTGGAGGCGGATTTGATCGGAAAATACGTGGAGAAGCTGCTCGCTCCCCACGCGGATTCGAGGTCTCGAGACGGCATCACGATGGAAAAACTGAGGGAGCAAGGCTATGCCTGAGCCGAGGGATGCAAAGGACTCCGACCAGAGCCCTTTCTCCACAATTGAAGAGGCAATCGGCGATATTCGCGAGGGGCGCATCGTCGTCCTCGTGGATGATGAGGATCGTGAAAACGAAGGCGATTTCATCCTCGCGGCCGAGAAGGTGACGCCCGAGTCGATCAACTTCATGACGAAACACGCGCGCGGTCTGGTTTGTCTCGCGCTCACGCCCGAGAAAGTGGAATCCCTGGGTTTGCCCATGATGGTGCCCAGTGGCGATAACGGCTCCGCTTTCGGCACGGCTTTCACGGTTTCCATAGAGGCTCGCGAAGGCGTTACGACGGGCATCAGCGCTTTCGACAGGGCCCACACCATACAAACCGCAATACAGACAGACGCCAGGCCGTCGGACCTGGTGACGCCCGGCCACGTTTTCCCGCTGCGGGCGCAGCCGGGGGGCGTACTCAGGCGGGCTGGCCACACGGAGGGCACGGTGGATTTGGCCCGTCTGGCCGGCCTTCAGCCCGCGGGCGTTCTTTGCGAAGTCTTGAATGAAGACGGCTCGATGGCGCGGCTGCCCAACCTGCGGAAGATAGCAAAGAAAAATAATCTCTCCCTCGTGACCATCAAGGATCTCATCGCCTACCGCATGCGGCACGACCGTCTCGTGGAGCGCGTGGAGGAGGCGGAGGTGCCGACGGCGTTCGGGACTTTCAAGGTCTATGCGTACCACAATCAAAGTAGTGGAAGGATTCACGCCGCTTTGGTAATGGGCGAGTTGAACCCGGATGAACCGACTCACATTCGAGTGCAGCCCGTAAATGCCATCTGGGATTTGTTGGCGCTTTTGCGCTCTGATTGCCCGGACAGGACCAGAAACGCGCTGGCGAAAATCCAGGAAGCGGGCAAAGGGGTGTTGGTTTTTTTGCAGCCCGACTCGATGGGAGAGGAATTCTCCAGAAAGGAGAAGATGCCTGCCGTCCCGCGTGAAGTGGGTCAGAAAATCGGGATCAAGAGCGCTCCGCTCGAAGGGTTGCGCGATTACGGCATAGGCGCCCAGATCCTCGTCGACCTGGGCTTGCGGCGGATTCGGATCATGACGAATGACGAGCGCCGGATTGTGGCGCTCGAAGGTTACGGCCTCGAACTCGAAGACAGGGTGGCGGTGGGCATGGAGCCGCCCTTACCGTCTTTGCAAAAGAAGAGGAAGGATGGCAGGGAATCCTACTTGCAGCGTCCCTGAAAAACGTATGCGGAGAGGAAATGGATAATCCGGTGGAAGGTAGTCTGAGCGGGAAGGGTTTGCGTATAGGCCTGGTTTCATCCCGATTCAACGATTTTATCGTGACGAACCTCGTGCGGGGGGCCGAGACGGCGTTGCGCCAATGCGGCGTATCCGCGTCCGATATTGCTCATGTGCAGGTGCCGGGTTCTTTCGAGATTCCGGCGGCCGCGATGAGGATGGCGAAATCGCAAAAATACGACGCCATCGTATGCCTGGGCTGCGTGATACGGGGCGCAACCTCTCACTATGATTTGGTATGCGCCGAGGCGACGAAGGGCATCGCCCAGGTAGGCGCTCAGACGGGGGTGCCGACCATTTTCTCCGTCGTCACGACGGATACGATTGAGCAGGCCATCGAGCGTGCGGGAACAAAGATGGGAAACAAGGGATATGAAGGTGCTCTGGCGGCCGTGGAGATGGTGAACCTGTTTTCAAAAATGGATGAGGACGGGAACGACGCTCTCGAAGAGGGGAAGTAATGGCGGAGAACAGAAAGGCGGGGCGAGAGCTTGCGTTTCAAATCCTTTATCATACAGATCGTATCGGGAGTCTTACGCCGGAAGAGGTGGAGCGCTATTGGCGTTTGCACCCGGCGGACGAGAGTTCAAAATTGTTTGCGGACAGGTTGATGGTGCTTGTTCTGGAGAAAGATCGGCAGATTAACGATTTGCTGACCGAAGCGAGCGCAAGCTGGTCGCTCGAGCGCATGGACGCCGTATCGAGGAGCATCCTGCGTTTGGGTGTTTGTGAGATGTATTTTATTCCGGATATCCCGCCTGCGGTCACGATGGATGAGGCGATTCGCCTGGCCAAGCGATATGGACCGGAAAATGCTCCTGGCTTCGTAAACGGTATTCTGGATCGCCTCTATCAAGAGAAAACGGCGGTTTAAGTGATACGACTTCGCTTGTTTCCCCAGGGGCTGCACGAGGTAAAAAGTTTTGCCGCCGTTTGCATGTTCGCCGTGGAGCATTTTCCGTTTCAGGGAAGATTGCGGCAAATCGACCACTTGCTGGATAGCGAGGTGAGCAGTCTCGTCGAACAGGGCAAATTGAGCGGCGCATGGGAGTCGCAGGCCATGCTTGCCTCGAAGGGGCGACTCGCGCCCGAGTATGTGTTGTTCGCAGGGGTCGGTTCTTTGGAGGACTTGACCCTCACAAAGCTCTATCGGCATTCGAAGGATATTTTTGCAAGAATGATGAGGGCGTCGGCGAAGAATTTATCGATGCAGGTTTCCGGCTTCGCGCAGTTTCCCGATGACTTCGCTCCCGTGGCCACGGAGATTATGAACGGTGCGATACGAGGCGTCATCGGAAACCCTTGGGACGTCGATATTCTCGTTTGTGAACCGGATGACGGAAAATATGACGAATTGATTGTGCTGAGTGAGCAAATTGCTTTCAGCAGCGTGAAGAATCGCGAGCTTTCCCTGGAGGTTTTGATTTGAATGGGGCGCTTTTGAGGGCGGGTTACAAATTCGGTCTCTCTCTCCTGCTGGGCGTTTTCCTGATGGCGGGCTGCGGCTACGACCTCGAGGGAACCCTACGCCCCGGGCGCCTGAAAAGCGCGCGCACGATTTCGATACCTGCATTCGTGAACAAGACGAACGAGCCCAGCCTTGGACGCGCTGTCACGAAAGCGGTGAGGAGCCGGTTCCTGCGGGACGGCCGCCTCCGGGTTTCCGACTCTCCCGATGCGGACGTCGCTCTCGAAGGTGTTTTGCGCGCATATCGCCTCTCTCCGATTGGCTTCACTCGGGCGGACAGGGCTCAGCAATACCGCGTCGTTGTGCGCACCCGGATACGCTTGCGCGACAAGGAGCGGCAGAAATTGCTCATCAATCAGGATCTGGAGTCCCATGCCGAATTCGCTATTTCCTCATCGATTGCGCAAAGCGACACAAACCGCTCGAACGCGAATCAACAAGTGGCCGACTCTTTATCGAAAGACGTCGTCAGCCTCGTGTTAGAGGACTTTTAGATTGGCCTCGGGCCGCAAGAAACCGAAGAGTTCCCTGGCGGCGCTCTCCGACCTGCAAAACGCGCCGACGCAGCCCGTATACCTTCTGGAAGGAAAAGACTCTTTTTTGCGGGATGAATACCTGCGCGTCATTCGGCGCAAGGTTCTTGGTGACGGGCCGGATGATTTCAATCATGATCGTTTCGACTGGACCGAGATCGACGCGCCCCCCATCATCACCATCGCCCAGACGCTGCCGTTTATGGCGGAGAAGCGCCTCATAGAAATCCTCAATTTCACCAGACCGGGCGAGAGGGATGAATCCATCTTTCTCTCTTATCTCGATCAACCATCCGCGTCCACGGCTCTGGTCTTTTGCGTGGAAAACGTCGACATGCGCACCACTTTCTTCCAACGCCTCGCGAAGGCGAGTTTGGTTTGCGGGGTGGATATCCTGGAAGGGGAGGAACTAAAGAAATGGCTTCACGGGCGCGCCGTGGCGTTGGGGTTCGAGTTGCGGCCAGAGGCCGCCGAGATGTTGGTCGAAATGGTCAAGCCCTCGATGATGAGACTCAGCACCGAGCTCGAGAAGATCGCCTCCTATGTCATGCCGGGAACACTTGCCGGCCCCGAGGAGATTCGTGAAATCGTCGGCCACTCCAGAGAGGAATTGCTCTATAAGCTGGGTGATTCACTCAGCCAGAGGAGTCTGGGTGGAACCCTCGTTCTCTTGCGACGGATGATGGAAACCGAACACCCCGTCAGGTTCATCGGGTTGTTGCGCAATCTGATTCGGCGCTGGACGATTTCAAAGGCCTTGATTCGAAGCGGCCGGGGCGTTCAGGGAATTTCTGAGGTGCTGGGTCTGCCGCCCTTTGTGGCGAAGAGGCTGGAAGGCCAGGTCAGGGGATTGCGTTCCGCTTACTTGCGCGAGTTGTACGGGAAACTGCTTCAAGTGGATCGCAAGCTCAAGCGGACGAGTGACATGAAGGCCGCCCGTCAGGCACTGGAGTTGTTTTTGGTGGATGTGCGGTCTTCCAGAAGCGGGGCGCACAAGGTTGTCTAGCTATTTCGAAGAGGCCGCATGAACTCGCCTGGCCAATCTTCCCGCGCGCCTGGACGCTGTTTTTTTGTGGATGATCCCTTTGGTGGCTGCGCGGTCCAATTGCGACTGGGCTTTTTTCAGCAACTCTTCGGGGTTTTCTTTGCTATCCACCAGGACTTGCTTGATGGTATTGCGAAACTGCGTCCGAATAGCGCGGTTTCTGGAGCGGCGAACGATATTCTGGCGATTGCGTTTCTTGGCCGAACGAATATGGGGCAATTTGTTTCATTCTCCGTGAATATAGTTGAAATGTTTCTCTTGAGGCTGTTTCGCAGCCCCGGTAAAATACCACGGAACAAAGGGTTGTCAAGCTCACCGCCCTGGTGTCAGGAATTTTGTGACCACGCCACCTGAATCCTCCAATCCCGAACGAGAAGAAAATGCTTTTGCCGATGCGCCGGTAGAGAATGGCGACTCCCCGCCGGAGGAGAGTATTTCCAGGTTTGCGGGTCCCGTTAGCCTGGCGACTCTCATCAGCCGCGTTGCGGGTTTTTTCCGGGATATGCTGATCGCCAAATTCTTCGGCGCCGCGATGATGGCCGATGCCTTTTTCGTCGCATTTGCGATTCCCAATCTTTTCAGGCGCATGTTCATGGAAGGGGCTCTGAGTTCCTCGTTCCTTCCCGTCTACTCCGATGTGCGTGAACAATCCGGGCCCAAGGAGGCAAAAAAATTCGCCGGCGGCATGTTGGTGTTTCTCATCTTCGCGGGAAGCGCGGGT
>VXPH01000012.1 GCA_009839615.1 Nitrospinota bacterium
CCCCCCCAACCCCCTACCCCCGCACCCGCTCCCGCCAGTCGCGCATGGCGGCGCGCGTGGTGTCGAAAGCGAGCTCGTCGAAGTCGATCGCATCGGGCGCGACGAGCTTGACCTCGGTGGTCTCGGCCAGGGCGCGGGGGACGCCCTCCGTCACGGCGCCGGTGTAGACGATGAGCACGGTGGCGTTGCCCTCGAACGAGTACACCCCCAGGAGCGCGTCCACCGCCACCTCGATTCCCGCTTCCTCTTTCGCCTCGCGCGCGGCGGCTTCCGGGACCACCTCGCCGCGGTTCACGAAGCCGCCCGGAAACGTCCACAGCCCCTTGCCGGGGTTGTGGGCGCGGCGCAGGAGCACGGCCTCCCTGCCGATTGTCGCGACGACGCCCGCCGCCACCTTGGGGTCCAGGAAATGAACGTGGTTGCAGGACGCCGCGCTGCAGCAAAGCTGCATGGTGCCGTCCCCCTCCGTCCAGGGGCGGTAGACGAGCGGACTCCCGCAGGAGACGCAGAACTTCACCCCGCCTCCCAGATGGGGGTGGGCCTGCGGGGCGTCGGCGCTCAAGTCAGAAATTGTTCGGCTCCGGGCCGGCAGAAGGGGTTGGTGGCCCGCTCGTGGCCGATGGTGGTCTCCGGCCCGTGGCCCGGATGCACGACGGTGTCGTCCGGCAGGGTGAGCAGTTGCGTCCGGATGGCGTTCAGCAATACGCCTCCGTCGCCCATGTAGAGGTCGGTCCGTCCGATAGAGCCCGCGAAAAGGGCGTCGCCCACGATGGCGTGCCCCGGCTCGGTTCCGTCACCCGGCCTGTAAAGAGTGACGTTGCCCGGCGCGTGGCCGTCGGTGAGCCTGATCTCGAATTCGAGGTTTCCGACCGAAATCGTCTCGCCGGGAACGAGATAGGCATCCACCTCGGGGACGGGCGGTTCGGGGAACCCGTAGCCGCGCGCCGCGTTCGGGATGTTTTGCAGGTTGAAGAGTTCCGCCTCGTGGAGCCAGTAGGGGATCCCGAGCTTTTCTTTCGCTTCCGCGACGCCCTCGGCGTGGTCCAGGTGTGCGTGGGTGCCGATGATTTTGGTGAGGTTCAAGCCGTGCCCGCGCGCCGCCTCGATGACGCGCTCCACCTCCGCGCCCGGGTCGATATAAGCGCCCTCTTTCGTCTCCGTACAGCCCACGACGTAGCTGTTCATCTGGAAGGGCCCGACGGGTATCCGCTCGAGGATCAAGGAAAATCCTTTCTCAGTGCATGGCGGGGGTGCGTCCGCCCGCCAGGGGGTTGTTGAAAAACTCGTCCCGCTCGGTCGAACCCTCATTCATCAATCGGATTCGACCTTCCTCATCTCTTGGAACCGGCCACCGTCGTCATTCCGGCGAAAGCCGGAATCCATTTTCATCCGCCGATGGAATCGGCCACGCGCCGTCGTTCCCTCCGCGTGGATACCGGGTTCAGGCGCTGCGCGGCGACGAAGTCGTAGCCGCTCCGCCCGGTGAAAAGTCAAAATGGATTCCGGCTTTCGCCGGAATGACGGTGGTTTTCCTCCATCGAGGGACTTTTTCATCGGGCTTCCCCCTCGGGAAGCCCGACCCTCAAGGGGGGAGTGATTCTTCCCCTTTCATCGGTCGCCGATTATCGGGCCTTTTCCAACAACCCCGCTAGGAATCGGGAGGGAAGACGACGATTTCGATCCGGCGGTTCGTCCGGCGGCCCTCGCGCGTGTCGTTGCTGGCGATCGGGCGGAACTCGCCCATTCCCGCCCCCGAGACCCGGCGCGGGTCGAGGTTTCCCACCTCGACGAAGTAGCGCAGCACCCGCGTGGCGCGCGCGGCGGAAAGCTCCCAGTTCGTCTCCCAGCGCTCCGCCAGGCGGTCGGATATCTGCACGTTGTCGGTGTGGCCCTGCACCTGCACCTCGCGGTTCGCGTAGCGGCGCAGCAGGCTCGAGAACTTCACGAGCAGGGCCCTGCTCTCGGCGCGGATCTTGGCGCTTCCCGACTTGAAGAGGATGGCGCTCGCGATGCTGATCACCACCCGGTCGCCGGCGCGGCGCACCTCGATGGTTCCGCGGCGCCGTTCTCTCGCGAACTGCGCCTTCATGTCCTTTTCGAGCTGGATCTGGAAGCGGATCCTGTCCTCGAAGCGCAGGAGTTTCTTTTGCGCGGTGACGAGGTTCTTCTGGAGCTCCCGGACCCGCGCGCGCGAGTTCTCGTACGCGCGCTCGAAGCGCCGGGCCTTCTGGGCGCTCTCGGTCTGCTGGGACTGTTGGGCGGTCACCTGCGCGCGCAGGTCGGCCACGCGCGTCTCCGTCTGCTGGCTGTGGCGCCTGGCCATGGTGAGGGACTGGCTGAGTTCCTGGGCCTCCAGGTCTTTTTGCTTGATCCGTCCTTCGAGTTCCTCGATATTCCGGCCCAGCTCGTCGATCCGGCGCTGGTAGTCGGAGATTTCCTTCCTGAGGCCTGCGGCTTCGTCCGTCTTTCGCTCGTAGTCTTCGATGCCCACGCATCCGGTGAGCAGGGCGGCGGCGAGGAATAAAATTACGGGGCGATGCGTCTGCATTCAGTTTCCTCCTCCGGACATGAAGCGGTTGGCGTCGGCGACGTCGTGCCTGCTGCCGACGATGAAGGGAATGCGCTGGTGAAGTTTTTCGGGCTGGATCTCCATCACCCGGCCGCGGCCGTCGCTCGCCGCACCCCCGGCCTGCTCCGCGATGAAGGACATCGGGTTGCACTCATACAACAGGCGCAGCTTGCCGCTGGGGTTTTTCCTGTCGCCCGGATAGAGGAAGATGCCGCCCTTCAGGAGGTTTCTGTGGAAATCGGCCACCAGCGAACCGATGTAGCGGCCCGAATAGGGGCGGCCCGATTCGGCGTCATCTTCTTTCAGGTACGCGATGTAGCGGGAGGTGGGCTCATCCCACTTCGAGGAGTTGCCCTCGTTGATGCTGTAAATCTTGCCCCGCTCGGGAATCCGGATGTCGGGATGGGAGAGGAAGAACTCGCCCACCGAGGGGTCGAGCGTGAAGCCGTCCACGCCGTTGCCCGTGGTGTAGACCAGCATGGTGGACGAGCCGTAGATGACGTAGCCCGCACAAACCTGCTCGACGCCCGGCTGGAGGAAGTCGTCGAGCTGCGTGGGGCCGTTCCCGCCCCTGCGGCGCAGGATGGAGAAGATCGAGCCGATGCTCACGTTCACGTCGATGTTCGAAGAGCCGTCCAGCGGGTCGTAGAGCACGACGTATTCGCCGCCCTCCACGTATTTGCCGGGAACGACGTAGACCTCCTCCATCTCCTCGCTCGCCAGGGCGGCCACCGAACCGGTGTGGTCGAGGGCCCTGCGCATCACGTCGTTCGCGTATTCGTCGAGTTTCTGGACTTCCTCGCCCTGCACGTTCAGCTCGCCGGTCAGGCCCAGGATGTCCACGAGGCCCGCCTTGTTGACCTCGGCGTTGATGATCTTGGCGGCGAGGGTGATCTGCGTGACGAGGCGGGTGAAGAGCCCGCGCGCGCCCGGGTGGTTCCGCTCCTCCTCGCGGATGTGGCGCTCGAGCGTCATGCCCTTGAAGTTCGTGGCGGCGGCTTCCTGCTGCATCCTCTCTCCTGTTCCCTGGCGGGCGGTCGCTCGTCCGGCTACGCGGCGGCGACTTCTCCTTCCATCGCGTCCTCGTACGCGCCCGTTCGCGCGGCGCCGTTGCACCTGCACCGGTGGAGGAAGAGTCTCTGGGCGAGGGGCACGTTCGCCGCATCGCCGCCCCAGCCCTTAAGCGCCGGCGCCTGCAGCGCGCGGCCGTAGGAGAAGCTGAGCTCCCAGGGGTGGGGGCCCATCGCGTTCATCGCGTTTAAGTGCGCGGTGGCGACCGCGTCGCTCTGCCCGCCCGAGAGGAAGCAGATGCCGGGCACGGCGGCGGGCACGTTTCGCGTGAGAGAGCGCACTGTGGCCTCGGCCACTTCCCCCACGCCCGCCTGGGTCGTGCATCCCTTGCCCGAGATCACCATGTTGGGTTTCAAGATCATGCCCTCGAGCGAGACGCGGTGTACGTGCAGGGCGTGAAAGACGCTCTCGAGCGTATCGTTCGTCACCTCCTCGCAGACCTCGATGGTGTTGTCCGCATCCATGAGCACTTCGGGCTCCACGATGGGCACGAGGCCCGCCTCCTGGGAGAGCGCCGCGTAGCGCGCGAGGCCGTGCGCGTTGGCCTCGATGCAATAGGCCGAGGGGATTCCCGCGCCGATGGTGATGACGGCGCGCCACTTGGTGAACTTCGCGCCGAGCGTGACGTACTCGCTAAGCCGCTCGAGCAGGCCGTCCAGGCCCTCGGTGACCTTTTCGCCCGGAGCGAAGGCCAGGTCCTTCGCGCCCTTGTCGACCTTGATGCCGGGCAGGATGCCGCGCGAGGCGAGCAGCGCGCCGAAGTTCGTCCCGTCCGCCGCGCTCTGGCGCAGCGTCTCGTCGAAGAGGATGACGCCGCTGATGTATTCCTCGATTCCCTCCGTCGTGAAGAGAAGCTCGCGATAGGCGCGCCGGTTCTCCTCGGTGGATTCGACGCCGATGCTGTCGAGGCGCTTTTGGATCGTGCCCGAACTCTCGTCCGCTGCGAGGATGCCTTTGCCGGGCGCCACCATCTGCTGGGCGATCGCCGCCAGGTCGTTCGTGCTCATGATTTCGCTCCTGCAAGAATTGCCGATGATGTGGAAATATCAAGGGGGAATCCCCCTGCCGGGAGTTCCCGCTCGTCGTTGCTTTCAGCTTTTGGATGCGTCGGCGGGGTTTCGGGTTTCGGTTCCGAAGCGGCCCGCCCGCCGCTCGATAGTCCGCCTCGGAACAAGACAACCCATCGCGCGTGGAGGATAACAAAACCATGCCGAAGAAGAAACCGCCGCGCGGGTGGAAATCATTTTCACATCGTGGTCGAATGGGTTTTCCCGCCCCGGTGGAGAGGTTCCAGGTGCCCTGTTTTCCCCGCGCGCGCCCATGAGCGCGCAAGTCCCCGGCGCGATTCCCTTCTGGCGGATGCCCGCGTTTTATTTCCTGCACTTTTTCGCCGTGGGCGTCATGCTCCCGTTTCTGAACATCTTTTATCATTCCGTGGGCGTGAGCGGGTTCCAGCTCGGCCTGCTGAACGCGGCGCCGCGCCTCTCGAGCGCGCTCGCGCCCCCTCTTTTCGGAGCGCTTGCGGACAAGTTCCGCCTGGGCCGGAGCGTGGCCTTCACGTGCGCCGTCGCGAGTTCTCTGCTCGCGCTTCTCCTGTGGGGGGCGAGCGGTTTTCTGGCGCTCCTCATATTGATCACGCTCTTCTCCGCCCTGAGGGCTCCCCTCGTGCCCATCGCCGAGAATCTCTGCCTGCGCGAAATCGAGGCCACGGGCGCGCAGTACGGCCGCGTGCGCCTGTGGGGGTCGCTGGGTTTCATCGTCGCGGCGATGGGAGCGGGCCGCCTGGTCGAGACCACCGGGGTCGCCTCCATCTTCCCGTTCGTGGCGTGCGTGGGCGTCCTGCTCGTCTTCGTCATCTTTCATCTGCCGAGGGAGGTCGGCCGCGCGCGCCCCCGCTTCCGGGCCGACTTGCGTCTCCTGCTCCGCAGCAGTCCGCTCGCCGTCTTCCTCCTCACCACGACGTTCGCCGCGATTTCCGCCGGACCCTTCGGGATTTACTTCAGCATCCGGCTGAAGGAGCTCGGGCTTTCGGCGGACCTGATCGCCCTGGCGTGGACGGTGGGCGTGGTGAGCGAGATTGTTTTTCTCATCTACGCGCAGGCCATCCAGAGAAAATTCGGCCTGAAGTGGATGATCGCCGCCGGCATGATCGCCGCAGGCTTGAGGTGGGAGTTCGTCGCCCTCACGACGGACGCTTTTTTGCTCATCCTTATTCAGCTTTTGCACGGCGTCGCCTTCGGCGTCTTCCACGCGGGCGCGATCCAGTACGTCGACCGCCTGAGCAGCGCTGCGACGAAGAACACCGCGCAATCTCTCTACAGCGCCGCCACCTGGGGGGTCGGCTCCACGCTGGGCGCGCTGCTGGCGGGCTGGCTGCTCCCGATATGGGGGTTCGTGACGCTGCTCCACGTCGCCGCGGGCGTGGCGCTGTGCGCGGGTCTGGCCTTCGCCGTTTTGGGAGAGAACGTGGAGTAAAACCGCCCGTCCGCGCTGGACGGCCCCTCTCCTCGTGTGGGAGTATGGCGCGCGCTCCCTTCATGAAGGCGCGAGGCGATTGAGAGAGGAGAGGGGGTGAGCATGGCGAAAAAGACCCTGTACCTGGCGAGTCCTTACGGTTTTTCCTTACAACAGCGCGAGGGGCCGCTGCCCGATCTCGTGGCGGCGCTCGAAGCGGTGGGCGCCGAAGTGTGGGAGCCGTTCACGCGCAACAACCAGCCCGAGATGCTCGCGAGCCCCGGCTGGGCGTACCGCGTCGGGCAGAACGACATGCGCGACGTGCGCGATGCGTCGGGCTTTTTCGGCGTGGTGAACGGATGCCCGCCCGATGAGGGCGTGATGGTCGAACTCGGCATGGCGGTCGCCTGGGGAAAGCCCGTCTTCCTGTTCCGCGACGACTTCAGGCGCTCGACCGATTGCGAGGCCTATCCGCTGAACCTCATGATCTTCACCGGCCTGCCCGAGGTGGGTTGGGAGAGCTATTTCTATACCTCGATCGATGAGATCGGAGACCCCGAAAAAGCCCTCGCCCGCTGGATGAGGGACGAGCCCCTGCCGTGAGGGGGGTGATCCTCGAATGGGGTGCAATTAGTATTTCCCTATGGCGTCAAAGTCTAGTTCAATCTTCAGGTCATTAGGTGGTGTATCCGTAACTTTGATAAAGCCAAATTGCTCAAGTCGGAGCAATTCTCTGATGAGAGTTCTCGTGGTTACGTTACTATATGCTCCTCGAATATAGGGAGATCCGATCAATTCCGTAGCACCAATCACTCTTGAGGGTTGCTCTGAAAACGGATCGACGGGTTCGGTCTCCGAGATCAAAAAGTCAAGAAGGCCGTATTCCCTGTCGTTAATCAGGAATCTTCTATCGGATATTTTCTTGTTGCGCGCTTGAACCAGCATTTGGCGATAGACGATTCGATTCAACTTCGTTTTGATGAAATTGTTGATTCCTCTTAATTCCTCCATGAATCCCTGCAAACCGAAAGCAATGAACGGGGTGACGTCGAAGGGCTGCTTTTCTCTACACTTTTGGAGAAGCTTCTTGTATTCATCGTCGTGGCGATAGAAATAATTCGACAGCCCGTAGAACCCGTGTACGTTATACCCCCCACGGAACAAAATTCCCGCCTCCACCAGGCGGGATGTTCTTCCGTTTCCATCGCCGAACGGGTGGATGGTCACAAGGAAAAAATGCGCGAGTAACGCGCGAATGGCGGGGTGTTCCGCCTCCATTTTGCGGGATCGCAAAAATTCGATGTATTCGTTCATCAAACCGGGTAGTTCCTCATGCGGCGCGCCCCTGTGAACTCCTCCCAAAGAAGGGCTTCCAACTTGAACCGAAAAGGCTCTCAACTGCCCGGGCGTGTTGTCCGTCATGTCGGCGTTCTCGGTGATCATTTCGTGCATGTTCAAAATATCAGAGAGAGTGAAGGGGTCGTTGCCGGGTTTGAACCTCTCTTGGACCCACCCTTGCGCAGCCCCGGCGTTTCTGATCTGAATTTGCTCCTTGCTGAGTTGCGTCGCATCCTGATGGTCGTCGGATTGCTCCTGAGCCTCGATTTGTTGTGAGACTTCAGCTTCTGAAAGGGGGTTCCCCTCGATGGCCGTCGTGCCGTGAATAGCGCGGATGCGGTTCAGCTTGTTCAGCGTCTCTCTCCAATCAGGAGGGAGAATGAGACTCATGGCCGCTTCTTTGGACGCCTCTATAGAGACAATAGTATTTCTGAGACCTGAATTTTCATATCGATATTCAAATCGGAATTTTTTCCAGTCCAATTTATCTTCCTATTTGACACGTTATTTGGCACGCTGTTTGACAAGGCATCTATATTTTTAAATATATGATTATTAAGTAGTTGTCAAATTTATTTTTTGGAATACGCTCTTAGTTATTCGTTATTTGACACACTATTTGACACGCTATTTGGCAGGAAATTAAAGACTGCCAGAAGGCTTATCGAGAAGTCAGATATTTCACCCCTTCCTGATAACGACGCGCACGCGGCCTTGCGCATCCGGCGCCCGGCTCTCGACGGCGTGGCCATCGGCGGCGGCGCTTCTGGGGACGCTGGTGGCGGCCTCGCCCGCGTCGAGCCATACTTCGAGGGTATCGCCCGGCGCCATCGCCTCGAGCGCGAGCTTCGTCCGCACCCAGTTCATGGGGCAGAGTTCGCCCGTGAGGTCGATGGTTTTGGCGCGGCTCATTTCCGGCTCCTCGTGAGGTTCGTCCGATGTCCGATATTGCCATCTTTTTGACCGGAACGGGAACCGGCGTGGGAAAGACGGTGGCGGGTTGCGTCATCGCGGCCCATTGGGCGGCTGAGGGCCTGGACCCAAGGGTGATGAAGCCCGCCGAATCGGACTGCGCGCTTGTGGATGGCAGCCTCGTTCCCCGCGATGCCCTGGCGCTCAAGACGGCGACGGGCGATCCACGGCCGCTCGATGAAATCTGCCCCTACAGATACGAAGTTCCCCTGACGCCCGCCCACGCGGCCGAACACGAAGGCGGGCCGCCGGATTTGGAGCGTATCGTCGCGCAGGTGAAAGCGCTCAAAAAAGAGCGAGGGCCACTGCTCGTGGAAGGCGCGGGCGGTCTTCTGGCCCCTTTGGCCGAAGGCGTCATGATGATCGATTTGGCCCTGGCCGCGAAACTGCCCCTCGTGCTCGTCGCTCCGCTGGGTCTCGGTACCATCAACCACACGCTCTTGAGCGTACGGGAGGCGAGAAGGCAGGGCCTTGCGATTCTGGGCGTCATCCTCTCCGACACGACGGGGGAGGCCACGCCGGCGGCGGAGCGCAACCCGGCGGCGGTCGCCGAGCTTTGCGGGGCGGACGCTCCTCTTCTGGGCGTGATTCCTTACCTGGAGGGGGTGGATGGGATTATCGCGTGCGCAGCACCGGGCACCGGGGATGCGGGCAGGCTCCTTCACCTGGGGCAGGACTTAAACTTGGACGCCCTCGGATAGCGGGGCGGGAGGCTCGCTACTTCGCGAGGACGCGCTTGCGCAGGGATTCTACTTGCGCGGGCGTGCCCAGGGCGTAGAGGTGGTCTCCCGCCTGGATTTGGAAATCGGGCCCCGGGTTGAAGCGCATCTCCCCGCTGGCGTGACGGATGGAGAGCAGGTACACGCCGGTCTCCTGGCTGATCTTCGATTCCCGGAGCGCCATGCCGACCAGGTCCGAACCCTCGGGCACGGTCACCTCGTCGAAGTCCAGGTCCGTCGTCGCGTGGCCGGTGACCTCGTCGAGAAAGCCGGCGAGCTTGGGCCTCAGGACGGACTGCGCCATGCGCATGCCGCCCATGATGTAGGGCGAGACCACGCGGTCCGCGCCCGCCGCCTCCATCTTGCCGATGGAGCTGTCCAGGGCCGCGCGGCTCAGGATGAAGATATCCGGGTTGAGCGCCCGCGCCGTGAGGGTGACGAACACGTTTTCCGCGTCCGTCGCCAGGGCGCAGACGAGGCTCTTCGCCTTCTCCACGTGCGCTTCCATGAGGGTTTCGTCCAGCGTGGCGTCGCCGAGGATAACGAGTTTCCCCTCCTGATCGAGGTGCGCGGCGATGGACTCGTCGCTCTCGATGATGACGTGGGGCAGCGACTCTCTGGCGTATTCCCCCGCGACGGTGGAGCCGATGCGCCCGTGACCGCAGATGATGTGATGGTTTTCGAGTCTGTCGAGTTCTTTCACCAGTTTTCGCCTCCCGAAAATCTGACGTATCCGCTCTTCGAACCTGATTTCGGCGATGATCGCGATTCCGTAGAAAAGGGTGCCCACGCCCAGGATCATGAGCGCCACGGTGAGCATGCGCCCTGTCGTGCTCAACTCACGCACCTCGTTGAAGCCTACTGTCGTGACGGTGATCATCGTCATATAGAAGGCCTCGACGATCGACCATCCCTCCAGCAGGACATAGCCGGCCGTACCCAGGATGACGATGCCGACGAGAGATACGGCGATGTAGGATATACGCACGTAATATCGCACCTTCTTAGAGCATCCGGTCCAAGACCCATGGATGCCTGGATTCTAACCGCAGCGGCGATGTAATTGCGAAGAGGTTTTGAGCGGTTGAACTCCTGTCTGCGCTGAACCGGCGGTGCATTTCTTCCGCTGTGGATGAAGCGGGTCTATTTTCTCATCGCCAAATCGAACAGCGCGCTCCCGAGCCTCTCCCTCGCCTCGGCGCGTATGGGTTCCGTGGCCTCCGCGAAGGCCGCGCGCTCCGCATCGCTCAGGTCCACGAAGGAGACGCCCTCCTCTTCGAGGCGCTTTCGAATCGCGACCTCCCCCGCCCGGGCGGCCTCCCTTTGGGAATCGATGGCTTCGCGGATGCACGCCCGTGCCGCTTCCTGGACTTCAGCGGGCCAGGCGTCGAAGCTCTCCCGGTGGGCGAGCAGGGCGCGCGCCCCGTAGAAGTGCCCGCTCATCGTGATGCGCCTTTGGTGGTTCGTGACGCCGTAGGTCACGGTGTTCGAGAGCGGGTTTTCCTGCGCGTTCACCTCGCCCGATTCGATCATGGCGATCCCCTCCTTGAGTTCCACCGGCACGGGCTCGGCGCCCAGGAGTTTGAAGGTCCTCACGTGCGTCTCGTTGGGCTGCAGGCGGACCCGAAGCCCCCGGCAGTCGTCCGGCGTTCTCACGTCGCGGACGCTGTTCGAGAGGTGGCGGAAGCCGTTGTCCCAGAAGCCCAGGCTCTTGTAGCCGGTCTGCGCCTCGATTCGCTCGCTCAAGTGCGCGCCGAGCGCGCCGTCGAGCGCGCCGTAGGCGTGGGCGGAATCCTCGAAGGTGAAAGGCAGGTCGACGATCTCGAGCTCCGGCACCCTGTCGGCGAGATAGCTCGTCGAGAAATAGCACAAGCCGAGCATCCCGCATTCCACCATGGCGAGCAGGTCGGGCGCGCCGTAGCCGAAATCCATCACGTTCCAGAAGATGTCTGTCCTGACGCCGTCGCCCAGCCGCTGGCCCATCTTCTCCTTGAAGAGAACCATCGCGCGGCTGTGGGAGGTATCGGGCGGGGAATAGCCCCCGATGCGGATGTGGACGGGCCCTGCCATCTGAAATCGCTCCTTATCAAAGATCGAGGGATGAAGCGCGCTTGAAAAGCGCGACCATATCACATATATCCTCCTTCGCCGATGGGAATACGTATGCTTTTATTATTGTTATACAGGTCGCCAAAACACTTCCCGGGGTCTTGACGCATTCGCCGCGCTGGGGCATGTTCCATCTTCTGATTTGTTCTTCGAAGCCGAGGAGATCGAAAAAATGTCTTCACTTCAATCGCAGCTTTTCGTGCAAACCGCTTCCGTCACGCTGAACCGCTTAACGAAGGATTTACAAAAAGAGTTCGAGCCCAAGAAGGGCGATCGGTTCAACGTCGAGGGTATTACCTACGAGATCGGCCCGCCGAAATTCGTGGATTCGGACAGGGCGATTCGCTTCGAGATCAGCTCGAAGATACCCGGCGAGGAGTTGCCCGCGTCCTGCGATCACGCCAAGTATTTCCAGCAGATCGAGAAACGCAACGCCTCGGCGAAAAAACCCGTTTCCGCCGACATGGAGAACATCGTCCGCGAGACGCGCGACCAGGAGCGTAAAGAGAGAGACTACGTGAAACTCACCTATCAGTACGGGGAGAACGAGCTCTACGACGACAAGGACATCCTCAAGGACATCGAGGTGTTCTCGAAGGGCGCGAAGGATAAGGAGATGCCGCCCAAGGTTCCGGGCGTCACCACCCTGGCGGGCCGCCTGATACTCGAACGGGTGCAATCCTCCCTGTACGACGTGGCGAAAGAGAACGTCGAGTCGCTCATCGACGCGAACGCGAAGGTGCGCGCGGAACTGAAAAAAAGCGCCAAAAAGAAGAAGTAGGCCCGCGCCATGGCCCTGTGCCTCGCGGGCGTGACGGCCTATACGCCGCTTGAGAGGATAACGGACGCCCTCCTCGTCATCGAGGAGGGCGTTTTTTCGTATGTGGGTCCGCGCGGCGCGCGTCCTTTGCCCCCCGGGGCGCGCGTCCTCGACCTGGGCGGCGCGCTGGCGTGCCCAGGCTACGTGGATCTTCAGGTGAACGGCCTGGGCCCGGATGCGCTCTTGACGGCGGACGCCGCCGGCGTGCGGCGGATCGCCCGGGAACTGGCGAGGCGCGGAACGGCGGCTTTCCTGCCCACGCTCACCACGGCCTCCCGGGAGGAGTTGATTCGCGCGGCCCGCGCGGTGAGCGAAGCGTGGGCGCTGCAAAAAGAAAACGCCTCCGCCGAGGCGCGCATTCTGGGCGTTCACCTGGAGGGACCTTATCTGGAGCCGGAGATGAGGGGGGCGCATCCGCGGGAACAGGTTCGCGCTCCCTCGAAAGAAGAGGTCGAGGCGATCGCCCGGGCCGCCGGGGGCTTTGGCGTGGGCGGCGCGCCGGGCCTGGCGGTGGTCACGCTCTCCCCGGGCCTGGCGGGCGCTGCGGGCTTCGCCCGGTGGCTGACGGAAAAAGGCGTCGTCCCCGCGATGGGGCATACCCGGGCTTCGGCCGCTTGCGTGGAGGCGTTCCTGGAGGCGGGCGGCGCATTCGCGGTTCATGCGTTCAATCGCTACGGGGGTCCGGAGACGCCCGCCCACAGGGGCGCCTCGCCCATGGATTTCGTGCAAAACGACGCGAGGCTCTCCGCCGGCCTGATAGCGGACGGCGCGCACGTGGCGCAGCGCCCGCTCGCGTCGTTCGTGAGCGCCAGAGGCTGGGAGCGCACGGTCCTCACCTCGGACCTGGTGGCCGACGGGGGTTTGAGGCCACGGCCCGGCGAGGATGAAACGGGGAACGATACGTCGGGCGACGCGGTGATGCGCGAGGGCGTATTGACCGGCAGCCGTCTCGCGCTCTCGGGGATGCTCCCCAGGCTTAAGGATTGGTGCGGGCTCGACGCCGCCTGTGCTCTGGCGACGGCCACGCGAAACCCCGCGCGCGTCCTGGGTCTGGAGTCCGCCCGGGGTTGTCTCGCGCAGGACCGGCCCGCGGATTTTTGCGTTCTCGATCCCGGTTCCCTGGAACTGATCGCCGCGATGATGAACGGCAAATGGGCGTCGGACGCGCCGCCGATTGCAGGCGGATGAAGAATCGCCCATAATTCGCTTTGCTGCTAAGCTCGACGGTCGAGCTGAATCCGCCCCGGGCAGTCCACGATGCATGACATCATATTTCACCACGCCATGATATTCGACGGTTTGGGCGATCCTCCGTATGAAGGTGCGCTCGCCGTTCGCGGAGGCGCCATCGCGGAGGTCGGTCCCGAAGTGAGCGGCTCCGCTCATCGCGAGGTCGACGCGCGAGGAATGGCCTTAAGCCCCGGGTTCGTCGACATTCACGGTCATTCGGATTATTACCTCCTCATCAATCCCGAGGCGCACGCGAAGGTCCGCCAGGGGGTGACGACCGACGTGGGGGGCAACTGCGGCTACGCTGCCTCCCCGATTCGCGGGGCCGAGGCCGAGGAGCGCAGGAAATGGTACCGGGAGCAATTCGACCTGGACCTCCCGTTTCAGAGCGTAGGCGAACACCTCGATCACGTGGACGATGTGGGCGTATCGATCAACTACGCCCATCTGGTGGGGCACAACACGATTCGCGCGAGCGTGATGGGGGGCGAAGCGCGCCCGGCCCGCGCGGAGGAACTCGCCGCGATGGAGGAGATGCTCTCCGCGGGAATGGCGCAGGGGGCTTTCGGCCTGTCCACCGGATTGGTCTATGCGCCGGCCTGTTTCGCGGATAAAGAAGAACTCACGGCCCTGTGCCGGGTCTCGGCGCGCCAGGGGGGGCTTCTGGCCACCCACATGCGCAGCGAGGGAGACGCGCTTCTCGAGGCGATGGACGAGGTGATGGGCGCGGCCGCATCGGCGGGGCTACCGCTTCAGATCAGCCACTTGAAGACGGCGGGCGAGCGGAATTGGGACAAGATCGATCGGGTCTTCGAGCGCATCGAGCGCGCCCGGGAGAGGGGAGAGGACGTAACCTGCGATCGCTATCCCTATACGGCCTCGAACACCCACCTGAGCGCGCTGTTGCCCGACTGGGCGCATGAAGGCGGTCTCGATGAGAAGATGGCGCGTCTCGCGAACGCAGAGACCAGGGCGAGGATACGGGGCGAAATGATGCTGGCGCACCCCGAAGCCTCCTATTGGGAGAACATCCTGATCAGCCGGGTGTTCACGGAGGGGAACCGGCCCTGTGAGGGCCTCACGCTCGCGAGTCTGGGCGAGACGCGGGGCAAAGCCCCCGCCGATGCGATGCTCGATTTGCTGATCGAGGAGCGGATGAACGTCGAGATTCTCATTTTCATGATGAGCGCTGAGAACATGCGCCGCATTCTGGGCAAGCCCTACGTCATGGTGGGTTCGGACGCGGGCGCGCTCACGCACGAGCCGCCCCTGGGCGGGGGCAGGCCGCATCCGAGGAATTTCGGCACTTTTCCCTTCGTCCTGGGCGCGCTGGCGCGCGACGAGGGGCTCTTCCCGATGGCCGAGGCGATCCGGAAGATGACCCACGCTCCCTGCGAGAGGCTGGGCATGGCGGATCGGGGGCGTCTCGCGGCCGGGATGAAGGCCGACCTCGTTTTGTTCGACCCCGACGAGATACGCGATGAGTGCACCTATGAGCGGCCCATTGCCTACCCCTCGGGCGTGGAGATGGTTCTCGTGAACGGAGAGGTCGTCGTGGAGGGTGGAAGCCATACCGGGGCGCGCCCCGGCCGCGCGTTGCGCAAACTTGTCCGTCGGGAGACGGCGAATGCTTGAAATGGCTGCCTGGAAGACGGTGTTCGGCGCCGCGGGCGTGCTCGCCCTTTTGGGCATCCCCGTCGTTTTATGGATGCGCCATCGCGCCCTGCGGCGCGCCAGGGATTCGGCGCAGGAATGGGGCGGCGTTTGGGAAGGCAGGCCCGAAGGCGGCACGCCTGCCGGCTGGGAGGATGTTTCCTCGCGCTTCATCGACGATTTCATTCCTGACGTCGATGAAGAGAGGCAAGAAGCGGCGCAGAGCGGAAGCGTCCGGGAGGCAGCCGCCGATCCACCGGAATCTCTGGATGACGTAGAAGAAGGCGTGCGGGTCATCGAAGAGGAGAGGCGCGAGGTTCCCGGAGAGGATGAGGTCCTCCCCCCGGAAGCAGAAGGAGAGGCCCTTTCGGAAGATGAAGAAGAGCCTGCGCTTCCTTCGGATAAAGTGTCCGCCCCGGGGCAGAAGGCTCCCTGGTGGGAGGGATTATCCGCTCCCCTGGATGCGGAACGCCCTCACAAGGCGGATGAGTTGCCGGCCGCCGCCCTGGACGAGCCGCCCGGTTCACCGGCGCAAGTCGACAGCGAAACGCGGTTCGAGGATGCGATCGACGATGAGGAGATTCTGGAGGCCGCTGAAGCGACCCCGGGCGTGAACGCCCCGCTGCGCATGCGGATTCCCGCCGTCACCGAGGTCCGCGACGACGCGGTTTCCGGCGACGATGCGCCTGCCGCTGATGAAGAGGAAGACGTCCTCCGCCTCGCGCATGAGGAGGAGGACGCGGCGGATGCGCCGGCGGAACCCGCGCATGAAGAGCGGGGGAATGGGGACGATGCGGTTTCGGGAACCGCGGACGAATCGCCGCTGGAACCACAACCCGAAGAACAAGAAGATGAGCCGCCGTCATCTCAGCCCGAAGTTCTGCTTCTCGCGGAAGCTGAACCCGGTGAAGTTTCTCCCGATCCGCAAGCCCTTGAGCCTGAGGGGGCGCCTTCGACCCCGGAGCCGGAAGAAGAAGCCGCGGCGGCTGTTGGCGAGGAAGACGTCATTTCCCTCATTCAGCGCGAACGCGCCGAGGACGGCGTTCTTTCGCAAAGCGCCGCCTTGCAGGAAGAACCCGAGATGGCGGAAGACGCCGAGGCGCTTGATTTTCCTGCGGACGACGATGCGGAGGAACTCGTTCCCGACGAAGCGACGCCGCCCGCCGCCTCGCATGAGGCTCCGGCGAACACGCCCTCTGAATTGATCCGCGAACTCGTGGCGGATATTTGTCCGGAAGATTTGCTCCTGGCGGAAAACATGGAGCACAAACTCCCCGCCTGGACGCCGGGCGTGGTGAACGCCGCCGGCATCGACCTCGGTCAGCGCGAGAGAAGCCGACAGATGCCGCCTTCCGAGGAATATCTGCGTCTGGCCATTCTCGAGATGATTCTGGGGCGCAACCAGGATGCGACGGAACACCTCAAGGAATCCTTGCGGCGCGCGAGTCGGCTCGCGCCCGTGCTCAACGCGCTGGCCGTGGCTTCTTATCTACGGGAAAAGGTGGAGCCTGCGATTTCCTATTCCCGCGAGGCGTTCCGCGAAGCGGGTCGGGATGTTCCGGTGCAGGCGGTGGTCTCCAGGAATATGGGGTATTTCTATCAGCGGAAGGGCGATGACGAGAAGGCGGCGGAATCCTACGAGAAGGCGCTCGTCTACCTCGGGCCGCAGGGAGGGCTTGAGCAGCTGTCCATCTTGCGCATGCGTGTCGGTCGGTTGTTCCGCCGTCTGGGGGATAGGGAGAAAGCCAGAGAACATCTTTCCGAGGCGGCGCACCTGTTCCACCGGTTGGGAGACAGGCGCAACGAGGCGCGGGCGCACACCGCGCTGGCCTCCGTCTTGACGGAGACGGGCGAGCACGAGGCGGCGCAGGTGAGCCTGGAAGACGCTCTGAACCTCTGCCAGAAGATCGAGGACAAGGCGGGCGAAGCCCTGGTGTACTCTCAAATGGGGGTGAGCTTTGCGGCGCAGGAGCAATTCACGCGCGCGCTTCGGTATTACGAGAACGCCTTGAGTCTGAATCGCGGACTCGAGAACAGGAAGGGCGAGGCGGCGAACCTGAGCGGCATGGGGAACATTCACTATGCGCGGGGCGATTTGCCCGAAGCGCGCGAAGCATACGAGGCGGCCCTGGAGATCAACCGCGAACAGGGGAGCGTCCTCGCCCAGGGGGTAGTGCTCGGGAGCTTGGGCCGGGTGCATTTCGAGGGACGCGAACGGGAGGCCTCGCGCGAATGTTTGAGCGAGGCGCGACGCATCTTTCAGGACCTCGGCGCAGCGGAAGCGCTCGAGGGCGTCATGGAGATGCTCCGGGCGCTGGAGGAGCGCGCCGATGCGTGATGGCGATATTTACGGCGAGTTTTCGTCCAGCGCGAATTTTTCGAGCAGCCTGCCGTAGACGCGCGCGGCTTTTTTCAGCGAATCGATTTCGATGAATTCATCGGGCGTGTGGGCCTGCTCGATGTTTCCCGGACCCAGGAGAAAGCAGTTGCGGCTCCCGGTCTGGGCCGCGGCCATGCCTGCGTCCGAATAATAGCTCACCCCCGCGGGCTCAGGCTCTGCGCCCAGGATTTCTTTTAAAGTCTCGAAAATGAGTCTCGCGCCGGCGCCCCCGGTGTCCGCCGTCACGGGCGGGCGGTCCGCAATGGTGGCGCGCAGGGAGAATTCGACCCCGTTCACCCGCTCGCAAGCCTCGGCGGCTTTCTCGTGAATGATCTGCTGGATGTCCCCCGTCCGCAGGGGCGGGACGAAGCGTGAGTCTATCTGCATCGCGCATCTCTCCGACACCACGTTGGTCTTGTGGCCTCCCTCGATGATGCTGGTGACCATGGTGCATCGCCCCAGCAGGGGGTCTTCGTAGGGCAGTTTCGCCACCGCTTCCTGGAGGGCCACTACGGCGCGGGATGCGGCGTGAATCGCGTCCGCGCCCATGTGAGGCGCCGCGGCGTGGGCGCTCTTTCCATGGAAGACGAGTTCGAACCACATGGCGCCTTTTTGCGCCGTCACCAGGGCGAGTTCAGTCGGCTCGCAGGAGATCACGATGTCCTCCGCATTGATGTGTCCGTGCGCGATGGCCGCCTCGGTGCCGGTCATGACGCCGCTTTCCTCATCCACCACCATGCAGCAGCGAACCGTTCCTCTCGCCTTTGCGCCGCCGTCGATTCGTAATTTAAGGTTCTCCATAGCGGCCAGGCCGGCGGCGATGCCGCCCTTCATGTCGCAGCTTCCCCGGCCCCAGATTTTCCCCTCCTCCTCGGTCGGGTGAAACGGATCGCGCGACCAGCCTTCGCCCGCCGGTACGGTATCCATGTGGTTGAGAAAGACGAGGGCGGGGCCGCTTCCTGTGCCCGTGATCTCCGCGGTCACGTTCTCACGCCTCTCAGCGACGCGCTCGCGCATAACCTCGAGCCCGATGTCCCGGAAAAACGCCTCCATCCGGTCCGCCATGGCGAACTCATCCCCCGTGGGGTTCTCGCTGGGAATCGCGATCAACTCCTTGGTGAGTGAGACGGCTTGCGCCTCGATGGCCGCATCCACGTTTTATCTCCTGATGGTTGAGAGTCGAGAGCACATGATGCCGCATCTTGCGTCGTTTGTGTATTCGCCGCCTCACGCGGAATCGAGGAAGCGCCTCATCAGGGAAGCGAAATTCCGCCCCGGCGTGATGTTCCCGAGGCATACGGCTTCTTTCGCGCCCGTGACGCCCGGAAGGTTGTTCTCCTGTCCGGTGAGCGTACCCCACGCCAGCAGGGCGAAACAGACGGCCTCGACGGTGCCGGGCGAGACGCCCCGCGCGTCGCTTTCGATAAGCGGGAGATCGCCCAGGGCTTCGCGCAGGCGACGCATGAGGGTCTTGTTGTGGACGCCGCCGCCGCCGACCACAACCTCGGCGAGCGGGGGGTCGGTCGGGAGGAAATCCCGAATCGCATCCGCAACGCACGAAGCGGAAAAGGCGGTGAGGGTGGCGATGGCGTCTTTGAGATCTCCTCCGCGCGAGACGATGCCTTCTATGGTCTCATCGACGAACGCCTCGCCGAACGTCTCCCTGCCCGTGCTTTTGGGCGGTTTTCGTTCGAGGTAGAGGTGCCGGCGGAGTTCGGCCAGGGTATCGGGGCATACGCGGCCCGCCGCCGCCAGGCCGCCGTCCGCGTCGTGGGTTTTCTCCCCGTTCGTGATCCGCCCCGCGAGAGCGTCGAGCGGCATGTTCGCGGGTCCGCAATCGAAGCCGAAAACGCCCCCTGCTCCCAAGGGAGGGAGATAGGTGATGTTCGAGATGCCGCCCAGGTTCAAGAAGGCGGAGGCGGCGGATTCGCGGCTGAAGAGAATCCGGTGCGCCCAGGGGGTCAGGGGAGCGCCCGCGCCGCCCGCGGCTACGTCGCGCGCTCTGAAATCGCTGACGCAGGTGATTCCCGTGCGCGCGGCGATGAAGGCGGGGTCGCCAATCTGAAGGGTGGAGGGGAGCAGCGGCCCGCGCGCTCCCTCCGCGCCTTCGGGCAGATGGCGCACCGTCTGGCCGTGGCTGCCGATGAAGTCGATTTTTTCAAGCCGGACGCCGGAGCGCGACGCTACTTCGAGCGCGGCCGATGCGAAGGCTTCGCCCACCTCCCGGTGCAGGGAGCATATCTCGTCCGTCAGGACGCCCGCCTCGCCCCCGGCGAGCAGGAGCCGTTCTCTTAAGTCCCTCGGGTAGGGAGCGGCGAGAAAGCCCATGGTTTCGGCTTGCGCCCGCGCGCCCGGGAGAATCCGCACCAGGGCGGCGTCCACGCCATCGGCGGAGGTTCCCGACATCAGGCCGATGGCCATGAGAGAGCCGGTGCTGCTCATGAGGGGGGCGTTCCCCCCCGTTTCGAGCGTTTCGCCTCCCCGTAGATTCTCTTGTATTCGTGGTAGTAGCCCAGAACCCTTTTCACGTAGTTTTTCGTTTCCTGGTAGGGAATTTCCTCGATGAAGATTTCTATCGGTTTGTTGCGTCCGGCCTCCCACCATCTTTTGACGGGTCTTCGGCCCGCGTTGTAGCTCGCTATCGCGGGGACGAGCGCGCCGCCGAACTCGCGGATGAGCGCGCCCAGATGCCTCGCGCCCAGGCGGGTGTTGATCTTCGGGTCGAACAGGTCGCTCACGGACTTGATGCGGATTTTGTGTTTCCTCGCGAGCCTGCGCCCGGTCGACGGCATGAGCTGCATCAGCCCCATCGCGCCGGCGGGGGAGAACGCGCGGATGTCGAAAGCGCTCTCCGCCCGGATGACGGCGTTCACCAGATAAGGGTCCGCTCCTCCGGGCTCTTTGTGTTTGATGGCGAGGGGGTAGACGATTTCCCAGAACTCCTTCGGCAGGTCGCTCCCACCTGCGCGCACAGCGTCCCAGAAAGATTCGTTAATGAGGTAAATCGCGCGGTGGCTCTGGCCCGCCGCCGTGAAGGAGCGCGCCGCGTGGTAGCGCGAATACGGCGATGCGCCGAGGCGGCGGTATTCCTTGGCGGCGAGTTCATGAAAACCCATGGAGGCGAGCAGCGCGGCCGCCTCTCGAACCGGAGCGCTTTTGGGTGGTGGCCGCATCCATTTCCGGTAGCCGGCTTCTCCCGGAGGAGTCGGTGCTGACGCGCTGGAATCTCCCGCGCGCGCGAGACGGCCGATGGCCCGCAGGGCGAGTTGTCCGTAATAGCGGTGGCGGTGTCCCCGGGCGCAGTCGCGGTAGAGGGCGAGAGCGCTCTTTCGCTCCCCCGTTCTTTCCGCCGAGGCGGCGGCCCAGTAGAGGGCGGAGGAGACGAGCCAGTGGTCGGGATATTTGGCCTTCATCCGGGAGAATGCTTTGTGTGCGCCTCGAAAGTCTCTGGATTGAAAGCGAAGCCAGGCGAGTTGGAACAGCGCCTTGGGCGCCAGCGATGAGCGCGGGTGTTTGGCGATCACCTTCTTGTAATAGCGCGCGGACTTTTTGTAGTTGCGGTCGTCCTCATATACGCGGGCGAGGAGGTAGCGCGTCTTCGCCGCCCATTTCCCCTTCTGCGTCTCCTGGAGCAGGCGATGCGCCTGTTTCTCGAAGGCGGGCTGGTTTCCTTTTCGCAGGTGGTTTCTGGCCAGGAAGTAACGCGCCTCCGCCCGCTGGGCGCTGCCTGCGGTGTAATGTCTGATGGCGTGCCTGAGCGCGGGGTCGGCCTGTTTCGTTTGGCGCAGGGAAAACAGCGCGAGCGCTTCATTGAAGACGATGCCCTTGTGGTAGTGGGTGTGGGCGTAGAATTTCGGGAACAGGCGCTTCAGGTCCCGAATCCCTCTCAACGCCTTTTCGAAGTGGTAGCGCTTTCTGAGGAGTCTGGCGCGTTCGTAGTGGTCCCTGGGTCCCGGTTTCTTGAGCGGCGGTGAGAGGGCGGCGCCGATTCTCAGCGAGCGTCTGAGCGCCCGCCGCGCGCCCAGGTGCTCCGGATGCCGCCGCCACAACGCCCGAAATGCGAGCGCGGCCTGCTTGTTCCGCCTTGCGGCGCGGAGCGCCTTGGCGCGCCTGAGCAGAAAATCGGGCGCCTCGTAGCTTTTCGGGAACAGGAGGAGGTAGCGATTGGCGACCTTTGCCGCGCTCAGGGGCCGCTTCTCCTCCCGGTGGATGCGTATCAACTCCTTGTAGACGAAGGGAGGTTCGGGAGTTTTCTTTCCTTTTTTGACGAGTCTTTCGAGGGCGCGCCGGGCGACGGCGTTGTCTTTCGCTCCGATCGCGGCTTTTGCCAGAAACAGGAGCGAGTAGTTCTCGAGCGCGGGAATCTGCTCGAGCGCTTTTTGGAACGCCTTGACCGCCGGACGGTACTGCTCGAGCTTCAGGTGGGCGTGTCCGAGCAAGAAAGAACGCCTGCCGCCCAGGTCCGTTGTTCCCCGACGCAGCAGCCCGATGAGTTTCTCGTATCGCTCCTTCGCGAGGAGGGTTTCGACCCTGGGGGGCAGGGCGGGGCGCGCGGCTTCGTTACCGAGCGGCGGCTTCGTGGTGCGCGCGGCGCCCGGCTTGCTCGTGGATGGCGGCGGCGCTTTCGGTGCGGGCCATGCGTTCGTCGATAGTAGAAGGATGCCGATGGCGGCGATGATGGGGGATCGCAGCTTCGTGACGATTTTCCGATTGTTGATTTTCATGCCTCCTGGTTCTCGAATTCGGTCTGAACGGCCCGGCGCGCTCCTTCATCGAGAAGAAAGTCCACCCCGGTCATCGCCAGCGCCTTGGCGCCGGTGAGCAGGACGCGCCTGCCCTCCGCACCCGCCGATGCTTCGGCGAACTCGGGCGTATGCGCGGAGACGCCGGACGGAACCATCTGGATTTGCGGATGAATGGTGGGCGTTTGCTGGCTCACGTTTCCCACGTCGGAGGATCCCATCCGCAGGGGCGGCGGGGCGTCGGGTTCATGAACGCCGAGCCGGTTCAGGTTTTTCAGGAACAACGAAGCCAGAGGCGGGTTGGCCCGCATGGGGGCGTAGGTGATGGGGGTTTTCTCCGTCTCGAGTTCCGCCCCCGTCGCCAGGGCCGCCCCTTCCGCGCAGGCGATGACCCGCGGCACCAGCGCATCGAGCCCCTCCGTAGTTTCGCTCCTCACGAAAAACCATGCGGAGGCCTTGTCGGGGATGATGTTGGGCGCCTCCCCGCCTTCGGTGATGACGCCGTGCACGCGATCGCCTTGGGGGAGTTGCTGGCGAAGCAGGGAGACGGCATTGAAGGTGGCGATGAGGGCGTCGAGCGCGTTGACGCCTCTCTCGGGCGCCGCGGAGGCGTGGGCGGCGCGTCCCCTGAAATGGAAACGAAGCTCCGAGAGCGCGAGAAGATTGATCTCGGCCCTGGTCTCGTCCGACGGGTGCATCATCATGGCGGCGCCCACCTTCCGGAACATGCCGGTTTGCGCCATCAGCACCTTGCCGCCGCCCCCCTCTTCTCCAGGCGTGCCGAAAACGGTGACGCCTCCGTATTCGGGACCGAGCGCTTCTTTGAGCGCGACGCCGGCGGCTGCGCCGGCGACCCCGATGACGTTGTGGGCGCATGCGTGCCCGAGGCCGGGCAGCGCGTCGTATTCCGAGAGAAACGATACGGATGGTTTTTGCTCATCCACGGCGGGCCTGTCCGCGCGGAACGCGGTGGGCAGGTTCGCCACGCCCCGGGTGAGGGTGAATCCGTTATTCTCCAAATATGCGCACAGGCGCTCGGCCGCGCGGTGTTCTTCGAGGCTCAGTTCCGGGTCTGCGTGAATCGCGAGGGAAAGCGCCCACAGTGCATCCGCCTCATCGTCGATGCGCTTCGATATGGCGGTTTTTGCCTCGTGAATATCCACTCAGGCTACGTCTCCAAGGGTGGGCGGAGGCTCATTATCACCAGCCTTTCGAGGAGATGTCAACGATTTGCGTCGACCCGTTTGGATTGACGAGTACCGGTGAAAGGGGGGATACTGCGGACTCCGCCCAGGAGGAGAATCGCCTTGCTTCCGTTTTTGGCCGCGGCCGCCTTGCCGGCGGGAGATTCCGCGCCGCTCGCACCGCTTCAAGAAGAAATGGACGTCATCACCCTCGCCACCCAATCGGGCGGAATGGTGTTTTTCGTTCTGCTGGTGCTCGTGTTTTTCTCGCTTTCTTCATGGGCCATCATCATCTGGAAGTTTTGGGAGCTTCGGGGCGCTCGGCGGCGCTCGGCGATGTTCGTCGATGCGTTTTGGCGCTCCAAGCGCCTCGACAGGCTTTACGCGGAACTCGACGAGCGCGAGAGCAGCCCCGTGGGCGAGGTGTTCGCCGCGGGCTACCAGGAAGCCGAGCAGGTGCTGAAAACGCGCGCTCGGGAGGGGGAGGAGGATTCGAGCGTTCTCACCTCGGAAATGACGGGGGTGGAGAGCGTCGAGCGCGCGCTGCGGCGCGCCGCGAACGAGCAGGTGAGCAGGCTCGAGCGCATGCTGACCTTTCTGGCCACCACGGCGAGCGCCACGCCGTTCATCGGGCTTTTCGGCACGGTGTGGGGCATCATGAATTCGTTTCGCGAGATTGGCGCCAGGGGTTCCGCCGGGCTCGCCGTCGTCGCACCGGGCATCAGCGAGGCGCTCATCGCCACGGCGCTCGGGCTGCTGGCGGCCATTCCCGCCGTGATCGCCTATAATCACTACCAGGGCCGCGTGAAGGTGATCGCGGATGAAATCGAAAACTTTACGGCGGATTTCCTCAACCTGGTCGACCGCCATTTCATGCGATTGTGACGAACGGAGCTTCCCGTGGCCGTTAAGCTGAACCGTGGTTCGAGCATCTCGGACATCAACGTCACGCCGCTCGTGGACGTGATGCTGGTGTTGCTGGTGATTTTCATGGTCACGGCGCCCCTGCTGGAGACGCAGAACCAGGCCGTGAACGTGGATTTGCCGCAGGTGCAGGCGGCGAAGGCGAACGTGGCCGAGGATGCCATCGTCATCACGTTGGACAAAAAACGCGACATGTATATAAATGACAATCTGCAGGTCGCCTCTGAACTGAAGGAGAAGCTCATGGTGCTCTTCAAGGACAGGAGGCGCAAGGAAATCTTTCTCAGGGCGGACCGCGCGGTTCCTTATGGTGAAGTGGTGAAGGTCATGGCCATCATTCGCGCGGCGGGCATCAACCGCCTCAACATGGTGACCGACCCCCTGGAATCCTCTCGGGGCGGGCGGCGCAGACGCTGAAAAGTCAATGGCCCCATGAATAAGAAACCGGAATTCTCGCAAGATTCCAATTCTTCGAACGCGCGCTCACCCCGGTCGGGCGCGAGCCTTCGGGACGCGAACGGCCACAGGGGCAGGCTGCTCCGTGATCGCCGTTTTCTCAGGGCGCTGGCGGCTTCCGTCATTTTGCACGTTTCACTCTTCGTTTGGGTGAGCCTGGCTCCCTCTCAGCCGAAGTACCGGTTTTTCGGGAGCGGGACGGCCGTCAGCCTGGTGGGAGCGGATGAAATCCCTGGCGGTTCGGCGCGGGGAAAATCCGGCGACCGGCCCGAGGAGATGAAAGCGCCTGCCCCTCGAAAGGGGCCGAACGAGGGCGCGAGGAAGATAGCGGCGCCGAAGAAAAAAAACGCGCCCGCCAAGGTGAAGAAGAAAGCGGTCGTCAAGAAGAAGAAACCTCCCAAGGAAGTTCGGCGCATCAAGGCCAAGAAGGACGATAAAAGCAAAAAGATCGTGCGGAAGAAGAAAAAGCGCGACCGCGTTCGCGAGGCGCGCCTCAAGCGAATACGCGATCGCAGAGAGCGCGCCCGGCGTTGGCGCAATCGTTTCAAGAAAAACGAAAAGAACAAGCCGGCGAAAGCGAAAGAGCGGCCCCGCGATGATTGGACGAGTGATGATAGTCTGGCGAAAGCGGACCTCGCGCCCAAGCGCCGGGCGCCTCGCAAGGGATACGCCGGCGAGGGGGGAGGCGACGGGCAGGGCGGCGGTAGCCGCGCGGGCGGCAGCGGTGGCGTCGCGCGAACGGATAAGGAGAGATACTATGGACTATTGGCGGAGCGCATCCGGGGTTTCTGGACGGTGCCGCCCGGTATTGCGGATTTGAACCGACTCAAGACCGACGTCGCGATAGACGTGGATCGAGGGGGGAATTACCGCAATTTGCGGGTTGTGCGCTACAGCGGGAACCACATTTACGATCAGGCGGCGCTGCGCGCCGTGCAGCGGGCCGCCGAACCCTCCCTGCCCAAGCCGCCCGATACGATCAAGGAAAACTGGCTTTTGCTCGGTTTCCGGTTCTGCGGAGAGGATTTTTGCCGCTGATGCGAGAAAAAAATCAAACCGGATCAGACAAGCGGGAGGTTCGTATGCTCGGGTGGGCGATATTTCTCATCACTATTTTATTCTCTTGGCCGCAAGCAGCGGAAGCCGCGCGCGAGTTCATCGACATCTATTCCCCCACGGCTAGGAAGATACGGTTGGCGATTCCTGAGTTTCGCCCCCAGGATACCGGGCGCGACCCGCTGGGCCTCAAGATGGCGCAGGTCATCGAATCAGATCTGAAGCGCAGCGGCCTGTTCTTCATCCCCAACCGCAAGGGCTATCTCGAGAACCCCATGCGCGCGGGGATCCGGAGGGACGAGCAGCGCTTCTCGGACTGGAGCAAGGTGGTCAAGGTGGAGTATCTCATCAAGGGTGGCTACACCATTTCGGGAAAAACCATCACCGCGGAAGTCTATCTCTACGATACGCTGCGCTCCGCCCAGGAACTCGGCAAGCGGTATCGCTACCCCAGGAGCGGCTGGCGTTTGCTGGCCCACCGGTTCGCCAACGCGGTGGTCGAGCGCTTCACGGGCGAGAAGGGGGTGTTCGACACCCAGATCGCTTTCGTCTCGAGGCGTTCGCTCAAAGAGCGCGGAGAGATCTACATCATGGACTGGGACGGCGCCGAACTCAGGCGCGTGACGCGCAACAGCATGGGAAACAACACGCCCGCATGGTCTCCGGACGGAAGGTGGATGGCGTATTCTTCGTTCAAATCCAGGCCGCCCGGCGTGTTTCTGCTGCCCACGAACGGGGCGCGCGAGTTCAAGGTGAGTTCTCATCGCGCGCAAGCCATCGGGGGGGCTTTTTCTCCGAATTCGCGCTACTTCGCGTTTGCCGAACTTGTGGGGCGAAACTACGAGATTTTCCGCTACGACCTGCGCACCCGCGTAAAGAGAAGGCTCACGCGGAGCTTCGGCATCGACGTGTCTCCCACGTTCTCGCCGGACGGCAAAAAAATCGCCTTCACGTCGAGCCGCTCGGGGAATCCCCACATTTACGTCATGAACGTGGACGGCTCGAGCCCCAAGCGCATCACGTACAGAGGAAAATACACGAGAAAATACAATACCGAACCCGAGTGGAGCCCCCGGGGGGACAGGATCGCCCTGACGAGCCGCGTCAAGAAGGGCAAGGAAATCGACATCGTCACCATGACCCCCGACGGCAGAGACGTGCGCCGCCTCACGGGCAGCCAGGGCCGCAACGAATCACCCACCTGGTCTCCCGATGGACGGCACATCTCCTTCTCCTCCGATCGGACCGGCAGAAAATATGTATACGTGATGACGTCCGCAGGCACGCAGCTCAAGCGCCTGCAACCCGGACAGGAGCCCGCCTGGTCACCCACCTCGAGATGAAATTTTGGAAATCGGGAAATATCTCTTGAAAAAACAGGAAATACACTTGCTCATCGCGCATTCGACCTTTATACTTCGCCTGCGTATGTCTGTGAATGAAGAGGGGAAGAGTTTCCGCTCTGTGTAGTATCACGCTTCTCACTCTGAACATATACGAACGAGAGACTCCGAGGGGGATGTCTGCATGTTGTTATCGGATCGCATTAAATCTTTTCAATCTTTGTTGATGGCCGGGACGCTCCTGTTCGCAGTGGGTTGCGTGAAACAGACTGTGGAAACGGAAGAACTGCCGCCTCCCAAGCCGCCTGCGCCCATGGTGAGAAAAAAGCAACCTCCGAAACCCGTAATGAAAAAAGAAATGGACGTGACGGAGGCGGAGCGTCGTCGCAAGCGCGCCGCCTTCAAGCGCTCGTTGGCCGAGTTTGAAAACGATCTGGTGTATTTCGATTTCGACAAATCGGATATCCGCCCCGACATGCGCGCGATCATGGACGCCAAGGCCCGCTTCCTGCAGGAGTTTCCCAGTATTCGGGTGCAGGTCGAAGGACACTGCGACGAGCGCGGCACGGTGGAATACAACATCGCGCTCGGACACAGGCGCTCACAAAGTTCCAAGGATTACCTCGTTTCCCTCGGCGTCAAGTCTTCCCGGGTCGATACGGTGAGCTATGGCGAGGAGCGTCCGGCCGATTCGCGCTCCAACGAAGCGGGATGGGCCAAGAACCGGCGAGCGAAGTTCAACGTCATCGGCGGCATTCCGGCGGGTATGAATTAGTCGCCTTACTGTCCTGCGCAAAGAAAAGGACTCCCCGTCGGCACTTGCCGCCGGGGAGTTTTTCTTCATGAAAACTTTCAAGGCATCCAGACTTAAGTTTTTCCCGTTGGTTGCGTTGTCTTTCGTTTTGCTCGGTTGCCCGGAGGTGGATTCCCCGGTGGGCGGCCCGGGTTCGCCGCCCCGCCCCGCGCCGCCGGCTCAGGTCGCTGCACAGCAACTCTCGGTGGACGTTGCGGCCATCGAGGAGAATCTGCAAGGCCTCAGGCGCGGGATGCGGAACCAGGAGCAGCGCATCGAGGAAGCGCGCGAGGCCATTCAGGGAGTCACGGACGAGGTCGAACGCGCCCGCAAGGATTCCGAGAAGTCTCTCGAAGAGGCCGGGGAAGTCATCGCGAAACTTACGGAGCGGGTCGAAAAGCTCGAAAATGAGGTGAGCCAGTTGCGCTCGAAGCCTCCCTTGGTGGCTGCGCAGGAAAAAGAAAAAGTGGAGGTTGTCGTCACGCCGGTGGGTGCGCCGTCGCGGATGTCGCCGGTGGGCGCTCCTCCGCTAAACGCGCGTATTCCATCCGCTGGCTTGCCGCAAAGCCGGGACGCTCAGGACGTGGGCGCTCCTGCTTCGGACACGCGCGTCGCCGTCATTCCCAAAGAGCCGGCGAGCCGACCCCAAAAGCCTGCGCCCGCGCCGAGGCCCCCCGATCCGGAAGAAGACTATACCCAGGCCATTCGCGTTTTGCGCGATGAGAGAAATTTCGTGAGGGCGCGCGGTCTGCTCAATGGGTTCATATCCAAATACCCCACGCATGAGCTGGCGGATGACGCGCAGTACTGGATAGGGCAGTCCTACTATCAGGAGAAGAATTTCGAGCGCGCCATCCTGGCGTTCAACAAGGTGCAGGTCGATTACGCCAACGGAGACAAGGCGCCGGAGGCCCTTCTTCTGGAGGCGCTCTCGTTTTTGAGCATCGATGATCGCGCGAGCGCCCGGGAGTTGCTTGGCCAGGTGATTGCCAAATATCCGGATTCGGGCGCGGCGGCCACCGCCCGGCAGCGTCTCGAATCGCTCTAGGTGTCTCCTGAGGTTTATGTGTTCATACAATGAACGAGTCCAATGTTCCTCCCGAAGATGAAGAGCGCGCGCAGACCCTGGCGCGCGAGCTTCACGAGCACAACATCCGCTACCATGTTCATGATGCGCCGGTGATTTCCGATACGGAATATGACCGGATGATGCGTGAACTGCAGGAGTTGGAAGAGAAGTATCCCGCCCTCGCCTCGCCGGATTCTCCCACGATGCGCGTCGGCGCGCCCCCGCTCGATTCGTTCGACGCATTTAATCACGACCCGCCGATGCGGAGCCTGGAGAACGCCGTCGCGGAAGAAGAGATATTCGCCTTCGAAGAGCGCGCGAAGCGGTTTCTTCTGCAGACCTACGACAGGAACGTCGAGGCGTTCAATTTTACTTGCGAGCCGAAGCTCGACGGTCTGGCGGTGGAGGTGATTTACCGGGACGGCTTCTTCCATTCGGGCGGAACGCGGGGCAACGGGGTCAGCGGGGAAGACATCACCCAGAATCTCAAGACGGTGCGGGGCATCCCGCTCCGCCTCCGTTTCCCTGAGGGAGGCCCCGCGCCCCCGGCGTATCTGGCCGTGCGCGGGGAGGTGTTCATGAATCTCCGGGGATTCGAAAAGCTGAACCGGGAGCGTCTGGAAAGGGAGGAGCCTCCCTTCGCCAATCCGCGCAACGCCGCGGCGGGTTCGTTGCGTCAGCTCGACTCGAGAATCACCGCGGCGCGGCCCTTGGACGCGGCGTTCTACGCCGTCGGACGGGTGGAGGGTTTTTCGTTTCACAGCCAATCGCATCTGCTGGAATCCCTGCCGGAATGGGGGCTGCCCGTGAGTCCGGTGTGGCGAAAGTGTGCGAACCTGCGCGAGGCGGTGGGGTTTTACGAGGAATTGCTGAGCGGGCGCGAGGATGCGCCCTACGAGCAGGACGGCGTGGTGCTGAAGGTGGATTCCGTGGAGTTGCAAAACGAACTGGGTTCCACCTCACGCGCACCCCGCTGGGCGGTCGCCTATAAATTTCCCGCAAAGCAGGAAACCACCCAGGTGGAGGACATCATCTTCCAGGTGGGGCGTACGGGCGCGGTTACGCCCGTCGCGCTCATGAAGCCGGTGCGCGTGGGCGGCGTGGAAGTCACGCGCGCCACGCTGCACAACGAAGACGAGATGAGGCGAAAAGACGTTCGAAGAGGAGATCACGTGCTCATTCAGCGCGCGGGCGACGTGATCCCCGAGGTGGTGGCGGTCATCGAGGAAAGACGGCCCCCCGCCGCCGAAGCCGTCCCCATGCCCTTGGAATGCCCGATTTGCGCGACGCCGGTAGAGCGGCCTGAAGGGGAGGCGGTGGTTCGCTGTCCCAACCCGGTTTGTCCCGCCGTAGTGCGCGAGGGTCTCAGGCATTTCGCTTCCAGACGCGCCATGGACGTCGACGGACTGGGAGAGAAACTCGTGAACCAGTTGGTGGATTCGGACCTGGTGAGCGAGCCTGCGGATTTCTTCGCCCTCTCGAAAGAGCAGCTCGCGTCCCTGGAGCGCATGGGGGAGAAATCGGCGGAGAATCTGCTCGAGGCGCTCGAGCGGGCGAAAAAACCGGCGCTGGCCCGTTTCATCTATTCCCTGGGAATCCGCCACGTGGGGGAACACATCGCCGAGGTGCTGGCCGAGAGGTTCGGCAGCGTCGGGGAATTGTCCCGCGCGGATACGGAAACGCTCACCTCGGTTCATGAGGTTGGCCCCCAGGTGGCGGAGAGAATCGTGCGGTTTTTCGCCGATCCCGCATCCGGGCGGATGGTGGACAACCTCCTCTCCGCGGGCGTGGAGCCGCAAGCGCCCCTCAAGGCGGCGGAGGGCGGCTCCGGTGAGGCCCCGTTCTCGGGATTTTCCTTCGTGCTCACCGGGACGCTCTCGGGAAGATCGCGAAGCGAGGCGAAAGCGGCCATCGAGGCGCTCGGGGGACGAGTGAGTTCCTCCGTGAGCAAGAACACGAGTTTTCTCGTCGCGGGCGAGGGCCCGGGTTCGAAGCTGAAAAACGCAGAATCCCTCGGTGTCGAGATTCTCGATGAAGATGCGTTCGAGCGGATGCTCGCCCGGGAAAAGGGGTCTTGACCTACATTGATTCCTTTTTCTATGATCCAGGGCAAATGTCACGTATTCACATGCAGCGACACATCTTTTTTCTCATGAGAACCTTCTCATGAGCCGGGTTCGCAAGGCTGTTTTTCCCGTGGCCGGGCTCGGCACGCGGTTTTTGCCCGCCACCAAGGTGATCCCGAAAGAGATGCTTCCCATTGTGGACATCCCGCAAATCCAAATCGGCGTGCAGGAGGCCCTGGACGCCGGTATCGAGGAGATCGTCTTTGTCACCGGACGCGGGAAGGTTTCGATGGTGGACCACTTTGATGTCGCGTTCGAGGTGGAATCTTATTTGCGTGACAGGGGCGAGGAGAGGCTGTTGGCCGTGGTGGAGGAAATCTCGCAAAAAGCGCGCATTACGTCCATCCGCCAAAAGCGCCCTCTGGGTTTGGGTCATGCGGTCCTGTGCGCCAAGCCGGCCGTGGGTGATGAGCCTTTCGCCGTCGTATTGTCCGATGACGTCATCAGGAGTGAAGAGCCCGCCATCGGCCAGTTGGTTCGCGTGTTCCATGCGCATGGCGGCGGCGTGGTCGCGGGGCTGCGGGTTGAGAAACACGCGCTCTCTAAATACGGCGTCATCGATCCTTCCGGCGAACCGTCACCCGCCCCGGGTGTTACGCCGCTCAAGGACATGGTGGAAAAGCCGAAGCCCGAAGATGCGCCCTCGGACATCGCCATCATCGGGCGCTACGTTTTGCCGCCGGAGATTTTCCCGATCCTCGAGCGCGTGAAGCCGGATGCGAAAGGAGAGATTCAGCTTACCGACGGGTTGCGGGGACTGCTGGAGCATACCAGGCTCTACGCTTATGAGTATGAGGGAAAACGCTTCGACGCGGGAGATAAGCTGGGTTTCTTGGAGGCGACGGTCGAGTTCGCTCTGGAACGCGAAGACATCGGCCCGGCGTTTCGGAATTATCTAAGGAGATTGACAGACTCATGGTAGCGGAAGAATCTGCGCCTGACCCCGAACCTCCGGGGCGAATACACCTCCATTACATTCAGCCGGGAGGCATTGACTGATGGATGCCGACCTGCTCTTCCGGCTCGCCGCCTTCGTTTTCCTCATGCTCTGCTCCGCCGGATTCTCGGCCAGCGAAACGGCCCTTTTCTCCCTTCCGCGCCCCAGGGTGCGCGCCATGCGCCGCGAAGGCGGCGTGGGTGAACGGGTGTCCGACCTTCTGGACAGGCCCAGGCGGCTGATTACTTCCATATTGATGGGCAACGAAATCGTGAACATCGCTTCCTCAGCACTGTTCACGGGCGTGATTGTGGCTTATCTGGAGCCCGGCAAGAGATGGCTCGCCCCCGTGTTCATGACGCCGCTCTTGATGATATTCGGCGAGATCACGCCCAAATCCTTGGCGGCCCGGTATCCGGAGCGGTTCTCGCGATTCCTGGCGTATCCCATATCTCTTTTCGCGCGCATCATCTCTCCTTTGCGGTGGGTCTTTTTGCAGGTGGCGAACGGCGTGCTCTCCTTGATGGGAGCGCCCTCGCGCGATCCGCAGAGCATTCTCATGGAAGACGAATTCCTGCACCTCGTGGATGCGGGCCATGCCGAAGGCGAACTCGAAGAGGGCGAGCGCGAACTCATACACAACGTATTCGGCTTTCACGACAGAACCGTGTCGGACGTAACGGTGCCTCGCACGGATCTGGAATGCTGGGAGATGGACCTGCCCGTCGCCGAGGTGATAGAGCGCGTCCGCACAGCGACGCACTCGCGCATTCCGATCTTCCAGCGAGACCGGGATCAGATAGTGGGCATCTTGTACGTCAAGGATTTTCTGCGCCAGGCGCGGCGAAGAAACTTCGGCCCGGAGGAGCGTCTGACGAAACAGATGCTGCGCGCTCCCCTCATCGTTCCGGGCGGAATAAAGCTCGACCGCCTGTTCCGGCGGTTCCGGCACGAACGCACCCACGTCGCCATCGTTCAGGATGAATTCGGCGGCACCCTCGGCCTGGTGTCGATGACGGATCTGCTCGAGGAGATTTTCGGCGAGATCAAGGACGAGCACGAAGAAGTCGAGGAGGCCTGGATCGAGCAGGAAAACGAGGAGTCATACCTGTGCCAGGGCCGCGTTCCCCTGACCGAATTCTCGGCGGTGAGCGGCTGGGAACTCCCCGACTACGAGGAGGCGAACACGCTGGGAGGCGTGGTCTTCACGATGCTGGGCCATGTGCCTTCGGTGAACGAGCGGGTACGGCTGGGGGACGTGGAGTTCACGGTGACCGAGACGAGCGGTTCCCGCGTCCTGCAGGTGCGCGCGCGAAGACGGGAGGATGCTTGAGGTGGATATTTTCACCGTCATCGTCATCGGCTTCGTCCTGCTCCTGTCGGAAGCGTTGTTCTCGGGCGCGGAGATTGCCATTGTTTCCGCGGACCGCGCCCGCCTGCGGGCCAAGGCGGAGGGCGGGAACAGGGGTGCTGAGATCGCGCTGCAACTGCTGGAAAAGCCCGAATGGCTCATGGGCACTATCCTCACCTGCCATAACGCGAGTTTCGTCACGAACGTATCCCTGGCCACAATCGCGGCCATCAACTTCGTCGGTCCCGCTTATGGGGAGGCGCTCTCTGTCGCCCTCGTGATTCCGCTCCTCGTGGTGTTCGGCGAGGTGGTTCCCAAGGGGTATTGCCAGGCCCGCGCCGACGTGCTCGCTCCTATTCTGGCTCGCGTCGTCTGGGGCGCCAGGCTGATCGTGTATCCCCTGGTGTGGCTCATCAGCGCGCTCATCGGCGCCGTCGTGGGACTGAGAAGGCGCAATGGGGAGAGCACCCCTTTCGTCACCCGGCAGGAACTCGAATCGCTGGTGGAGGAGCCAAGCGACGGGGACGTGCAGGTTCTCGAACGCCAGATGATCGGCCGCATCTTCACGTTCGGCGAGTTGGATATGGAAAACGTGCTCGTGCCCATCGTGGACCTCTCGGCGGTGGATGAGGAAGGCACGGTGGAGGAGGTGATCCAACGGATCGAGGACGACGGCCATTCGAGGATTCTGATCTACAGGGAAAACTTCCACCACATCGTCGGCGTCGTTCACGCGAGGGACATTATCGGCCTGGGTCCCGACGCCGCGGGACGCTTGAAGGATAAGGATGGTCTCATCCGCAGCGCATACTTCGTGCCGGAGACGAAGCCCGCCGACAGTCTTCTTGATGAGTTGATGAGCCGCAAGGACAAGATGGCCGTCGTGGTGGATGAATACGGGGCCTGCACAGGCATCGTGACGATGGAGGACCTGGTGGAGGAGATCGTGGGCGACATCGCCGACGAGTATGACGTCGACGAAGTTCGCATGTTCCACAAGCTGGGTGAGGATCAATACATGGTCGACGCTCGCATGGAGGTCGAGGACGTGCGCGAGGCGCTCGAGTTGCCCGTGCCCGACGGGGATTACGAGACGTTGTCGGGCTATCTTCTGGAGCGGTTCGAACGTATTCCCAAAGAGGGAGAGAGCATATCCCTGGAGGGCTGGACGCTCACCGTGCAATCGGCGAACGAGCGGCAGATAGAAACTGTTCGCCTGGAGCGAAACGTCTAGAAGCCGATTTGCGGGTGAAACGCCGGCGCATATTCTTGCGTTGCCGCTCTGAAAACAACTTGTTCAGCGAATCAATTTCCCTGAATGGCTTCGGGCGACTCGACGCCCAGCCAGCCCCCGATCATTTTGAGCGCCTCCCACTGGCTGGTTTCATAGGGGATTCCGTTTTTCTCCGCGTCCACCTTTTTGTGCGCCTCGCGTTCTCCCGGAAGCAGCATCTCCGGCCCCCCGCAGCTTTTGATGTCTCTCACCGCCTCGGCCAGCCGCCTCTTCACATCCTCCAGGGGATATAGCGCATCCATCCTCCAGGCCTCTATCGTCTGGGTGATGCGGGCGTCGGGCCGGACGCGCAGCGTCGGAATGTGCCCCGTCGCGCCGCCGCCGATGACGCCGTCCAGGTCCACCAGCACGGCGAGTCCGGAACCCTTGTAGCCGAACTGCGTTCCTCCCAGGGGGAGAACGGAGCCTTTTATCAGTTCGTCATACGCAACGTGGCCGGAAATGACATCTCCGTTCTCATCGAGAAAGTAATCGTCCGGTATCGCCTCTCCCGCGCGGCTGGCGCGAATGGCGGGACTCACGGCGCGCTGCGTGGTGGCCACGTCGATGACGATGGCCTGATTCCCGGCAGGGACTCCCCAGGCGATGGGATTCGTGCCCAGCCGGATCCTGTTTCCTCCGAAAGGCTTCATCCAGGCGCCGGAGGTGCATGTGGCGCGGCCGGCCAGACCCCGATCGATGAGCGCCTCGGCGTAGACGCACGCCGCCCCGAAGTGATTCGCGTTGTGCACATAGACCTTTCCGATGCCGTACTCTTCCGCCAGATCGCCCGCGAGGCGCGTCGCATCCATCGCCGCTGCCGGGCCGATGCCGCCTTGCGCATCCATGACGGCGACGGCCCAGTTTTCGTTTCGTTTGACGCTCGGCGCGGTTTTCGGGTCGATGGCGTCTTTCTGAATGCGCTCGACGAGTTCACGCAAGCCCGTCCCGCCCGCCACGCCGTGGCTCGATATTCCGCGCATATCCGCCGCAGCGAGAATTTCCGCCGTCACCCTGGCGCGATCCTCAGGGGCGCCCAGGGCCATGATGCACTTCGTGGCGAAACGCACGAGCGCTTCTTCGGAGATTCGCTTCTTCTCGGTCATGTAGATGGATTCCTATGGAAGGCCGGAATGTTGTGATTGATGTAAAGGGAACTCGACTGTGAAGGATGCGCCGCCCTCGGGAGGGGTCGTGAGTTCCAGGCGCCCGCCCAGCATGAGTGCGGTGAGATGGCTTCGGTAGAGACCGATTCCGATTCCCCGCAGCGCGCCCGGATCCTCGAGGTCCTTCGCCATCCAGTCGATGAACGAATTGGAAGAAGTTGGAATTTCGGCGTCGCGGTTGGTGGTCGACAAAACGATCCGCTCGTTTTCCATCGCGAGTAGCGCGTGGATGGTGCCGCCTTCGGGCGCAATGTGTATGGCCGCGTCCAGCAGGTCGTCGATGAGGAAAGTGAGCCTCGTCCTGTCGCCGAACATGTCGAGCCGGGAGGGCATCTCGGGCAAGAACCGGAACGAGGGAAAATTCCAAAGCCGCTTTCCGATGCGTTCGCTGAAAAGATGCGCGAGATTGATTTCGGTGTTGTCCAGAATTACTTGTTGCGTCTCGATGTCGGCGGCGTCGGAGAGCGTTTCGATAAGGCGGCTCATCTGATGGATGTTCTCGGATAAATCCCGAATCTCCTCGCGCGTCTTCCAGGGGTCTGATTCCTCGGCCAGGGCGAGGAACTTTTCTTTGAGGCGAGAGGCGGGCGATTGGAGTTCGCGAGCGGCGAGGCGCAAGAACAAGGCGGCGAGCTGTTCATTCGGGGGTCTTTTTTCTGCGCCGTCATTCATGTGATTTCTCGATATTTCCAGCGCGACGATTGGTTAAGCGCGTCGATCGATTCCAGTATGAATTCCGCCGTTCCGCTTGTCATCGGGCTTAAGGAGGATACCTCGCATAAGGGAACCCACCTGGCTTCCGATATGTCGCTCGCCGCCTGAAGCGTCCCCCCGGTAGGCCGGCACACGAAATCGATGAGCACGTAATGGAATTGCACGCGGCCCCATTCGTCCCGGGTGACGCGGTTCAAAACCCGCCCCTCGGAGAGAATCTCCACGTCCAGGCCGGTCTCTTCCTTGACCTCTCGTATGCAGGCTTCTTCCAGGTCTTCACCCAGGTGAACGCCGCCGCCAGGAATGCTCCAGGCGCCCATTCTGGGAGGTTGTCCCCGGCGGACGATGAGGACGTTTTCCTCATCGAGGATGATGGCCCCTACGCCGACAATCGGGCGAAGCGGATATTCACGACCCAATCCCCCGGCTCCTCAGGTGAAAGATGAAAGAAAAACACTCAAGATTTCGAATGGCGCGCGCCTCATGCTCCCGGTTTCAAAATAGCATGTTTTATCCCTCGATGGTTATGGCGAATCGAACAGAATACCGAAAGACGGGCACTCTCCGCCGCTCATTCCGTTGACACGCCGTGGTGGGGGCCGTATCATTTTTTCGGTTTCTGAAGCCTGCCCTTTAGAGCTTCCCTGAATCGAGGGCGATTTCATCCCCCCATCAGCCAGAGGTATGCGTGGCGAGCAGGGACGTCCGCGCCGGGGAGTCGCGTATGCCGCCGGAAGTCGTCTTCGCGCTCATGTCGTTGTGTTTTCTCGGCGTCAATGACTTTCTCTACAAATGGGGCCAGCAGTGGGAGATGCGCAGCGGCCCCTTCATGTTCCTGCAAAACATGGCTTATCTGCCCAACGCCTTCGGCCTGGCCTATTATCGTGATGAGTTGATCCTGAATCCGGGCCTCGCCTTCGGGTTCATCAACGGGATTCTGGCGTTCACCGCGTATTTATTCGTCTTGTTCGCCTTAAGAAGGGGCGAGGCGGTGGCGCTCGTGCCGATCGTCCGCCTGAACTTCGCGGTAACGGCCGCCCTCACGATTTTTTTCCTGGGCGAGAGCGTAAACCTCATCAAGGGAGTCGCACTGGTTCTGGCGGCTCTCGCCGTGACGGCGGGCGGCAGCGTCGCGGCGACGTCCGTCGGGGATAAGCGCTCCGTCGGCCTGGCGACCGGCGCCATGTGCATGTTCGGCGTCATCGGCCTGTTCTATAAGCTCGGACTCGGGATGGGCGCCAAACCCGCCATGATGACGGCCATGCAAAGCGTGGGCGTTTTCTGCATGGCCGTACCCTACTTGCTCCTGCAAAAGAACCCGCTTCCCAGGCGCGGCGTGCCGCTATGGCTTCCATTCGTGTGCGGCGTGCTCACCTCATCGAGTTACGTGGCCATCGCCGTGGGGTTCACCTATGGCGAGGCGGTCGTTGTGGCGCCCATCGCGCAGTTGAGCTTCGTGTTGACCGGGGTGCTCGCCATCATCTTCCTGAAGGAAAAGCTGACGTTAAGAAAAGGGGTGGGCGTCGCCTTCGCCGCGGCGTCCGTGCTTCTCTTTTCCAGAGGATAACGCTTAGAGCACTTCCTCGTTTCGCAGGCGCTCGATTTCCGTGGGCGCCATATTCAGCCATTCATCGAGTATTTTTTCGGTGTGCTCCCCGAGGGCCGGCCCCGTCCAGGCGATGTCGAGGGGCGTCTGCGACATTTTCGGGAAAGCGCCCTGCATGGGTACCGAACCGAAATCCGCGTCCGGCACGTGGCGAACCAGGTTTCGCGCCTGGAAATGGGGGTCTGAGAGGATGTCTTCGATGTCGTAGACGGGGCTCGCCGTGACGCCGCCCGCGTTGAATCTCTCCATGTTCTCGTCGCAGCTGTATCTTCCTATGGCGTCGGCCACGATTTTGTCGAGCGCATCCTGGTTCACGACGCGCGTCTCGTTGTTCGTGAACCGCTCGTCGGTGATGATGTCTTCGCGCCCCATGGCGCGGGCGAGGCGCTCGTACATCGGCTGGGTGGAAGCGGATATCGCCACCCACTTCCCGTCGCTCGTGGGATAGATGTTTCTGGGCGCCGAGTTCTCGGAGCGGTTGCCCAGGCGCGGGCGCTTTTTCCCCTCGATGAGATAGCGGGCCGCCTGCGGACCCAGTATCGTGAAAAGCGGCTCGTAGAGCGCCAGATCGATAACCTGTCCTTTCCCGCCCCCCAGAGCGTCGCGGTGGTAGAGCGCGAACATGGTGGAGGCGACGCCCTGTAGCGCGGCCGTCATGTCCGCCAGGGGCTGGGGAGGAGCCAGGGGTGGGGAGTCGGGAAATCCGTTCATATCGGCGAAGCCCGACATCGCCTCCACCAGGGTGCCGAAGCCCGGCCTGTCGCGGTAAGGGCCGTCCTGCCCCCATCCGGAAATGCGGACGACGATGAGTCTCGGGTTCACCTTCCATAGATCGTCCGGCCCCAGGCCCCAGCCTTCGAGTTTGCCGACGAAGAAATTCTCGGCGAGAACGTCCGCGTGGGCCGCCAGCTTTCGGATGAGTTCCTGTCCTCGCGGCTTGGCCAGGTTCGTGGTGATGGAACGCTTCCCCCGGCCATAGACCTTCCACCAGTACGGGTTCCAGGCCCGCAGCGTATCGCCGTGGCCCGGCGCTTCGACCTTGACCACGTCGGCGCCGGCGTCGGCCAGCAGCATGCCGTACATTCCGCCCGAGACGAGGCGGGTGAGGTCCAATACTTTGACGCCCTCGAGGGGTCTGCTCACGGTTTTTTCTCCCGTCCGTTTATATAAGAGCCGCCTTTTTCTACTACTTACCGAATCAATCTTTCAACGTGATCCACAAAGCGGCGTGATCGCTCGGCGGTTTCGGGTTGCCCGGCGGCCAATCGATGCGCGCGTCGAGCAGCCTGCCTTGCGCGCTTCGATTGATGAACGCATGATCCAGCCGGAAGCTCCCTCCACCCCCTGGCGCGCGCCAGGTGTAGGCGCGTTTTCGGCCGTGGACGCTGCGGTACGCATCCGCCCAGCCCGCTTTCGACATGGCCGTCATGAAATCGTCTTCGCGCCTGTTGAAGCATTTCACGGTTTCATCCTCATTGATTCGCCCGGTGTTGAAATCACCTGCTATCAAGGCTCCGCTACCACGCCGGCGGCGCGTCAGATCGCGGAGCGCATCCAGGAAGGGATATTTAATTCCGCTCACGCGGTTGGGCACATGAACGGCGGCGATGGTGATGGGCGTGGGCGCACGGACGTGGGCGAGCAGACGGCGTTCAGCAGGTTCGGGAGGTCTCCTCCAGTGAATGCGCCTGAGCGGCCAGTGAGAAGCGAGGAGCAGGGCGTTTTTGGCCGGATGATTTTCAGACGCCGTGTTCAGTTGGTAAGGCAGTCCGAGATCCTCGATACGGGAGGCGATCTCCCGGCTGGGCGGAGTGCCACGAAACTCCGTCAGTATGACGATGTCGGGTCTTCCCTGGCCGATGCGCTCCACGATTTTATCCGCCCGGCGTCCACCGCCGTGCATGATGTTCCAGATGAGAATCTTCATGGCGAAGGGAGTGTAGCGGTAGTAATATGTCTGACGCCAATGGAAGTTGAGTGTCTCGTTGAAAAGTGAAAGCCGGAGGATGTCGAGCCCCCGCCTGGGCGCCGACCCGGCGGGGAGGAAATCTCGTTGAAAAGGATATGCGTTTTCGCCGGTTCATCGAAAGGAGTGCGGACTGAGTATCATGACGCGGCGCGAACACTGGGGCGTGCCTTGGTTGTGCGCGGAATCGGCGTGGTGTATGGCGCGGGAGGCATCGGACTCATGGGCGTTCTGGCCGACGCCGTGATCGAAAACGGAGGTGAGATCATCGGCGTAATTCCAGATAAGTTGATGGAAATGGAGGTCGCCCATCAGGGGATCACCGAACTTCACGTCGTGCGCACGATGCACGAGAGAAAGGCGTTGATGGCGGAACTGTCCGATGGCTTCATCACGTTGCCGGGCGGACTCGGCACGCTTGAGGAAACCATGGAGATGATCACATGGTTCCAACTCGGATACCACGCCAAGCCCGTCGGCCTGCTCAACGTCCGCGGTTATTATGATCCTTTACTGGCGTTTTTCCGGCACATGAACGACGAAGGTTTCATCTCGGAGAAAATCATGGGTTCCTTCACGGTCGACGACGCCCCCGAGGGACTGGTGCGGCGGATGCTCACTCCCAGGTGAGCGCGGCGAGGTAGCCCACGCCCTCATCCAGCGCTGTCTTCTCCTCGATTCCCTGCGCTTGTTTGTGCGCCTGGATGGTTTTGAGGTGGGCGTATCCTTCCCACAGCACATGGCGAATAGTCCATTCCAGGTTGTAGTGAAAAACGTTGTCTTTTTTCTCGTCGCGCCAGAAGCCATCGGGGTGGATTTCGAGGACCACGTTTTCAATCCAGTCGATGTATCGATCGCCCGAGGGCCATTCGTAGTTTCGGGGAACGACCCTTTCTTTGGTTTTTTCCCGCAAGGAATCAAGAGTTTCGTTTTCGAGAATATCCAGTGCCAGCCGGCAGCCGTCTTCATAAGCGGCGAGCAGATCTCCAATCTCGTAGAATCGCCCGGGATCGAGGAGGCGGTCCGCACCCCCCGTGTCGTATAGGGATTCAGGCCTCGGCAAGTTTTCTCCAAACAAGAAATTGCCCCAAACCTGCAAAAACCATCTGTAATTCACATAGCCCATGTGGCTGACCTGCTCGCGGATCGACCACAGGCCCCAGCTTTTGTCGGGTTGTTTCATGTCGAGTTGCTCATCTGTGAGGCCTTCCACCTCCCGGGCGTACATTTCGGGCAAAAGGGCGTACTCGGGAAAAATTTCGGTGGCGGGCGTTGAAGCGTCCTTCGGCATCTTCTGTATCCTCAAAAGAATCGGGAGCCGGAATATATCACGCCGCGTCCGGTTTCGCGCGGGGCGCGGATTACGGATGCCGGCTTCTCGTGCCATAATGCGCATCTATCGCTTTGCTTCATTCCTCTGTCCCTTGGATAGGCCTTGATCGAGTCGCTCCCCCCGGTTTTTCTGTCTTTCCTGTCCGCTGTCTTTTTGGCAGTCACGCAGACAATCTATCGAGGCGCTCTTCAGTGGATAGGACCGAAGGCGATCACCTTCGTGACCAATTTAACGCTGGTAACTTACGCTTCGACCATATATATACTGGGCGCCGGTCTCGAAAAATGGCCCCTGGAGGGGATTTTCTGGTTTGTCCTGGCAGGGCTTTGTTCTCATTTCCTGTCGAGAAACCTGAACTTCATCTCGGCCACGCTCATCGGAATGGCGCGCTCCCAGATATTTTTGCAAGTCCATCCCATATGGAGCGCTTTGCTGGCCATGCTCCTCTTCGGCGAGACGATCAATTTCCCGATCGCCCTGGGCACGTTCGCCATCGTGTTGGGCGCTATCCTCCTGGTGCAGGAGAGAGGGGCAGGGGGGAAGCGCGCTCCCTTTTTGTATTATCTCCTGCCGATTCTGGCGGCCTTTTTCTTCTCCTTCGCCCCACCGTTGCGAAAGCTCGCGTTTCAGACGATTCCCTCCCCCGCCTTCGGCATTGCCACCACGGCGTTCACGGGCGCGCTTCTCCAACTCGGGTCCATACCTTTTGTCGAAAATCATGAGCTCAACCCCAAGACTTGGGACAAAAGGAGCCTGTGGTTGGTTCTCATCGGAGGGACTTTCAACATCATATCGGCGTACTGCTTTTGGCTCGCCATCAAGAACGGGAAGCTCATAGAGGTGATCCCGATCAACAGGCTCTCCATTTTATTCTTGATACTGTTTTCCTGGATTTTTTATCAAAGGCTGGAGCGCATCAATTTGCGCGTGATCGCCGGCGGGCTGCTTGCCGTGGAGGGTGCGGTGCTGATCGTATTGGGCAGGTAGGTGCTCATTCATTTTGAGTAGGCCGCGCTTTTGTGGTGGTTCTTGAGGTGTGAAATGGGAAACCTGATTGTGGAGGCGCCACCCGAGTTCCGCGCGTTACTGGGCGCCTTCCTGTTCGCCTGCAACCAGATTCTCGTCCGCAGGTTGCTCGAGCGGGCCTCGGCGCTCACGATTATCTTCTGGGTGAATGGCTGGATGGCGGTTCTCGCCGTCGTTTTCTCGCCGTTATTCGATATCTACGAAGGCGATTGGGTGGCGGCTCTCATCTTGTATCTCTTCACCGGATTGGTGGGGAATCTCGTAGCGCGCTACAGTGCTCTCCGTTCGAGTGAGTACGTCGGCGTGAGCAGAACGAGCGCACTCGTGGCGGCGACTCCCATCGGTTCGGCGCTGATGGGCGTGGTGATTCTGGGCGAGCGCCCCGACGCGGGCGTCTGGCTGGGAATCCTGCTTGTCGTCATCGGGATGATCGGGCTCACCGGCGAGCGGGGGGCAGGAGGATATTCGCTGAAGCGTTACACCTTCGCCTTCATCGCGATGGCGGCGTTCAGCGTCACGCCCTATCTGCGAAAAGCGGGGCTGGCCGCCATGAACGCTCCCTGGCTGGGCATCGTCGTGGCCACGCTCATCGCCAACGTGGGCTTGATTGCTTCCTCGCGCTTCGCCTCGCAGGAACAGAAGTTTCAGTGGAGCCTGCGGGTTGCGGCGGCATGCGTCCCGGCGGGTTTGTTCGGGCTCTTCTCCGCCGTGCTGTTCTGGACCTCGCTGCGTGACGGGCAGCTCGCAGTCATATCCCCGCTGGTTCGCATGACCCCGATATTCGTACTGTTGCTGTCGGTGGTGCTGCTTCGCGACCTGGAAGTCATCACGAAGCGTTTGGTGATGGGAATACTCATCGTCGTGGCGGGAGCCGTTCTGGTGACGTCGGGCGGTTGACGCTTCGAAAGGCCAAAAAATGGGAATTTCGTTTGACCGGAGTCGGCCGCCTCTGCGAGAATGCGCGCGTCTTCATTCTTCCAAAGATGTGTTTCCCGCTTCGTGACGGGGTGCGGGAGGCCCTTTCCAAAAATTGTGGGGGTGCGATGAAAATACTGAAGATCATTCCCGAGAAATGTACCGGCTGCATGCGGTGCGAACTCGCGTGCTCTTATGAGCAGACGGGGACGTTTCAGCCCTCGAAGGCGGTGATCCGCGTCTCTTCGTTCGAGGGCCACACGAGCTATGCGCCTTATACGTGTCCGCAGTGCGACGAGGCTTGGTGTCTGACGGCGTGTCCCGTCGAGGCGATCGGCATCTCGCCGGCCGGGGCGAAGGACGTGGCGGACGACATTTGCGTGGGCTGCAAGCTCTGCACCATCGCGTGTCCTTATGGAACGATGTTCTACGACATCGACACCCACAAGGCGTTCAAGTGCGACCTGTGCGGGGGGAATCCCGCATGCGCGTCGGTGTGCCCCACCGACGCCATCGTTTACGGGGAGGCCGATAAGACCGACTGGGTCGGGCCCTTTGCCGCGGAGCGGGCGAAGTCGCCTGCCGGACCGCTTGCGGGGGTGATCTGATATGGCCAGACACGTCATCGTTGGCGGCGGAACCGCCGGTTGGAACGCCATCACCACCCTCAGGGAACTGGATCAGGGTGATTCCGAGATCGTCCTCGTCGCGGATGAGACGCCGTATTCGCGGATGGTGCTGCCCTATTATCTGGCGCGGGACATTGCGGAATCCCACGTCTATATCGCCTCTCCTCCCAAGCTCGCCGCGCTGAACGTGGATGCGAGGTTTGGCGCGCGCGCCGCGCGCATCGACGCATCGGCAAGCAAGCTCATCCTCGAGGGGGGTGACGAGATTGAATACGACAATCTCTTGATCGCCACGGGTTCCTCCCCCGTGAAAGCCCCGGTGCCCGGTGCGGACGGAGAAAACGTGCACAGTTTCTGGACGTTTCCCCAGGCGCGCGCCGTGGCGTCATGCGTGGGCGAGGGCGCCCGCGTCGCGATGATCGGAGCGGGATTCATCGCCTTCACGATTCTCAACGCCCTGGTGAACCAGGGAGTGAAGCTCACCGTCGTGGAACTCGAATCGCGCATCCTGCCGCGCATGATAGACGATACGGGCGCCGGGATTGTTCAGGATTGGCTGAACGAGCGAGGCGTGGAAGTGAGAACCTCGACGCAACTGGCCTCCATAGAGGACAAGGGAGACGCCAAGCTCCTCAAATTCAGGGAAGGTTCCGATCTGGAGGTCGACCTGGTCATCATGGCCACGGGCATCAAGCCCAACATCGACTGGGTGGCGGGCAGCGGCCTCGAGACCAACCAGGGAATCCTGGTGGATGCGCATTGCCGCACGAACGTGGCGAACATCTACGCGGCGGGAGACATCGCGGAAGGCCCCGACGCCGTCACGGGTGATAAGGTGGTGCACGCCATCGAGCCCACCGCCATGCAGCATGGCCGCGTGGCGGCGGCCAACATGGCCGGCCAGGAGGTTGCGTACAAGGGCAGCTTGCTCATGAACATCGTGGACGTCCTCGATTTGGAAATAGCCAGTTTCGGGGCCTGGGACGACCCGGACGCCGAGGTCTTCGAGGCCGTGCGGGCGGAGCGGCCCGCCTACAGAAAACTCCTGTTCCACGGCGGGAGGCTGACCGGAGCGATAATCCTCGGCAAAACCCGGGAAATCTGGACGACGAACGACGTGGGGATGCTCAAGGGCCTCGTCTATACGGGAGCGGACATCTCCGAGTGGAAAGAGCATTTGCGCGGGAATCCATTCGACGTGAAACGCGCGTTTTTGGCCTCGGGCGCCGCGGGCGACTTGCTGCCGGAAACCGTTTTGGGGCGTCCGTCGATATCTGCGCATGAAATTGCCGTTTCTTCATAAACCAAGGAGGTCGATGCCTTGACTGATTACGCATATGCAGGAGAAATCCTCCGGGTCGATCTCTCGAGCGGGAAGACCTGGGGCGAGAAATTCGAAGCCGCCGACCGCAGGAAATGGGTGGGCGGCGCAGGGTTGGGCGCCAAGATTCTGTGGGAGGAGGTGCCGCCCGAGGTGGGTTGGGATCACCCCGAAAACCGGCTCGTTCTGGCCACGGGCCCTCTGGCGGGTCTGCCGGTCTGGGGAACAGGCGGGCTTACCGTGGTGACGCGGGGCGCGATGACGGGCGGCGCGACCAACACCCAGGCGAACGGTTTTTTCGGCGCGAATATCAAGTATTGCGGCTATGACGCCATCGTGTTCCAGGGAGAATCGCCCGATTGGGTCTATCTCCATATCCGCGATGACGGGGTGGAGCTTCGCGACGCCGCTGAATTGCTGGGCAAGGACACCTGGGAGACGCAGCAATCGCTCGAGAAAACGCTGAACCTGAGCGGGCATAACTTGAGCGTGTACAGCATCGGGCCCGCGGGCGAGAATCTCGTGCGCTTCGCCGCCATACAGGGCGATTACGGCCACGTGGCGAGCAAGAACGGCTGCGGGACCGTCATGGGCAAGAAAAAGGTGAAGGCGGTGGCTATCGAGCGCGGAACAAAGGGAGTCGCCGCCGCCCATCCCAAAGCGCTCTTCGCGGCGGCGGATGATATCGCCCACAGCCTGCAGACCGATCCCTCCACCAAGGGGCTGTACCTCTACGGCACTTTGGGCGGAGTGCGGAACTTGCAGGGCATGGGCGCGCTCCCGATCCGGAACTACACGACGAACGTGTGGCCCGAGGAAGTCGAAACGCAAAAATGGGAGGCGAACGGCCTGCGCGAGGGTTTCGACCACCGGGGGCATCAGTGCAGCGCTTGCGGCATGCACCATTGCCACATGCAGGTCATCTCCTCCGGTCCCTACAAGGGGCAGGTCGTGGACGAACCGGAGTACGAGGGCTGGTCGGGCGCGGGCTGGACGATTGGCGCCACGGATCCGCAGCAGGTTACATGGATGAACACCCAGCTCGACCGCGCCTGCGTGGACGTGAACGAGTTCGGCTGGCTCTGCGGCTGGGTGATGGAGTGTCAGCAAAAAGGCTACATCACGGACGAGGACCTGGGTTTCCGCCTGGAGTGGGGCGACATCGACGGGGCCAACAGGCTGCTCGAAATGATCTGCAAGCGCGAGGGCATGGGCGACCTCCTGGCGGAGGGCACGAAGCTCGCGGCGGAGAAACTCGGTGGCGAGGCGCAGGATTGCGCCATTTATACGGAAGTAAACAATTCCCCCAGAGGGCACGATCACCGCTCCCGGTGGGAGGAGATGATCGATACCTGCACGGGTTCGGGCGGAACGATGGATACGGCTCCCCCGGTGTTCCCGACGGATTACGGCCTGCCCGCGCGTGTGCACCCCCAGGACGCGGAGGCGGTGCCTAAGCACGTGGGCGGTCTGAGGGGACGCCGCGCGTATGAGGATTCCCTGGGGGCGTGCGTCTTTACTACGCGCGCGCCGATGGACGTCTTGTGCCGCTCCATTCAGGCGGCTACCGGATGGGACGTGGACAAGGATGAAGCGATGCAGACCGGCCGGCGCATCAACGCCTTGATGCGCGCGTTCAATTTGCGCTGCGGCATCGGGCCCGAGGTCGAAAAGCCGTCCAGGCGATATGGCTCCACGCCGGTGGATGGGCCGATCGCGGGCGTCTCGATCATGGATCAGTGGGAGAAGATGCTCGATATATGGTACGAGACGGCCGGCTACGACAGGGAGACGGGCCGCCCCAGGCCCGAGCTTTTGCGCGAACTCGATCTGGAAGATGTCGCCGAGGCGCTATGGGGCGCGAACGTATAGCCTGCCCCGGACCCGGAGGAAGACGCCCATGAGCGAGACGAAAAGCGTCAAGGCGATTCGCGTCCGGCTGGAGTTCATCTCCTGGGCGTCGACGTTCGTGGGCGGTGACGGGAACGAACGCAAGATTTTCGACGAGGAAGTGCCCGAAGGCGCCACGCTCCGGGACGTCCTGAAAAAAATGAGCAGCCGTTATCGCTCCCTGGACGAGGCGCTTTGGCACAACGGAACCGGCGAGTTGGCCGAACACCTTGAAATCGCCGTGAACGACGCGCTCCTGGGCATTCACCATAAGCTCGATTCCGAGATGAAAGAGGGCGATCTCATCCTCTTGATGGGGCAGTACATGGGGGGATGAGGGCGGAACCCGGTTTAGAGGGGATTGTTGAAAAAGTCCTCGGCGCTCGCAATTGTCCACCGCCGCAATGACGATCAAAACCGCATTCGCCCGTAGCCGGACAGGCCTCTACGCCTGTCCGAGGTTCGCGAACTGTGGGACAATCCCGAGGAGGGGTTGTCACTACAATCCCTTCGCGCCAAACCTCCCTCCCTGGTCGGGTCCAACCACCCAACTCCCCTTGTCGGGGTTGTCGAAAAATCCCTCTCTGCCTCATCCTGAGTAGCGGCGAAGCCGCGTATCGAAGGATGCTCCTCGCTCCGACGCGAAGTGTTCGATTCCCCTCGCCCTTCGATACGCCGCCTCCGGCGGCTACTCAGGGTGAGGGAAGAGGCGTTGTCGGTTTGCGGGAGTTTTTCAATAACACCTGGAGAGGGCGTTTTCGCTCCCTCTTACCTGCGTCAGGATTCGTTGATCAGGTAGGTAATCTACCGTTATTCGTGCTCGCGTGAATAAACGCCGCACTAGAACGGATGATCCGGGTCGAGCATTCCCAGAAATTCAGCGCATCGTTTCGCCTCGGCGGATTCTCCGATGGCGTCGGCGCATTGCGCCAGGCCATGAATGGCGCGCAAGAACGGTCGATTGGCCGGGATTTCCCAGGGAATGCGCCCGTCACCGCGCCAGCCCGAGGCGCGCGCCTTGTCCAGCCCCCTGTGGTAGGCGACCCGGAAGTATGCGTATGCGCTAATCGTCTCTTCGATTTCGAGCGCAATCCGCCCCATGGCCACCCAGCCGGAAAGCGCGTCCGGATAACGCGCCACCAGAGCTTTCAAATTATCAATGGCCGGTCCCTGGTTTTCATCGCCAGACAAAATGGCCTCTCTGAGAGAATCCAACGCGCGGAGTTCTTCCGGTTCGGGAGGAAGTGATGTCCTGGGCACTCCCTCTGATGAGATATCGAGCAAATCGTCGGGTTCATTTGGCATGATGAAATCCTTTACCTGGAGGTTTCGCATTGCCATTATAACTGTCACGCCATGGTGGCGCATTTGGCATTCGGGATTGACGCCCCGTAATCGGTTTGTTAGCTTCGACCCGCCCGGGAAGTTCCGTACCATTCCCCACGCCTGAAAAAACCTGGAGGTCCCATCGATGTCATCGGCACTAGCGCTGAGAGATCCCGATATTTTCGCCGCCATGGAAGATGAAAGAGAACGTCAGGCGGACGAGCTCGAACTCATCGCTTCGGAGAACTACGTGAGCAAGGCGGTGATGGAAGCGGTGGGCGGCGTGATGACGAACAAATATGCCGAAGGGTTTCCGGGAAGGCGCTACTACGGCGGGTGTCAGTTTGTGGACGTGGCCGAATCCCTCGCCATCGAGCGGGCGAAGGCTCTTTTCGGCATGGATCACGCCTCCGTGCAGCCGCACAGCGGCGCCCAGGCGAACGCGGCGGTGTATTACGGCTTGCTCGAACCGGGTGATACGCTTTTGGGGATGAATCTGTCTCATGGGGGCCACTTGACCCATGGGCACCCCGTCACCTTCTCGGGCCGTTGGTTCAAGGTGGTGGCTTATGGAGTGGATCCCGAAAACCACGTCATCGATTTCGACGAAGTGGAAAGCCAGGCAAAGGAACACCGGCCCAAGATTATCGTCGTAGGGGCGAGCGCTTATCCGCGATCGATCGATTATGCGCGCTTCAGGGAGATCGCGGACGAGGTGGGCGCCGTGGTGATGGCGGACATCGCCCATGTCGCAGGTCTCATCGCCGGCGACGCGCACCCGAGTCCCGCGGGCCATGCCCAGATTGTCACGACCACGACGCACAAAACGCTCAGAGGGCCTCGCGGCGGCATGATTCTTTGCGACGAGGACTACGCGGGAGAGATGAACAAGGCCGTCTTCCCCGGGCTTCAGGGCGGACCTTTGATGCACGTCGTCGCGGCCAAGGCGGTTGCGTTCAAGGAGGCGAGTACGCCCGGATTCAAGGACTATTCGGCGCAGATCGTGAAAAACGCCAAGGCGCTCGCGGAAGCGCTCTTAAAGCGCGGCATCCACCTTGTCTCGGGTGGCACGGACAATCATCTGATTCTCCTGGATTTGCGCGAGGCCGGTTTCAGCGGGAAAAAGGCGGAGGCCGCCCTGGGCCAGGCGGGAATCACGGTGAACAAAAACGCGATTCCATTCGACACGAGAAAACCGGCGTTCACGAGCGGGATTCGTGTCGGGACGCCCGCGTTGACGTCGCGCCGCATGAAAGAAGCCGAGATGAAAGTGGTGGGTGACTGGATAGCCGACGTGCTGGCCGATATCACGGACGAAGCCCGCATCGCCTCGGTAAGGGAAGACGTACGATCGCTTTGCGAGAAGTTCCCGATGGGGCCGGATGGGGCCAGGCCGGAGTAGTTTGCCTTTCTTCGCTAAATAGGCGGTTTTTCCACTTTCACGACGCCTCTTTGCTCCAGTTGATGCACAAACGAAAGCGTGTGGTGGTCCGCAAAAGGCGCGCCCATGATTTGCGCTCCGAGCGGCAGGCCCTCCTCGCTCATGCCCGAGGGAAAGGCCGTGGAAGGCCCGCCGAGAAAATTCCAAAGCCTCGTCAATGAGATCATGAGCGTTCGAATTTCGACCTCTTTGCCACGAACCGTTCCGGACGCCTGAGAACGCAAAGCGGCGGGAATCGGTGTGGCAGCGGCGAGAACGAGGTCTACCCCACCAAATACTTCCCTGCAGATGCGCTTCGTCCACTGTTCCCGGAATCGAAGCGCCTGGATATACGATGTGGCGGAAATGAAAAAACCGGGCCTGATTCTCTCTAGGACCGCGGGATCGAAATCTTGCGCGTTGTCTCGTATGTTTTTTTCGTGCACGGTCGCCGCTTCGGCTACCATCAACACGGCCGCCGCATGAAACGCGGTTTCGACGTCTGGTATTTCGACGTCGACGACCTCGGCGCCCATTTCTTGAAGTGTCTTTGCCAGATGATTCACCGCTTCCGCCACGGGCGGTTCCGAGCGTTGTTCATAGTATTCTCGCGCGTGGCCGACCCGAAATTCTTCAATGGGTTTACTCAGTCCCCCCATGAAGCCGGGCGGATCGCAGGCAATGGATGAGGCGTCGGCAGGGTCGTGCCCGGCGATGGCGGACATCATGAGCGCGCAGTCCCGAGCAGACCTCGCCAAAGGCCCGAACGAATCGAGCGACCACGACAAGGGGGCGCAGTTCGATTTCGTGACGAGCCCATGCGTGGGTTTGTGCCCGACGACCCCGCATAAGGATGCGGGAATCCGGATGGAGCCGCCCGTATCCGAACCGATGGCGATGGAAACCTGCCCCGTCGCCACGCTGTTGCCCGAGCCGCCGCTCGACCCGCCCGTGACCCGTTCGGTATCCCAGGGGTTTTTCTGATCCCCGTAGTGGGGATTGTGCCCGGTGGGGCCGAAGGCGAATTCGTGGAGGTTCAGTTTTCCGAGTATCACGCCGCCTGCGCGGCGTATCTTTCGAGCCAGCAGGGCATCCGAGTCCGCGACGTTGTTTTTGTCGATGATGCTGCCAGCCGTGGTGGGCAGGCCTTTCATGTCGATCAAGTCCTTCAGGCCTATCGGCGCGCCGGCCAAGGGTCCCGGGTCCTCGCCTCGGGCAATGGCGGCGTCCACTTCTTGCGCTGCCTTCAGGGCACCCTCTGAGTCGAGCCTGATCCAGGAATTCAAGACCTCCCCGACTTTCTCCGAGCGTTCCAGATGCGCCTCGGTGACTTCAACGGCGCTGATTGTTCTTTCTTTGATTTGTGTGACGATTTCCGCAGCGGTGAGGATCGTGGAATCGTTGATCAATTTATTTCTCCCTCGCGAGGGAACGCAAGAATCCAGCGTGTCCGGCAGGTTCCGTTTGTGGCGAAAGACGTTCCCGCAACAGTGGGTGTCCTTTCTCCATGTTTTCCACCGTGGCGATGAGAAGGGAGCGTCGTTCGGGGTCGAGTGAATCTCCGAAGACATTTTCGCAGCGGGACTTTAACGAATCGTCTGAAATCGGCATTTTTTCTCCTGGGCGAAGAAGGACCTTATGAACATTGGTTGGTGTGACGGTTGATTCGTGAATGGATACATGATGCGTTTTCTCACAAAGCATTGCAATCGAAACAGCGGGATATCGTCCATAACGGTATGAGAGTGTTAAGAGGGTTCGATTTTGTTTGTGGTTGCCTCCATGCAAGTCAAAAGGCAAAATAGAGAGTGTTATTGTTCCACTTCGCCCTCCAGGGGAACTCGTGAGTAAATTCACCAGGTTCATTCTCATCATCTCGTTTTTGCCTTTATGGGTGAATGGATGCGTGCCGGCGGCGGTGATGGTCGCCCAAAAGGGCATCAAGAGCGCTTTTGAGGATCGCTCTTTGAAACAGCAGGTAGAAGATACGAAAATACACGCGAATCTGTTGCAAGAGTACTTGCGCGTCGACAGTGGTTTGCCGGTGGATGTGAATACGGACGTGTGGGAAGGAAGGGTGTTGCTGACCGGCATCGTGGATGCGGAGAAAAAACGAGAAGCCGTTTTGAGTATTGCGCGAGGCGACCCCAGAATCAAAGCCGTTTATGATCATATCCTTCTCGGTTCTCCGGACGAGGTGGAGCGCAACCGCGCAGAGGCGAAGACGCAACCAGCCGTGGAGCGCGACATCGTCAAGCTCAGCCGGATTGCCAGCGATGCGTGGATAGAAGCCAAACTCAAGGCTCAGTTCCTGGCGGCCGAGGGTGTGAATTCCGTGAATTACCGTTGGCAGTCCATGCGAAACAAGGTTTATGTCATCGGTCGGGCGAGGACGGAG